>CACMOZ010000004.1 GCA_902615435.1 uncultured Pelagibacteraceae bacterium
AAGAATCTTTTTTAAACTATTTGATTTTTTTTTGTTTGGTTCAACTTTTTTATATTTTGTTTGACTTAATAGTGGATAGGAAAAAATGAGAAACCAAAGGGCTACAAAAATGGCAGTGGATCTAAAATTAATTTTTTGATCTAAATCGATTAAATAATTTGATTGAATTAATAAAATAATGGTCAAAATAAGTGTGATAATGCCACCTAAATACCCCAGCGCAAAAGCAAAACCAGACACCTTTCCCACATGTTGTTTATCCGCTGAATGAATTAATAATGAATTATAGAAAATAGAACTTAGTTCATAAAAATAGTTTGCCAAACAAACTATGATTAAGGTAAATAAAATATATTCAGTAGATGGTTTTGCAAACCATAATGCTGCTGTAAAAAGTATACATAAATAGGTGCTTGATTTTAAGATAATTGAGTTTAAATTCTTCTTATCAGCTAAATTTCCTAAAAAGGGTCCGCTTAATGCAATGCATAGTCCTGATACTGAAATGGCCCAACCCCAATATGCCTGGCCATTAACCATATCTTGAACAATTGACTCCGCAAAATAATTTGAGAAAACAAAAGTTATAATAACTGTTGTAAAGGCAGAATTAGCAAAATCATAAAGAGAAAATTTATAAGATTTTAAATTCATGCTAATTTAATATCTTATAAATCCAGAACCACGATCGCTAAAAGTTTTTTCATTTTAAAGTTTATTACAATTGTACCCTAAATTTATTAGGTTTAATTTATTACATTGATCTGCAAATCTTATTTCATCTATGTACAAAATTTGAACTGTTGACGCTTCCTCATACTTCCATTTAGTTTTCACTTTTTTTCCTTTAGCCTTTATTTGATTTGCTCTGTCTTGATAAATACCAAAATTTGTTGACGAGAGTGATGAGTTTCCTGGCATTTTATTTTGCATATCTACAATTTTTTTGCCGTTAACCCATATGAATAAACTTTTCTTATTTGGTGTATGTACTATTACATCTATCCACTTTCCTAAGTGATTAGAAAAATGTTTTAAATCAAAAAAAGGTGGATCGTGATATTTTTCGCTTATTTTTCTACAAATATTTTTTCCCAGAAGTTTTTTGCTAATTTTCACGCACTCATTGTCGTGAAGAAAACTTCTTAACTGTACATTTACAATTCCTTCAGGTGAAATACCCATTCTATAATGTGCACCTTTGCCTTTTCTATGTATTTGATTGAATATAAGTGGCGTATTTGAATGAATATAATTTTTAGGGATTAATACGGAAAATGAAAGCCATTTACTTCCCCAATCCCGATACTTTGTTCCTATAAAAACTCGAGGTTATGGAGCCCATGTAGCTTGGATACCGTTTTATTTAAACGACGAAAAAAATAATACAGAAAATATTCAAAAAGTTCATGAAATTGCAACTGGATTTAGTTTAGATGATTATTCTGGTGGAGCTTTGGCTATTCACTCAGGTTGTTTATACGGTAAAAATTATATTCGTTACTAATTTAAACTTATCATCAAACAGACTAGCTTTGATACGTTCATAACTCTTCAACTTAACCCAACTTTTATGTCCACTTATCACTGCTAAAATATGGGAAGACTAGGTGCAGACTAGAAGATAATTTTTACTTTTCATAAATATTTAATACTGATAATTTAAACTTTAACGATGAAAAGTTTGTCTATATTTTTATTATTTTTTCTCTTTTTAAATAATTCATATGCTGATCCAATAGTGTGGAAAGAATTAGCTGGAAGCAAAAGTAGTGGTAATAGTCGTTTAATTAATTTACCTGATAATGTTCTTGAAGGTAAAAAATTAAGAATGAACCATTGGGATTCATGCTGGCAAAATGGTAAAGGACCTGATCACTGTTTGATAATCACAGATGAAATTTCAAGAGATGATAATATCTCTATTAAATTTGAAAGTCATCCAGGTGATTGTGGGATATACAAGAAATCAAATGATAGCAAAAATAACTGGAACAATTGCTATGAGGGAGCACGACGAGTTTTGACTATACTTGTTTTGCCTGCATCTGGGTCTAGGCCTGCAATTTCTTTGTTGTTATTTTTAATCAGTCTTTTAGCATGTGTTTCTAATTGATCTCTAAGAGAACCATTTTTAAATTTAGTGTTATAAATATTGAATCCATTCAATCTTAAAACTTCAGCTCCTTGAATAACGTGTTGGATAACTTCATTATTACCTCTTAACTTTTTTTCAAAAAATTTTTTTTTATCTAAAGTTTTCATTAAATTCATATAAATTTCATAACCTTCCACAAATAGTTTTTTGTCATTAATTGCCGCGCCCCACATGATAAATGAAGTTGCTCTAGCGAATTTTGTATCGATTGTAAAATATTTAGTATCGTCTCCAGAAATTGATTTATATCTTCCAGCATCTTTGTTCTTAATTCTTGCATCAGCTAAATAAGAATTTTTCTTTAAGTCTTCAACGTAAATATTCAGTTGATTAATTTCTTCTTTATTTAATTTGTTTTTATTTCTCAAATACGAAGTAGAATACGCTAAAGATTTTATTAATATATTTGTCACAAATGAAGGTGATGACCCCCCTTTTTCAGTCCAATCAACTTTTTTAAAACTATTTGATATAGAGAGATCAACCAATCTTTTTTTAAATATCCCATCTTCTTTTTCAGAACTGTAACCAGCTAGGGCGTTATTTAGGTAAGCGGTATTATCCTCTATAAAAGTAGACGCTCCATCTATTGCCAACGGTTCCTCATAACCTTGGATGAAATCTGAAAAATTTTTGTTTAGTGTTAATGCGCCTCTCCCTGCATATCTACAGCTTTCTTCATTAACTTTTGATAAATCTAAAAGTTTTAAATCTTTTGTAATTTCAATGCTATGTGAAGGAATATGTAAAAATAATAATAACGTAAAATTTATTATTATCAATTTTAAAAGTTTTTTCATTAAATTATCTTACCAAATTTTCCCTCTCTGTCTTCTAGTTATCTTCTAGTCTGCACAAATTAATTTGCCTTGATTTCTAATGCTAATTGAAAGGTTAAATAATAAAATAAGGATTGATAATTTTTTGAGACTACCTGAGACTGTCTGAGACTCTAATCTTACTGTATCCTTGGAGTTTTAAGTCCTTTGTGTCTACCAATTTCACCACGAGGGCACGTCGTTATTTATAATGTTTAGTTATTATATTAATACACAAGGATTTTAAAGATGTAAAAAAAATTATATCACTTCGAGGCTTAAAACTCTGTTTCCGAATATAATAAATCAAATTGGTAGTTTTTTGGAGTTCTTTTCAAATAAATTGTTTTATTTATAATCTTAGATAAATTAGATTTTTTTAAAATAGATTTTGATTTATTTATGTAAAATTCTCCACAAAAATGAACCTTAAAATATTTTTGAATAAGCGTGTAAAAAATAAATATGTTTTTTTTCAAGAAACTTGTGTTTGAGCAATAGATTATATTTAAAGTTTTAAAGAAGCGTTTTTTCTTTGTTACATCGCCTATAATTAGGCAATTTTTTTTAGAAATTGAGTTAAAGAAAATAAATTTTTTAAATCTAGAATTATTATAATCTTTTATAATTTTTTGCTGAGATTTGTTTGTTTTTTTCATTAAAAAATTTTGATTATGTAGAATATCAAAGCTTAGTTTAATGTTTTTTGCAAAAAATTTTTTGATAAAAATAATTTTGTACTTCATATTGAATTTTTTGAACCCTAACTTTAGAAAAGTTTTTTCCAGTCTAGGTAGTGAGCTTAAAACTGTTATAATACAATTTTGTTTAATTTGATTTATAAGCATTGAAGAACCAATACGATGGTTTGTATCAACCATCCATGAATGAATATTGCAATTTAAAAATTTTTTTTTATTATATTTTTTCTGGGAAAAAATTGTTCCAACAAATCCGACTATTTTTTTTTCATACAATAAGACATTACAAATTGGATATTTTTTATTAATAAAATTATTAAAAAGAAATAATACTTTTGGGTAATTAAGATTGGTTTGTTTTTTTAGATATTTAAGCGTTTGGATATATAAACGACCATTGTTAAAAACTTTTGCAACTTTATAATTTTTTAACCAAGATTTATGAGTTTTTTTTGATCCATGCATTAAACAATTAAAGATTTTTTCTTCAATGCGGAAATAAGTTTTCTAACGCTTTTAATTTCAGCAATATTTTTTACTTTGCCAATTTTTCCATTAAGTTTTTTGTCAATCGCGCTAATTATATCTAATTGAGCTAAAGAATCCCAACTATCCATTTTTTCATAATTATCAATTTTTTCAATTTCTTTTGGACTTATTTTAAGAATTTTAGAAATTATTTTTATTATTTCTTCTTTGGAAATTTTATTTTTCATCGGTAGTTAATACGCAATATATATCTCAGAAGAATACAAAATCAAACCATATTTTGTTTTATAACTTATTATTCCTTTCTTTTTTAAATTTTCAAGGAGTTTTCTTTTTGTATACATGCTTCTAGGTAATGGCCAATCTTTTGAGATCAAAAGTTTTACATTTTTAAAATATTTCCTAGCTGTTTGAAGAATTTTTTTTTTATTTGATAAAGTAACGATCGGAAAAATTAATTTCCCATTCTTCTTTAAATATTTTTTTGTTACTTTTAAGACATCATTAACTAATTCGGTTCCGTCTTCTCCACAATCACAAGGTATTCCGTTTTTATACCAGGGAGATGCTTTAGCTACTTTTTTAGCTATGGCTGAAATAGACTCAATGATTAAATCAAATTTTTCACCTTCCCAAGGTTCAAACATTGTCCCAGCTTTTGCGAAAATCTTTATTTTATTCTTTTTTGCGTTTCTTTTGCATAATGAGATTGCTTGTGTTGAAATATCTGAAAAAAAATATTTATTTTTAAATTTTGTTTTTTTAGCTACCGACAAACCTACATAACCAGTGCCACAACCTAAGTCTAAAATATCTGAATTTTTCTTCAAAGTTTTCAATGTGCTTTCTACTAGTAGATTTGTCGTAGCGTTTGGAGTAAAAACTTTTTTTTCAACTTTAATCATAAATTATAAAATTTTGTTCCACTTTATTAATGCGGATCCCCAGGATAAACCCACACCATATCCGGCGATGATTATTTTATTATTATTAGATATTTTCTTTTTAGTACATGCATCTTTTAATGCAATAGGTATTGAGGCTGAAATTGTATTACCAACTTTACCATAATTCTCAAAAGTCTTATCCTTTTCTAGAGAAAGTCTTCTGTTGATATTATCTAAAATATATTTACTAGCTTGGTGAAATATAAATTTATCTATCTTATTTCTATTAATTTTAATTTTCTTTAATAAAGCTTCTACATTGTTTGGGACAACATCCATAGCAAAAGTTAAAACTTTTGCTCCATTCATCACAATTTCATTCGTCTCAGATGATAATAATAAAGCATCAGCTCCAGAACCATCTGCTCCTAATTCAAATGGACCAATATAATTTTTTTTACTTTTTGAAATCAATGTTGCTGCTGCTGCATCAGAAAAAATAGGTCTACAAGCTGTATTCGTTTTGCTTATGTGTTTTGTGTAAGTATCAGCACAAACTATAATTCCATTGTTCACTTCTTTCGATTCAATTAAACTAGATGCCATTCTTAGGGCGTAAACAAATCCTGAACAACCTAAATTAATATCAAATGCTATTATATCCTTTCTTAAATTTAATCTATTTTGAATTATACAGGCTGAGGTTGGAATTCTAAAATTCGAAGTTTGAGATACTAAAATTACAAAATCAATTTTATTTTTTGGAAATTTTTTAAGAATCTTATTTATTGCTTTAATGCTTATATCTATGACAGTTTCTTTATCATTAGAAATATAACGATTATTGATCCCTGTTTTAGCTTTAATTCTATCTATATTTACACTGGGATTATTTTTTTTAAAGATTTTATTATTCTCTACATTTTGAGGAAGAAAATACTCAATTGCTAATATTTTTGAACCTTGCATAGATAATTTAAAATTTTCTCACAACTTTTAATACTTTTTCACTTATAAATCTGGTTAGTTTAGAAAATACTCCGTTACTTGAGGCATTGAGCGCATCATCAAAACTAATAATTTTTTTTTTATTTTTGAGAATAAATTTTTGGAATTTTATAAAATTATTTTCATTCATATAATTAAGATGCACTTGTGTACTTTGAATTCCAAAGGGTAACATTATTTCTTTATAAAATAGTTGCGGAACAAATTGAATATCGTATTCAGTATAAGGAAAAAAACCATAACCATCTATTATGTTATTTAATTTATTTATTTTTAAAGCCTTAAATGTATTTAAATCATAAGTATGGTTTGGAGCAAAAAAAGATCTTATTTTTACTCCCTCTGACTGAAATATTTTTAGTCCGTTTGAAATTTTATTTATTTGATCTTCTAAAGAATGCCCAAAAAATTCAGATTTTCCTCCGTACCCGAAAAAATCTTTTTTATTTGTTTCAGTATCATAAACATGAGTAAAACCATGCATTGCAATTTCCCAACCTTTACTTTGCCAATTTCTTACTTGTTGCCAAAAATTATCTTTTTCTTCGTAACTTAAAAATTCTCGATCTTTATTATTGGGTATTACTCCTAATAAAGGTTTGATATTATATTCATCAAAAAGTGCTTCGCTTTTCTTCATAAGTTTCCAGTTCATGTGGCTGGAAATATCATCAATTCTTATAAGTAAACCAGTATTTATTTTTTCCATTAGACTATTTCTATTTCATACTTAATATCAAAAAAAAATGTTTTTTATTATTAATATTTTAAAGTAATTAGAGGTGTATTTATATGACATTTATAATATTTAATAAATCTTATAAAATCATAATTTATGGATAGAATATTAATTTATAATTCTGGTGGTGGATTAGGCGACTCTATTCAAATAATCCCATTAATATTGAGTCTAAAAAATCATTTTAAAAAATCAAAAATTTTATATTTAGGAGCTCATCCCAACCACTTTGAAGGAAGGCTTAAAGAGTATAATATAAAAGTAGAATCATTAAAATTAAATTTAAAATATTTTGGTTTTAGATGGTGGCACTTCTTTTTCGTTAGAAGAAATTTTAAAAGAAAAAATTATCTAAAATTTGATTTAATCATCGATCTTCAGTCTAAATTAAGAAATTCTTTAATTCTTAAAAGGATTCCACATAATAATTTTTATTCAACTACTCTATTCAATATTTTTTCAACGAAAAAAATTAGATTTAAATCTAAGGATCATCTAGAAAATTTAAGTAATTTTTTAAATGACAAAATTAAAAAGATAAATTTCGATTGTAGTAAATTACCAAAAAATTTATTGAATGAAGCAAAAAAATTGCTTCCAAAAAATAATTATATAGGTTTTTCAATTACGCAAGGTAATGAATATAGAAAAAAAAGTTGGTCAATCTATAAATTTATCTCACTTGCAAATAAATCTTTAATTAAAGATAAGGTTCCAGTATTTTTTATTGAAAAAAATCAAGAACACATTATTGAAAAAATTAAAAGTCAAGTACCGTCTGCTATTTTTCCAGAGACAGTTTCTGAATTATCATGCCCTGCTCTTGTTACTGCTCTTTCTTCAAGATTAGATCAAGCTG
This sequence comes from uncultured Pelagibacteraceae bacterium, assembly GCA_902615435.1. Classification (GTDB taxonomy): domain Bacteria; phylum Pseudomonadota; class Alphaproteobacteria; order Pelagibacterales; family Pelagibacteraceae; genus Pelagilacustribacter. The sequence continues at coordinate 7,660 of CACMOZ010000004.1, forward strand.
TCTCGATTGATAATGGCGTGATGCATATGATGGGTCTAGCTAATATTCCTATGATAGTTTTGTTTGGTCCAACTAATTCTGAAAAATTTGCACCAAAAAATAATTTTACAAAAATTTTGGATAGTAAAAAAATTTCAAAAACTAAAGATATTGAGACTATTACTGTAGAAGAAGTTTATAATTTAATTTAAAGCTTTAAAATTTTAATTTTTTTTAACTTAACTAGTTTATTTAATTCAATATTTACTTTTTTAAGTTTTGATACTGAACTAGACCTTGTAACTATGGCTACTCCAATTTTTCCAAGTCTAAAGAAGGGGTAACTACCGATATCGACATACTTTTTATATTTTTTTTGTATTAACCCCAGTTGTTTAGAAATATTACTCTCAACAGTATATAGGTTTAAAGTTCGACTATGTATTTTTAATCCTCTAACTAAATATCTTTTACAATTTTCAATCATTGAATTTAAAATGGAGGGTACACCAGGAAGAGATAAAACATTTTTAATTATAAATCCCGGGGCTGAACTAGAAGGATTATAAATTAATTTTGAACCTTTAGGCATTTTTGCCATTTTTTTTCGTCCGTCATTGAATTTTTTTTTACCATAATATGTTTCTAAAATTTTATAAGCTTCTTTATTATACTCATACTTAACTTTAAAAGCTTTAGAAATTGATTTTGCAGTAATATCATCATGTGTTGGCCCTATACCACCTGTCGTAAAAATGTAATTATATTTTTTTGATAAAATTTGGATACTTTCAATAATTATCTTTTCTGCATCAGGAACTATTCTAACCTCCTCTACAGTAATACCACATTTTGAATTCAACCAATTTGAAATAAAATTAATATTTTTATCTTGCGTTCGTCCAGAAAGTATCTCATTTCCAATAATTAAAATTGCAGCATTTACTTTTTTTATTTTTTTCTTCATAGAGGTATAAATATTATATGAAATTTAAAAATAAATTAATATCAGGACGATTTAAAAAAAGATATAAAAGATTTTTTGTTGATGTAAAAATCAATAGTCAAGTTATAACAGCTCATTGTCCAAATACTGGCTCTATGTTCGGGCTATTAAAGGAAAGTAATAAAGTTTGGCTTAGTAAATCAAATAATCCAAATCGTAAACTTAAATATACTTTAGAAATTATTGAAGATAATAAATCAAAAGTTGGTGTGAATACACATTTAACGAATAAAATAGTTCTTCATGCTCTTCAAAATAATCTAATCAAAGATTTCAACGGTGTTTTAGAAATAAAACCTGAAGTAAAATTTGGACCAAATACAAGATTTGATTTTCTTTTAAAAGATAAAAAAACTAAGACTTTCCTTGAGGTTAAAAATGTGACCTTATCAAGAAAAAAAGATATTGCTGAATTTCCAGATGCAGTAACAACTAGAGGTCTTAAACATATAACTGAACTTTTAAAAGCAAGTAAAAAAGGTTATAAGATTTTTATTCTTTACTTAATACAAAGAGATGATTGCAAATCATTTAGAATAGCTAAAGATATAGATCCAGATTATGCAAATGCATTGGTGAAAGCTGTTAAAAAAAAACTAAATATCCTTTGCTATGATTGTAAATTTTCCTCAAAAGGAATAAAACTCAATAACAAAATAAAATTAATTAAATGAGTAAAAATATTAAAGAAGCATTTGAAAAAACTAAAATTGCTGGTTCGATTGCAGCTGGCGCATTAGACGAAGTAGAAAAAATTATAAAACCAGGTATTTCAACAGAAAAAATTGATAAAATTTGTTATGAGTTTATTAATGACCATCAAGCTTACTCTGCGCCATTGTTTTATAGAGGGTTTCCAAAGTCTTGCTGTACTTCTGCAAATCACGTTGTGTGTCACGGTATACCCTCAGATAAGATTTTAAGAGACGGAGATATTGTGAATGTTGACGTCACAGCTTTTAAAGAAGGTTGGCATGGAGACACTAGCAGAATGTTTAAGATAGGTGAAGTTTCAATCAAAGCAGAAAAATTAATTAACACCACTTATGAGTCTATGATGAAAGCAATTAGTATTGTTAAAGAAGGAATCCACATAGGTGATATAGGTTCAACAATTCAGACTCACGTTGAAGCAGAGGGATTTTCAGTAGTTCAAGATTTTTGTGGACATGGAATTGGACAAACATTTCACAAAGAACCAAATGTCCTACATTATGGAGAAAAAGGTACAGGTGAAAAGTTAAAGGAAGGTATGATATTTACTATAGAACCTATGATAAATCTTGGTAATTATGAGACCAAAACTTTAAATGATGGTTGGACTGCTGTTACAAAAGATAAATCATTGTCAGCACAATTTGAACATACAATAGGTGTAACAAAAGATGGTTGTGAAATTTTTACTCAATCAAATTAAGTTTTTAAAGTTTTATGATTGAAAGATATACAAGGAAAGAACTTAAAAATATTTGGGAAGACCATAATAGATACTCAATATGGCTTGAAATTGAACTTTTGGCTGCTGAGGCAATGGAAAAATTTAAAATTATTCCTAAAGGTGTTGTAAAGAAAATAAGATTGAAAGCTAAAATTAATCCAAAGCGAATTTTACAAATCGAGGAAAAGGTAAAACATGATATAATTGCTTTTTTAACCTCTATTACTGAAAAAGTTGGAAAAGATGCAAGGCACTTGCATAAAGGTATGACCTCTTCAGATGTTTTAGATACATGTTTTAATCTTCAATTAAAACAGTCAGGGGAAATATTATTAGATGATATTAATAAATTACTTCGATCAATTAAAACACAAGCTATTAAACATAAATATACTTTATGTATAGGAAGAAGCCACGGAATTCATGCAGAGCCGATAACCTTCGGATTAAAAATGTTAACCTTTTATCAAGAATTTTTAAGAAACAAAAAACGATTGATAAATTCTATTAAAGAAATTTCCACTTGTGCAATTTCAGGTGCTGTTGGGACTTTCGCAAATATTGATCCTAGAGTAGAAAATTATGTCGCAAAAAAATTAAAACTTAATGTTGAGCCTATTTCAACTCAGATAATCCCTAGAGATAGACACGCACAATTTTTTTCTACTTTAGGGATCATTGCAAGTTCAATTGAAAGATTTGCAATTGAAATAAGACATCTCCAGAGAACAGAAGTTTTAGAAGTTGAAGAATTTTTTGGAAAAAAACAAAAAGGATCTTCAGCGATGCCACACAAAAAAAATCCAATTTTAAGTGAGAACTTAACCGGTTTAGCAAGATTGATTAGGTCAAGCGTTATTCCAGCATTGGAAAATGTTGCTTTATGGCATGAAAGGGATATTTCTCATTCTGCAGTTGAACGTAATATTGGCCCTGATACTACTATAGCATTAGATTTTGCTCTAAATAGATTGAGTAATGTTGTAAAAAACTTAAATGTTTACCCTAAAAAAATGAGAAAAAATTTAGAAATGACTAATGGAATTTTATTTTCACAAAGAATACTTTTAGAATTAACATCAGTGGGTTTTACTAGAGAACAGTCTTACAAAATTGTTCAAAAAAATGCAATGCAAGCTTGGAAGGAAAATTCTTCATTTTTTGATAAAATAGTATCTGACAAAAAAATTATAAATAAAATACCTGTTAATAAAATTAAAAAACTATTTGATTTTAGTTACCATACAAAAAAAATTAATATAATTTTTAAAAGAAGTCTAAAAAATTAATTTAATGAATAAAGGTAAAAAACTATATGAAGGTAAGGCTAAAATTCTTTATGAGACAAAAGATAAAGATATAGTCATCCAGCATTTTAAAGATGACGCAACAGCATTTAATAATCAAAAAAAAGCTAAAGTTGAAGGTAAAGGAGTTTTAAATAATAGAATCTCAGAACATATTTTAACTAACCTATCTCAGTGCGGAATTAAAACACACTTCATTAAAAGATTAAACATGAGGGAACAACTTATTAGAAAGGCTGAAATCTTTCCTATTGAATTTATAGTAAGAAATATAGCCACAGGATCTTTAACTAAAAGACTTGGCATTCCTGAAGGAACAGTACTAGAGCATCCGCTATTGGAATATTGTTTTAAAAAAGATGATTTGAACGATCCATTAATTTCAAAAGAACATATTTTTTCTTTTGGTTGGGCTACAAAAAAAGAAATAAGTGAGATTAATAAAATGACGTTAAGAATTAATGATTTATTGGTAGGTATGTTTAGGGGAATAGGTATTAAACTTGTGGATTTCAAAATTGAATATGGAAAAGCTTGGAATAAAGAAAATGAGGAAAAAGAAATAGTTCTAGCTGATGAAATAAGTCCAGATACATGTCGATTATGGGACTCAAAAACTGAAAAAAAACTTGATAAAGACAGGTTTAGAAAAGATTTAGGAAATATAATTCAAGGTTATCAGGAAGTGGCAAGAAGATTAGGTATTATGCCTGAAGAAACAAATATAAGTGAAGTCAATTTTGGTAAAACTATTCCAATAAAATTCAAAAAAAAAAAATAAATTGAAATTTTCTGTAACAGTCACTCTAAAAAAAGATGTATTAGATCCTCAAGGTAAAGTTGTACTAAATACTTTAATAAATATGGGAATGAATAATCTTAAAAATATAAGACAAGGAAAACACTTTGAAATAGAGGTTGATGAAAAGAAACAATCTGAAGCTGAAAAAAAAATCGATGAAATGTGCAAAAAACTTCTGGTAAATCTTATAATTGAAGATTACACAATTACAAAAATTTCATGAAATCTTCTGTAATAGTTTTTCCTGGCTCAAATTGTGATAGAGATATTGGAGTTGCTTTAGAAAAAATGCAATTTAAAAATCAAATGGTTTGGCATAAAGAAACCAAATTACCTAAATCAGACTTAATAGTTATCCCTGGCGGTTTTTCTTATGGTGATTATTTAAGATCAGGAGCGATTGCTGGAAAATCTTTAATAATAGAAGAAGTTGTTAAAGCTGCTAATTCAGGGTGTTTAATTTTGGGAATTTGTAATGGATTTCAAATTTTGACTGAAACCGGACTTCTTGAAGGCACATTATTAAAAAATAAAAACTTAAAATTTATTAATAAAGATGTTTATGTAAAAGTTTTTAATAATAATACAAAATTCACAAATAAGTATAAAAAACACCAAATTTTGAAAATTAATATTGCCCATAACGAGGGAAATTATTTTACGGACACTAAACACTTAGATAAATTAAAAAACGAAAATCTAATTGCATTCAGATATTGTGATGAAATTGGAAATATAGACGACAAATCTAATCCAAATGGTTCTTTAGAGAGTATTGCAGGAATTTTTAATGATAACAAAAATATTCTTGGGATGATGCCTCATCCTGAAAGAATGGTTGATGAAATTATATCTAATAATGATGGAGTAAATTTATTCTCAAGTTTGTTTAATTGATATGGAAATTTCAAATCAAATAATAGAAAAACATGGTTTAAAAATTGATGAATATGAAAATATTAAAAAATTACTAAAAAGAGAACCAAACTTATTAGAACTTGGAATTTTTTCAGCAATGTGGAATGAACATTGTTCATACAAATCATCAAGAATTCATTTGAAAAAATTACCAACTAAAGGAAAACATGTAATACAAGGCCCAGGAGAAAACGCAGGAGTTATAGATATAGGAGATGATGATGCAATAGTATTTAAAATTGAAAGTCATAATCACCCCTCTTATATTGAACCTTACCAAGGCGCAGCTACAGGAGTAGGAGGAATTTTAAGAGATGTATTTACCATGGGTGCTAGACCAATAGCATTGCTTAACTCAATTCATTTTGGTGCACCGGATCATCCAAAAACTAAAAGTCTTTTGAACGGTGTTGTTTCAGGTATCGGAGGTTATGGAAATTGTATTGGTATACCCACTGTGGCTGGTGAAACCAAGTTTAATGAAACTTATAACGAGAATATTCTCGTTAATGCAATGGCGGTAGGTCATGCAAAAAAAAATAAAATTTTTTATTCTAAGGCAAAAGGAGTCAACAAATCTGTTGTTTATGTAGGGTCAAAAACCGGAAGAGATGGAATTCATGGAGCATCCATGGCTTCTGCCGAATTCGACGAAAATTCTGAGGAAAAAAAACCAACTGTTCAAGTAGGTGATCCTTTTACTGAAAAACTTTTAATGGAAGCATGTTTAGAATTAATGAGGGATAATTCGATTATTTCTATACAAGATATGGGTGCTGCTGGATTAACTTCTTCCAGTGTTGAGATGGCCTCCAAAGGCTCTCTTGGAATAGAGCTTGAGCTTGATAAAGTTCCTTGTAGAGAGGAAAACATGACTCCTTACGAAATGATGTTATCAGAAAGTCAGGAGAGAATGCTTATAATTCTTGAAGATGGAAAAGAAAAAGCAGCTAAAAAAATTTTTGACAAATGGGATTTAGATTTTGTGGTAATTGGGAAAACTGTTAATACCAATAATCTTACTCTGAAATTTCATAATAAAGTTGTAGGAGAAATTCCTATTGATGCTCTTGCTACTAAAGCACCAATATACGATAGAAAATGGATAAGAAAAAAAACTAAAAAAGAAAAAATTGATTTAAAAAAACTTAGAAAAATAACTATTGAGGAGTCTTTAGTTAAGATATTATCCAGTCCAAACCATTCAAATAAAAGTTGGGTAACTAATCAATACGATCAGATGGTAATGTGTGATACAGCGCAAAAATCTGGATCTGATGCTGCTATAATTAGAGTTCATAATAAGGATAAAGCTATTGCAGTATCAGTTGACTCCTCAGCTAACTATTGCAAATCTCATCCTATCACAGGAGGAAAATTAATAGTCTGTGAAAATTGGAGAAATTTAATTACAGTTGGAGCAAAACCAATCGCAATTACTAACTGTTTGAATTTTGGTAATCCAGAAAATGAGGAAGTTATGGGAGAATTTGCTGAATGTTTAGAAGGTATCAAAGAAGCCTGCGAATTTCTAAATTATCCTGTAGTTTCAGGTAATGTATCTTTTTATAACGGGACAAATAAAAAAAATATTTATCCTACACCTGTGATTGGTGGCGTGGGTTTGATAAATAATTTTCTAAAACCAATTAATCATATACTTAAAAAAGAAAATAGTAGTCTTTTTCTTATAGGAAAAACATTTGGACATTTAGAACAAAGTTGTTTTTTAAAAGAAAATTATCAAATTTTTGATGGCATGCCTCCAGAAGTTAATCTTCTAAATGAAAAAAACAATGGAGAAACATTATTAAAATTAATAAAAAATAACTTGGTTTTATCATCTCATGATGTTTCAAATGGTGGTCTAATTGTAACACTATCTGAGATGGCTGTTTTATCAGAATATGGTGTTAAAATAAAAAAACCAAAGATTTTAACTAATCTATTCAATTACTTTTTCGGTGAAGACCAAGCCAGATATGTCGTAGAAATTGAAAAGAAAAACACAAGTAAAGCTGAAAAAATAATGAAAGATAATGATATTTATTTTGAAAATATTGGTTATACACAAAAAGAAATCTTTGAAATTGAGGGTGAGTTAAAAATTAGCATCAAAGATTTATTTAAAATAAACAATGAATGGTATAATAAGTATTAATGCCGTTACCAATTGAAGAAATTAAAAAATTGATAAAAGAGTCTATTCCTGATGCCTCAATCGAAATAAAGGACTTAATGGGTGACAGTAATCACTATAGTGCTACGATTAAGTCATCTAAGTTCAATAATATAAGCAAAATTGAACAACACAAACTTGTATATAAATCTTTAAAAGGTAAGATGGGTAATGAATTACACGCATTATCAATTACTACAGAGGGAAAATAATGGAAATTAATAAAAAGATTGAAAGTCTTATAAGCGAAAATGATGTTTGTTTATTTATGAAAGGGACCCCAGATGCTCCACAATGTGGATTTTCAATGGCCGTTTCTAATGTTTTAAAACATTTAAATATAAACTTTAAAGGAATAAATGTTCTTGAAGATGAAAATTTGAGACAAGGTATTAAAGATTATAGTGACTGGCCGACAATTCCACAACTTTACGTCAAAAAAGAATTTATAGGAGGATGTGATATTATTAAAGAAATGTTTGAAAAAGGTGAGTTGAAAAAACTTTTTGAACAAAAAAAAATAATTTAATTATCTAGATAATAGCTTTCTTATTTTTTTACTAAAATATTTTTTGATTAAACTAAAAAATTGGATCTTTTTATCACTATCATTTTTAAATTCATCACTAATTTCAAATTCTATTTTATTCTTCCAAAATAATTCTAACACAAAACTTTCTCTAAATTTATCTGATAGTATTTTTCCTGAAGCAACCGATAAAAATGGTTCAAGACTTTGAGTTCTTCTACATGCTATTAGTTTTTTTTTTGTATCATCAAAAACAAACCACCAGATGTGATCAGTTACATTTTCAAAAATTAAATTATCGCCTAACCTAGTTGGTAATTCAATGTATCCTTGGCTTGAAATCCTTTCAATTTCACTAATAAAAAATGGGAAGTCTTCAACATGTTCTATCACATGACTTGCGATAACAAAGTCAAATTCTTTATTTTCAAACGGAAGTTTCTTATCTTTAATTTGTACAAATTTTTTTTTATCTTTATAAAATTCAGAAAAGTCTTGAACGTCAGCAATATATCCAGCTTTTTCATGAGCCGTAAAGCCACAGCCTATGTCTAAAACTTTCCAATTAGCGTTTTGAACCAATAGCTTATTAATTTCTCTTAAGGATGTTCTTTCTATCAAAATAAATTATCTAGAATAATATTCAATTACTAAATTTGGTTCCATTATTACTGGGAAAGGAACTTCCGAAAACTTTGGAGTTCTTACAAGTTTTGCAGTTTTATTTTTATCGTCTAACTTGATATACTCAGGAACGTCTCTTTCTTTGCTTTGTAAAGAACCATCGATTACAGTTAGTTTTTTCGATTTTTCTCTAATTTCTATGAGGTCTGTACTCTTAACAACATAACTTGATATATTAACTCTTCTATTATTAACCTTAATGTGTCCGTGATTAATCATTTGTCTTGCTGCAAAAACAGTTGGAGCAAATTTAGCTCTATATATAACTGTATCTAATCTACTTTCTAATAAAGCAATTAAATTTTCAGTCGTATCTCCTCTCTTTGAAAGAGCTTTTCTATAAATATTTCTAAATTGCCTTTCATTAATATTTCCGTAGTAAGCTTTTAATTTTTGTTTTGCTTGTAATTGAACGCCGTAATCAGTTGGTTTACCTTTTTTATTTTGTCCATGCTGTCCTGGAGGATATGCTCTTGAATTAAATGGGCTTTTAGGTCTTCCCCAAATATTTGCTTTTAACCTTCGATCAACTTTGTGTTTAGATTTTAGTCTTTTTGTCATATTTAATATTTCAGTGTTTATAAGCTTTAGTTTTGATTTGTCAATTAAGCTTTAATGCTATTTTTTACTCAATGAGCTAATAATACTAGCTAAAATCCTCAATTCTTTATCATTTGGTTCTAATCTATAAATAAGATTGTTAATATTTAATATCATTGCAGACTTTTTCTCCTTTGGTAAAAAAAATTTTTTTTCTTCTAGAAGATTTGTTAAATGATTAACAAAAGACAAAATATTAGATTTAGAAGATATTTTTAAAGGTAAATTATTTTTTTTGGTAATTTTTTCATTTAAAATCTTAAAAATTTCATAACAAACTATAATCATTGAGTGAGAAAGGTTAAGTGATTTAAATTTAGATGAAGTTGGTATTTGTAAAATATAATTTGAAAAAGATAGATCTTTGTTGGATAAACCTGATGCCTCAGGCCCAAACATCAAACCTATACTATTTTTTTTTCTTTTTTTAATAATTTTTAGAAATTCTTTTAATGAAATATGTTTCTTATTTATATCTCTACGTCTAGCACTCAAAGATATAACCAGATCGAAAGGCTTGATTGCTTTTTCAATTTTATCAAAAACTTTTGCTTTGTTAATTATATCATAAGCTCCTACAGATGTAGCTTTGACTTTGTGATTAGGAAAATTAATTTTAGGCTCTACAATGTGAAGTTTTGAGAAACCAAAATTTTTCATTGCTCTAGCACATGCACCTATGTTTTCACCCAATTGCGGCTTTACTAGAATGAAACCAAATTTACTGCTCATTTAAATTAGCAGGAGCTTTTTCTTTATAAAGTTTATAATCCAAGCTATCAATTAATGCTTTAAATGAAGCTTCAATAATATTTGGAGATACACCAACTGTAAACCAACTCACACCTGTTTTATCAGTACTTTCAATTAAAACTCTTGTTGTTGCCTCAGTTCCAGTATTCAGAATTCTAACTTTATAATCAAGTAACTTTAAATCTGAAAAAAAATTATAGTATTTTGTTACTTTTTTAAAATTAGATCTGATTGCATTATCCAATGCATTTACAGGTCCATTACCTTCACCATGACACTCAATTTCTTTTCCATCTATTAAGAAAATTACACTTGCTTTTGTTTGTATTTTGTCAAATTTTGAAACATTCACATCGTAACTTTTTACTTTTAAATATTCAGGTACCTTGCCTAATAATCTATTGGCTAATAATTCAAATGAAGCATCAGCTCCATCATACGAATAACCGCTAAATTCTCTATCTTTTACCTCATCCAGAATTTTTTGGATTTTTGGATCTTTAGAGTCAATTTTAACTCCGTATTGTTCTAGCCTTGATAAAATATTTGATCGACCTGCCTGATTTGAAACAATAATATTTCTGTGATTTCCTATTGTTTTTGGATCAATATGTTCGTAAGTTTTTGGATCTTTCTTCACTGCTGAAACGTGAAGACCTCCCTTGTGAGAAAAGGCTGAGGCACCAACATAAGCCATATTTTTATTAGGTTTTCTATTTAGTATTTCATCTAACAATCTTGAACATTCAGTTAATGAAGAAAGTTTATCTTTTTTAATATTAATTTCATACTTATCGCTAAAAGATTTTTTTAAACATAAGTTGGGAATAATTGACATCAAATTTGCATTGCCACATCTCTCCCCTAAACCATTAATAGTTCCTTGAATATGTCTCACGCCGCTTTCAACTGCAGCTAAAGAATTAGCCACAGCATTTTCTGTATCGTTATGTGCATGAATTCCAAGATTGGTTCCAGGTATTATTTTTGAAACTTTTGTTACAATTTCTCTAACCTCATTCGGTAGTGTGCCACCATTAGTATCACATAATACGACCCATCTAGCACCATTATCGTAGGCTTGTTTTAAGCAGTCAATTGCATATTCTGGGTTAGCTTTATAACCATCAAAAAAATGTTCTGCATCAAACAAAAATTCTTTCTTGTTTTTTACAAAGTGTTTTGCTGTTTCTTTGATATTTTCTAAATTTTCCTCTTTTTGAATTCCTAAAGCAACTTTTACATGAAAATCCCAAGATTTTCCTACCACACAAACTGCTGGTGTATTCGCATTCATTAAAGAAGCTAAACCAGGATCATTATCTGCACTTCTACCAGTTTTTTTTGTCATACCGAATGCAGTAAATAAAGTTTCTTGCATTTTGGGTGGGCTAGAAAAAAATTTTGTATCAACAGGATTTGCCCCAGGCCACCCTCCCTCTACATAATCAACACCTATGTCTGATAAAACTTTTGCTATTTTATTTTTATCTTCAATTGAAAAATCAACACCTTCTGTCTGAGCTCCGTCTCTTAAAGTGGTATCAAATATATATATTTTTTCTTTACTCATTTAAATTTCCATGTAGTCTTTTCTTTTTTATCCTCAATAATTACTCCTTTACTTGCTAGTTCAACTCTTATTTTATCAGCAAGTTTATAATCTCCTTTTTGTTTTGCTATCAATCTTTCTGTAATTTTTTTTTCAATAAATTCCTCTGAAATATTTTTATCTACTTTTTTTAACTCTTCCCATTCATTTTTTGTTAAATCAAATAAACCAATTAATTTACAAGCACTATTAAAAATTTTTTTACTTTTTTCATCACCTTTTTTTGCAATTGCATAAAGTTCATGAATTTTAGCAATAAAACCAGGAGTATTTAAATCATCTAGTAACATGTCAATTTCTTTCAAAGGTATTTCCTCATTATGTTTTTCATACAATTGATACCATTTTTCAATGGTTGCTCTTTGATTTTCTAAAAGTTTATTATTCCAATCAAGTGGTTGACTGTAATGAGCACTTAATAATGCTAACCTAACAACCTGACCCGAGTATTTTTTAACTGCATCTGTGATAGATACAATATTACCTAATGACTTTGACATCTTTTCCTTATTAATAGTAACAAATCCATTATGAACCCAGTAATTTGCAAAGTTTTTTGTATTATTATTACAACAAGACTGGGCTATTTCATTTTCATGATGAGGAAAAATTAAATCAAGACCGCCGCCATGAATATCTAAATTTTTACCAAGATATTTCTCACTCATAACTGAGCATTCTAGATGCCAGCCCGGCCTACCTCTTCCCCAAGGTGACTCCCAACCAGGGTCTTTCTCTTTTGAAGGTTTCCATAAGACAAAATCCAAAGGGTTTTTTTTTAGATCAGAAACTTCTACTCTACTACCTGCCTTTAACTCATCTAAATTTTTATTAGATAATTTTCCATAATCTTTAAATGTATTTACTTCAAAATAAACATGATTTTTATTTTCATATGCAAATCCTTTTTTAATTAACGAAGATGTCATTTCAATCATTTCTTTTATATTTTCTGTTGCTTTTGGTTCTACAGTTGGTTTTAAACAATTTAAACTTTTGCAATTCTTGTGAAAAATTTTAATTACATCATTAGTAATTTCATCAATGTCTTTCTTATTTTTTTGAGATGATTCAATTATTTTGTCATCTACATCCGTAATATTTCTTACATAAGTTACATTTGAGTCATAAAGAACTCTTAGAACCCTAAATAAAACATCAAATACTACAAGAGTTCTTGCATTACCTACATGAGGACTCTCATATACAGTCGGGCCACAAGCATATAAGGAAATCTTTTTTTTATTATTTGGCTTAAATACTTCTTTTTTTCTTGTTAGAGAATTTGTTAATTTTAAGCTATTCATTAAATGTGCATACCGGTATCGGATTCATCTTGTGTAAGTTTTTCTGTCTTATTTTTAAATATTTTTGATAGTTCGGATCGTCTTTATTCTCCATAGCTTTCTCTAGATCTGCGTAACTCATTCCAAGTTGTTCTATATCGTTTCTTCCATCATCCCATAAACCATCTGTGGGTTGGGCATTAATTATTTCTTTCGACACACCGAGATGTCTACCTAACTCCCACACTTGAGATTTACTGCAGTCAGCTATAGGGGAGATATCAACCCCACCATCACCATATTTAGTATAAAAACCAACGCCAAAATCTTCAACTTTGTTACCTGTTCCAACAACAATTCCTTTATTTGCTGCTGCTACTTGGTATAAAGTCGTCATTCTCAACCTTGCTCTTGAGTTTGCATATCCATGCTCATTATCAAATTCATTTAAAACTTGAGAAAATGAGTTAAAGATTTTATCCATCTCTATCAAATGGTGTTCAACATTTTTATATTTTTGTTTTAACCATTTAGCATGTGTCAAACTTAAATCATGTTGAGATTTAATTTGTTTAATTGGCATTGTTAACACAATTGTTTTTCTACCAGTGTTTGCACATAAAGTACTAACTACAGAAGAGTCAATTCCTCCAGATATTCCAACTATCAAAGATTTTGGCTTATAAGAAGCATTATTGCAATAGTTGTCTATCCAGTCGGTTATTACTTTAGCTCTTTTTTTTACATCCATAATTAATACCTTACCTCTCTTTTAAGGTTTGGTCTTAATAATTACAATAATTATTAAGACGCAGCTTGAATAATTTTATTTGATATTTTTGAATTTTTCTTAATTTCTTCAGAGATCAAGAAAGCTAACTCTAGAGCTTGGTCTGCATTTAATCTTGGATCACAGTGAGTTCTGTATCTACTTGATAGATCTTTCTCAGATATTTTTTGAGCTCCACCAGTGCATTCAGTCACATCTTGACCAGTCATTTCAATATGCAAACCACCAGCATAACTTTTTTCTGCATGACTAACTGCAAAGAAATTTTTTACCTCTTTAAGCACATTTTCAAAAGGCCTAGTTTTAAATCCTGTAGCTGCTTTAATTGTATTTCCGTGCATAGGATCGCAAGACCAAATAACTTTTAAACCCTCTTTTTTGATTGCTTGCATTAATTTAGGTAAATATTTTTGCACGTTATCAGCTCCAAATCTTGAAATTAATGTTAATCTACCAGCTTCATTATCAGGATTAAGAATATTGCACAGATTAATTAATTCCTCTGGTTTTAATGTTGGACCACATTTAAGGCCTATAGGATTTTTTATACCTCTACAAAATTCTACATGGGCTCCGTCAGGTTGTCTTGTTCTATCACCTATCCATACAAAATGAGCTGAAGTATCATGATATTCGCCTGTTGTTGAGTCAACACGCGTCATAGACTCTTCAAAAGGTAAATGTAAGGCCTCGTGTGAAGTATAAAAATTTACAGTTCTTAATCTTCGATTATTATCTGAATTAATTCCACAAGCTTCCATAAAAGCGAGTGCGTCACTTATTTTATCTTCAATCTCTTTATATTTACCTTTAGTTTTATCTTTGATAAATCCTAAGTTCCACAAATGCACTTGTCTAAGATCAGCAAATCCTCCTTGTGAAAAAGCTCTTAATAAATTTAATGTAGAGGCTGATTGAGAATATGCTCTAAATAATCTTTTAGCGTCTGGAATTCTAGCTTTTTCATTAAATTCCATTCCATTAATGTTATCACCTAGATAACTTGGTAATTCTTTGCCATCTTTTTTTTCTGTTGGTGCGCTTCTAGGTTTTGAAAATTGTCCAGCTATTCTACCGACTTTTACAACAGGCACTGAGGCAGATGCTGTTAGAACTAAAGACATTTGTAGAAGAACTTTAAAAGTGTCTCTTATATTATCAGGATGAAACTCAGCAAAACTCTCTGCACAATCTCCACCCTGTAATAAGAATGCTTTACCCTCGGCTACTTCTGCTAAAGATTTTTTTAGAGATCTAGATTCTCCAGCAAAAACTAAAGGAGGATATTTTTTTATTTTACTTAAAACTAAATCAAGTTCCTCTTTATCCTGATAAACAGGCAAGTGTTTAGCAGGGTATTTTGTCCAGCTGTTTAAATTCCATTTTTTCATATTCAACTGGTAGTATATATATTGCTTGTGTCTAATTTCAAAGCATATTTAATACAAAATTAAGAAATTATGAAAATTATTAATAAAAAAAGCGAAAAATCATTAATCGACGAATTTATTCGTCAATTTAAAAAAGATTATTTACGAAAAAAAAAACAAAATAAAAGGTTTAGTATCGTTTTAACTGGTGGCAGAAGCCCTATTAAACTTTACAATAAATTATCCAAATTAAAAATAGATTGGAATAATATTGATTTTTTCTGGGGAGACGAAAGATACGTTTCCCATAAATCAAAGAATTCTAATTATAAAATGGCATTTAAAAATCTTATCAACAAAATTAAAATTAATCAGAATAATATTTATTCAATAAAGACCAACGAAACTATATCAAAATGCTCTAGAGATTATTCTAAAATAATAAAAAATTACTTTAAAAATAAAAAAATATCATTTGATTATTTTTTACTTGGTATGGGAGAGGACGGCCACATCGTATCAATATTTCCTAATTCGAACTATATTACAAAAAAATTTATTTGTGTTTCATTAAATAGAAAAGATTTTAAAAGAATAACTCTTAGTTTAAATGTAATAAACAATTCAAAAAAAATTATTTTATGGTTAAATAACGATTTAAAATCAAAATGCTTTAATAAAATAAAAAATTTAGGAAAAAAAATTCCTGTTAATAATTTAAACTCAAAGAGAGCACTAGTTTATAAAATTTATTAACAAATTTCAATTTTTTTATTTATTGATATAATTTTTAATTCAATTTTAAGTTTAGGATATTTTTTTTTAAATTTTTTCTTTAATTTTTCAAATGATAATAAATGTATTTTTGTCTCATTTAATCTATTAAAAATTTTATCTCCATTAATAATTTTAGCTGCACCACAATCTCTATGATTAATGACTATTAGATTATTTATTTTATGTAACTTTATTGATGTTTCAAGATTATCCCAGAAAGTTTTATGCCATTTTTTAAATTTGTTCGCTGTAACACCAATAGCTGAACCAGCAATTGTAAATGAACTGTATTTGCCGCTTAATTTCCTTTTTTTAAGGTAATTAAAAACTATTGGTTGAAAGCGAGGATCTATACAAGATAAGACCATCGCTTGATAATTTTTTTTCATTTTATTCAACAGTAACTGATTTAGCCAAGTTTCGAGGTTTATCAATATCGCAATTTTTTAATAGTGCTACATGATAAGCTAAAAGTTGCAAAGGAATAGTTAATATTAAAGGTGATAATAAGCTATCAACTCTTGGTACTCTTAATCTAAATCTAATATTTGTACTTAATAATCTTTTATTATTATCGGTTATAAAAAAAATTTTTCCTCCTCTTGCGATTACTTCTTGCATATTTGAAAGAGTTTTTTCATAATATTTATCTTTTGGAGCAATTACTATTACTGGTAATCCCTCTTCTATTAAAGCTAAAGGTCCATGTTTCATTTCTCCTGCTGGGTAACCTTCGGCATGTAAATATGAAAGTTCTTTTAATTTTAATGCACCTTCTAGTGCTACCGGAAAAGAATTTCCTCTTCCAAGAAACATGGAACCTTTTGCGTCCAAAAATTCTTTAGCCATTAACTGAATTTCACTTTCAAGTTTTAAGGTGTTTTTAATTGAGTCAGGAAGTTTTTGTAAGTTCTCTATATTTCTATCATAAGTTTTTTTATCAACATCACCTCTTGCAATGGAAAGTTTAAGTGACAGAATATATAAAACTATCAGTTGTCCTAAAAAAGCTTTTGTTGAAGCCACTCCAATTTCTGGACCAGCATGAATAGGTAAAACCCAATCAGAATTTCTAGCAATAGTGCTTTCAACTACGTTCACAATTGAACAAGTTTTAACTTTATTTTTTTTACAAATATCTAAAGCAGCAGCAGTGTCAGCAGTTTCACCAGATTGAGACACAAAAATATATAAATTATTGGAGTTAAACTTTAAATTTCTATATCTAAATTCTGAAGCGATATCTATTTCAACATCAATTGATGTTAATTCCTCAAACCAATATTTGGCAACTAAACATGAATGATATGCAGTACCACATCCAATTAATATTACTTTATTAATTTTTTTTGGATCTAACGGAAAATTATAAATATTAATATCTTTTTTAAGACTGTCAGTATATTCACTAATACATTTTTTTATCGTACTTGATTGTTCAAAAATCTCTTTGGACATAAAGTTTTTATAATCACCTTTGTCAGAAGTATTTTCATCCTCTGATACAGTGTGAACTTTTTTGTTTATTTTAGTTTGTTTTGAATCGTAAAAAGTCACATAATTTTTAGTAAGCATACATACCTCTCCATCATCTAGATAAGAGATTTTATTTGTCATAGACTTCAACGCATAAGAGTCAGAACCTAAATAATTTTCATCATTTGAGTAACCTACTGCTAACGGGCTACCTCTTCTTGCTCCAATAATCATGTCTGAATTGTTTCTAAATATAATACCAAGAGCAAAACTACCCTTTAATTTTTTTAAAGCTTTAAACACGGAGTCTAAAGGTTTTGAATTTTTTAAATATTGTGTAATTAAAACAGTGATCACTTCTGTATCTGTCTGTGATTTAAATTTAAATCCTTTTTCTTCAAGATCTTCTTTTAATTCATCAGAATTCTCAATTATTCCGTTATGGACAACAGAAACTTCTTCAGATGAGTGTGGGTGTGCATTAGTAATATTAGGAATTCCGTGTGTGGCCCATCTAACATGTCCAATTCCTATATTTCCATTTGAAGGATTTTTAAATAATATTTTTTCTAACTCATCTACTCTTCCTGAACATTTTTTTTCATCAATTAAATTATTATCTAGAGTTGCCAATCCTGCAGAGTCGTAACCTCTGTATTCTAGTTTTTTTAAAGAATTGATTATATTAATTGAAACAGGTTTATTGCTTGCAATTCCAATAATTCCACACATTATTTTTTCTTTCTTTTGTAATTTTTGATTTCAATTTGTTGAGATCTTGTAAGTGCCAAAGATTTCTTCTTTACATTTTTAGTAATTACAGAACCAGCTCCGACTAAACTATTTTTATCAATAATAACTGGGGCTACAAGTGATGAATTAGACCCAATAAAAACATTGTCAGAAATTTTTGTCTTTGATTTTTTTACTCCATCATAATTACATGTGATTGTTCCTGCTCCAATATTTGAATTTTTTCCAATCGATGTATCTCCAATATACGAAAGATGATTAACTTTTGAATTTTGATTTATATTTGACTTTTTAGTTTCAACAAAATTTCCAATTTTAGAATTTTTTTTTAAAATTGTTCCTTCCCTTAATCTTGCATAAGGTCCAACTGAAACATTTTTCTCAATTTTTGTTCCTTCGATATGACTAAACGATTTTATATAAGAATTATCCCCTACTTTTACTTTTGGACCAAAAACTACATAAGGTTCTACAGTTACATTTTTTCCAAAATAGGTATCTGAAGATAAAAAAATTGTCTCAGGAGCAATTAAATTAACTCCTTTAGATAAAGCTCTGTTTCTTAAAACTTCCTGTGATAATCGATATGAATTAGCTTTGTCTAATTTTATATTTCTTTTCATTTAAAAATTCTTTACATTATGAATGAAACTTAAATAAGTCACAAAATATTTCTTTTTAATACTTTTTAAAATGAGTCAAATTTATACAATTTTATTCGATTTAGATGGAACGATAGTTAATACCGCTCCTGATTTGATGGCAGCTCATAATCACGTAATGAAAAAATTCGGTCATGCTGAAAAAAAATTATCAGATATCAAATCCTTAGCTGGTAAAGGTGCGTGGGTAATGATGCAAAGATCTTTTAAAGAGGAAATCAAAGACGAAAAAATTAAAAAAGAAATGACTAAAGAATTTATAGACTACTATGCAAAAAATATCGATCAAAATAGCAAACCATTGAAAGGATCAATCGAATTTTTTAATTGGGCTAAAAATAAAAATATTTCAATGGGTGTGTGCACAAATAAACAAGAAAAGTTAGCTATAGATCTTTTAAAAAAGTTAGATATTAATAAATATTTTGAATACGTAGCTGGTTGTGACACCTTTTCATTTAACAAACCTGACCCTAGACATTTAACAGAAGTTGTTGAAATTATTGGTGGAGATCTAAAAAAAACAATTATGGTTGGAGATAGTGAGGTTGATGCTAATTCAGCTCATAATGCCAATTTACCATTCGTATTAGTTAAAGATGGATATACTGAAAAATCTGAAAATGAAATTAAGCATGATGAATTAATAAATGACTTTGTTGGTTTTGAAAAAATAATAGAAAAATATTTATGATAACTTTCGCACTTTTTTCTGCTTTATCAGCTTTTTACTTTACTATGTTTTTTACACCTGGTCCTAATAATGCAATGCTCACTGCTTCTGGTATGAAGTTTGGTTTTATAAGAACTCTGCCTCATTTAATTGGAATTCCTTTGGGTCATATTTTTCAGATTGGCTTAACATGTTTCGGTCTAGCAAATTTATTTTTACTTTATCCTCAGGTCCAATTTTATATGAAAATACTATGTTTTATTTATTTAGTTTATTTAGGATGGCAAATGATTGGGTCTTTTAGCATGGTTCAAAAAGAAACAGGAAGACCATTAAGATTTTACGAAGCTTCTTTGTTTCAATTTATTAATCCTAAAGCATGGTCAATTGCAATAACAGTTGCTTCAGGTTTTTTTCCTGTAGAAGAAAACATTTTTATTGGCATAGCATTTGTAACAATTACAGCTGCCGTGATATGTTTTCCAACAATAAGTTTATGGGCGCTTTTTGGAAGTGGTTTAAGAAGATTTATAACTGATGTTAAAATAAAAAAAATTATTGAATATCTGTTAGCAGTTTTATTAGTTTTGACTGGTTTATTTATACTTTTTAAATAATCTTTGATTTTTACACCCTGCTCTAATATAAATCTTCACGAATGCATTTTACTAAAAAAACAGTAACAGAGAAACGCTTAGAACTAGCCAAAAATTTAAAATCAAAAAAATTGTTAAGATTTCCTGGAGCATACAACCCTCTATGTGCAAAGCTAATAGCTGAAATAGGTTTTGATGGCGTTTACGTTTCTGGTGGTGTTATGTCTAATGATCTTGGTTTGCCTGACATTGGATTAACAACTTTAGATCAAGTTAGTTATCGAAGTAGCCAAATAGCTAGAGTTACTGATCTTCCAACAATCGTTGATATCGATACAGGATTTGGAAATTGTGAAAAAACAATTAAAGTTTTTGAGAGTAAAGGTTTAGCTGGATGTCATTTAGAAGATCAAATAGCTGAAAAAAGATGTGGTCATTTAGATAATAAAGAATTGGTGTCTACAGATGAAATGGTAAAAAAGATTAAAGAGTCAGTGAAAGCCAGAAAAGACAATAATTTTCTAATAATAGCAAGAACTGATGCTAATTCAGTTGAGGGATTAGATAAAACATTAGAAAGAATTAAAGCTTATGAAGAAGCTGGAGCTGATATGATTTTTCCTGAGGCTATGAAAGATGAAAGTGAATTTGAAAAAGTTAGAAAAGTAGCAAAAGGATATTTGCTAGCTAACATGACTGAATTTGGAAAATCTAAATTATTAGATAAAAAACAATTAGAAAATTTAGGTTACAACCTTGTAATTTATCCTGTAAGCACTCAACGTCTTGCAATGCAAAATGTAGAAATGGGTTTAAAATCAATATTTAATGATGGACATCAAAACAATATTATTGACAAAATGCAGACTAGAAAAAGGTTGTACGAGTTAGTAGAATATGAGAAATACAATACACCTGATAAGAAAATTACTGATTTTTCTACAGAAGGACATGAATAATGAGTGAAGAAATTAAAAAAGGATTACTAGGTATAGTTGTTGATGAAACAACAATTTCTCACGTAGTGCCAGAATTGAGTGCACTTACATATAGAGGTTACACAGTTCAAGAGTTGTGCGATAAATGTGATTTCGAGGAAGTTGCTTATCTTGTTCTTAATGGCGAACTGCCAAATAAAAACCAGCTTAAAAAATTTATTAAACAGGAAAGATCAGAGAGAAAACTATCAAAACAAATATTAAGTGATATTAAAAAAATGCCTAAAAATGCTCATCCAATGGATGTGATTAGAACATGCGTGAGTTTAATGGCTTTAGAAGATAAAGATACGAAAGACAATTCTCCTAAAGCAAATATGAGAAAAGCAATGAGAATATTTGCTAAAACTCCTACTGCAGTTGCAGCATATTTTAGATCCAGAAAAGGTAAAAGCATAATTTCTCCTAGTAAAAATTTATCTTTTTCAGAAAACTTTTTTAAAATGATGTTCAATAAAGTGCCAGATAAAGAAATAGTAAGAGCATTTGATATTTCCTTAATTTTATACGCTGAACACAGCTTTAATGTTTCAACTTTTACAGCAAGAACTATTACTTCAAGTTTATCAGATTTGCATGGAGCAATTACTGGAGCTATAGCTTCCTTAAAAGGTCCATTACATGGTGGAGCAAACGAAGCTGTGATGCACATGATGAAAGAAATAGGAAAACCAGAAAAAGCAAAAGCTTGGATTGAAAACGCATTAAATAAAAAGAAAGTTGTAATGGGATTTGGCCACAGAGTTTATCGTACAGGGGACTCCAGAGTACCAACGATGAAACACTATATGTTCAAAGTAGCAAAACTTTTAAAAAAAGAGAAATATACAAGAATGTATGAAATTTTAGAAAAAGTTATGTTGGAAAAAAAGAATATCCATCCAAACGTGGACTTCCCGTGTGGTCCAACATATTACATGATGGGAATAGATATAGATTTCTACACGCCGATATTCGTAATGTCTCGAATTACAGGTTGGTCAGCACACATAATGGAGCAACATGCCTCTAATAAATTAATAAGACCTTTATCGAAATATAGAGGTGCTGAAGTTAGAGAAGTAATGCTTTTAAATCAAAGATAATGTCTTTAACAAATTTTCTTCTTCTTTTAATACTTTCCATATTCACAACTTATACATTCATGAATTGGAAAGGTATTGATAAAGGACCAAAACTTACAATCGTTCTTCAATTTATAGGGTGGACTGTTTTATTTTTCGTGATTGTTTTTGTTCTTAATATGCTTGGATTAATTAACGAGTTTTAATTATTTTTTGAGTTATTCTATCTAATATTATCGCTAAAATTACAATACCAGTTCCACCTATTACTGCTGAACCAATATCTAATCTTCCCAGTGCAACATAAACTGTTAAACCTAATCCACCGGCTCCGATCAAAGCAGCAATCACAACCATAGATAAAGCCAACATTAACGTTTGATTAACGCCTGCCATAATAGTCTTGAGAGATAATGGAATTTCAATTTTTAATAAAATTAAAAATTTAGTTAATCCAAGACTATAACCTGCTTCTTTAAAACCTTTACCAACTTGTCTTATTCCAAGATTTGTTAATCTTATAATAGGTGGTAAAGCAAAAATAATTGTTGCAACAACACCTGGAGTTAATCCAACTCCAAAAAGCATAACTACGGGTATTAAATAAACAAAACTTGGAATAGTTTGCATTATATCAAGAATAGGTCTTAAGATAATTTCAAAAGTATTACTTCTTGAAGCTATGATACCGAGAGGAATTCCAATCAACATACAAAATAAAACAGCAGTAAAAATCATTGCTAATGTGGTCATACTTTCTGACCAAAGATCAACAAGATCAATAAAAACTAAACTTATAAATGAAAATATTGCAAATTTAATTCCATTTGTCCTGTAAGCGAAAATTATAAATATTAAAAGTATGATCGGAAAAGGAATAAAATTAAAAAGAGAGTCTAAACTATTTAATACAGTGTCTATAGGTGCTGAAATTTTTTTAAAGAGTGGCCTTTGTTCAAACAGCCACTCTTTAATATTTCCTTCTATCCATTCACCTATTGGAATGTATATTTCGTAATCTGATGGGGCTAATTTTAAACTCATTAAAATTAACCTGAACCTTTACTTGATCCAACTATCAAATGTGCTTTGATTAGCTTTAATCCATTCAGCTGCGTGTTTCTTAATAGCTTTTTCGCTTTTCTCACCCTTGTTCATTTTCAAGTTTTGAGCAGCAATATCTCCAAGAGGTATTGAGGCTTTTTTAAGCATTTTTTCTACCTTTGGATTTGCTTTAAGAAAATCTACGTTAGCTGCTGGTCTAATGTCATCAGCACCAAAACCTAAATTTACTTTAGATTTTGTAGCATTAGCGATCTTAGTAGGTTTTGTTTTGCTGTATGGAACTTCAATCCAAACTACATCTTTACCAAGTTTTAAAGCACCAACAGTCCAGTTAGGTGTCCATGTATAAAATAGAATTGATTTTCCATTTTTGTATTTAGACACTGCATCTGCCATTGAAGCTGAGTAGTCTGCTTTTACTGGATTGATAAAATCACCTAGTCCAAGTTCATCAAAGTGTTTTGTGATTTGTTTTTCACATCCCCAGCCTGGAGGGCAAGCAACCATGTCTGCTTTTCCATCTCCATTAGAGTCAAACTCTTTTGCATGTTTTTTGATGTCCATTACGCTTTTGATACCAAATTTATCTGCTGATTTTTTATCAATTAAGTAACCTTGGGCTCCTCCACCTTTCATTACATAACCAACTGGTTTAACTTTTCCTTTAGATTCTGAAATGTAACCATCATGAGTTCCGAACCAGCCGTTCACCCACAAATCAACATCACCTGATGTTGCCGCTACATAAAATACTTGAGGTTTCATTACAGTTGGGCCCGAAACTTTGTAACCCATTTTCTCAAGAGCTGCCTTATAGATCTCAGCCTGGAAATAACCTGTGTCCCAATCTGCCTTACCCATTTTGATCTCGTTGGCAAATACAGCACTACTAATAGTAAGAGCTGCAATTATTGATACTAAATGTTTTAAATATCTCATCTTCCCTCCTAAATTTATAAAAAATTTTAACATGTATGAATTTTGAATGTAACCGTAATACAACTAAAAAGTGAGATATGTCTTATATGCGCACTATCGTGCACATATATTCTTATTTGCTAATTTATTTCTAATTTATCCAACTATTAAAAGTTTTTTGATTTAATTTAATCCATTCTTCAGCATGTTTCTTTATTGCTTTTTCACTTTTCTCACCCTTATTCATTTTTAAGTTCTGAGCAGCAATATCAGCTAAAGGTATAGATGCTTTTTTTAAAAACTTTTCTACTTTTGGGTTAGCTTTTAAAAAATCAACATTCGCAGCTGGTCTAATGTCATTCACACCAAATCCCATATTAAGTTTTGACTTTGTTGCATTAGGTACGCTAACCACTTTTGTTTCACTAAAAGGAGCTTCGATCCAAACTACATCTTCACCTAATTTTAAAGTGCCAACTGTCCAATTTGGAGTCCAAGTATAAAACAAAACAGATTTACCGTTTTTATATCTTGAAATTATATCTGCCATAGCAGCTGAATAATCTGCTTTTATTGGATTAATAAATTCGCCCAAACCAAGCTCTTCAAAATGTCTTGATATAATTTTTTCGCAACCCCATCCTGGATGGCAAGCAACCATATCTGCTTTACCATCGCCATTTGAGTCAAACTCTTTAGCGTGATTTTTTATATCCATTACAGATTTAATGTTAAATTTATCTGCAGTTTTTTTGTCAATTAAGTAACCTTGCAAGCCACCACTTTTTGCAACGAAACCAACAGGCTTAACCTTACCCATTGCCTCTTTGACATAAGAATCGTGATTTCCAAACCATCCATTAACCCAAAGATCCATATCTCCTGCAGCTGCCGCAACATAAAATACCTGTGGTTTCATAACAGTCGGGCCTGTAACTTTATAACCCATTTTTTCTAGTGCTTTTTTATAAACTTCTGCTTGAAAATAACCTGTGTCCCAATCAGCTTTACCCATTTTTATTTCTTTTGCATTTATTGATAAACTTAATGTTGAAACAAAAACTATTGTTATTAATATTTTTAATAATTTCATAATTATCCTTCTGTTGAAATTATATTAATTTATAAAGAATTTTAATGAAAAGAGAGTATTGTCGCAGAAATATTTAAAGTTGATTTAATCTTTTTTACACTTTTTACAGATACCAAAAAATTCTAAGTTAAATCTTTTAAATTTCATTCCTTTTTTATGATTAAAACCTGATAAATATTTTGAAAGTTTGGTATCGCTGATCTCATCAACCATTTCGCAACTTTCACAAATTGAAAATGCTGTTGCTTTTGAAATTTCACAATCTGAGCTTCTGCATGCAACAAAAGCATTTTTACTTTCTATTTTATGAATTTTTCCCATTCCAATCAACTTATCCAATGCTCGATAAATTTGTTGAGGGGCGTTAATTCCTTTTTTTTGTACATTAAATAATATGGAATAAGCTTTTAAAGGACCTTTTGCCTTCTCAATAATATCTAAAACTATTTGTTGGTTTCTAGAAAGTGTTTGTGCTCTTGCCATAAATATAATTTACTAATTAATTATCATTTTTTCAATTCGGAATATTTTTTAAACTTTAAAAGTGAAAAACAAAAAAGTATTAAAGCTGCGGTTATTATTGATGGACCTGATGCGGTATTAAATTCTAAAGAAGAAAATAATCCTATTAAAATAGATAATAGTCCTCCAATTGTCGATAAAATAACCATCTGTAATGGATTGTTAGATATATTTCTTGCAAGAGCTGCGGGAATTATTAGCATTCCAGTTATTAAAAG
Organism: uncultured Pelagibacteraceae bacterium; assembly: GCA_902615435.1. Taxonomy (GTDB): domain Bacteria; phylum Pseudomonadota; class Alphaproteobacteria; order Pelagibacterales; family Pelagibacteraceae; genus Pelagilacustribacter. Next base: position 33,728 of record CACMOZ010000004.1, read on the forward strand.
AAGTCCGACTATTTTAATTGAAATAGCAATTATTGCTGCCATCAAAATTGTGAATATTGCATTATATCTATCAGGGTTCATCCCTTCTGCTTTAGCTAAATCATAATTTATTGTGGAAGCAAACAAAGGTTTCCAAATAATCTTTAAAATTATTAAAATAAATACGCCACCACCCCAAATTAATAACAAATCACTTTGACTTACAGCTAATATATCGCCAAATAACAAACCCATAACATCAAATCTAATAGTTGTTAAAAATCCAATAATTACAAGTCCTATTGCTAGCGATGAATGGGCTAATAAACCTAACAAAGCATCGTTAGGAAGATTTGTTTTAGTTTGTAATTGAAGGAGAAAAATTGCTAAAACTGCTGATATTAAAAAAACTGAAAAAGCAATATTAAGTTCAAATACCAAAGCCATAGTTACACCTAATAAAGCTGAATGCGCAAGTGTACCTGCAAAAAAAGACAATCTTCTCCAAATTACAAAGCATCCTATTGGACCTGTTATTAAAGCTATTCCAATTCCTGCAAGTAAAGCTCTTATAAAAAAATCACTAAGCATATTATTTTTGATCTATTGTTCCATCTTGAGAGTGAGTATGATCATGTTTATGCTCATATAAAGATAAGATATTGGAAGCTCTATCTCCGAACAATTCCTTATATTTACTGTCTTTAACGACTTTATGAGGTGCTCCAGAACAACATACATGTCCATTTAAACATAATACAAAATCAGTTGCAGACATTACTACATGTAGATCATGTGAAATTAAAAGAATTCCACATTTCATTTTTTCTGAAATTTGTTTGATTAATTCATATAGAGCAATTTCACCTTTAAAATCAACACCTTGTACTGGCTCATCAAGAACTAATAATTCTGGTTTTTTAGAAATAGCTCTTGCTATCAAAACTCTTTGGAACTCTCCTCCAGATAAATTACTTAAACTTTTATTTTTTAGGTGTTCAACACCAGTTAAATTTAAAGCAATATTAATTTGATCTTGAGTTAATTCTTCTGTCAAAGTCATAAAATCCAATACTCTTATTGGCAAGGTCCAATCTATTGAAATTTTTTGAGGCACGTATCCAATTTTGTCAGTATATTTTTTAACTTTGCCATCTATCTTTTTATAAATTCCTAAAGCAATTTTTGCTGTTGTTGATTTCCCAGAGCCATTTGGACCTATCAAAGTGACTATCTCACCTTGTTTAATCTCAAATGAAACTCCTTTAACTAAAGATTTGTCGTTTATAGAAACGCCAGCATTTTCAACCTTTAGTAGAACTTTATTTTTATTTTCCATATTAATAACCTTGACCTCAAATATGTTATATTATAACAAACGTTATATTATAACACTATGATAAACAAATTTATTAAGCTTACAATTACTTTATTTTTTACATTAACTCTAAGTTTTTCTGCCAATGCAGAGATTAAAGTTGTGGCTTCTATTAAACCAATACATTCACTAGCTAGTTATTTGATGGATGGAGTGGGTAAACCAGATTTAATTGTTGATGGATATAATTCTCCACATGGATTTGCATTAAAACCATCACACGCTAAAATGTTGCAAAATGCTGACTTAATATTTTGGGTTGGCGAAGACTTAGAAACTTTTTTAGAAAAACCATTAAAATCAATAGCAAAAAAAGCTGAAAAAATAGAATTAATGGAAATCAAGGGTGTAAAAAAATTAGAATTCAGAGAAAGAAACATATTCGAAGGGCATGATGATCACGGACACGATGATCATAAAGAACATGGTCATAAAGAGGATAAACATGATGATCATAAAGAACATGGTCATAAAGAGGATAAACATGATGATCATCACGAGCATGCTCACGGCGAACACGATCCGCATATTTGGCTTGATCCAATAAACGCAAAAGCAATCTTAAGTGAGATGGCAGAGCATTTAATTGAAAAAGATCCAAACAATGCATCTGCTTATAAAGCTAATTTAAAGAAGGCTCATAAAGCTTTAGACAATCTTACAAAAAAAGTTAAATCTGAGCTAAAAGGAGATTTTAAATCTATTGTATTCCATGATGCCTACCAGTATTTTGAAAAAAGATTTAATGTAAATGTTTTGGGAGCTTTTACAGTTAATACAGATGTATTACCAGGAGCTGAGCAATTGGCTGAAATCAGAGAAATAATTGAACATGAAAAAGTAACTTGTGTATTTTCAGAACCTCAATTTAATCCAGATATTATAAAAGCAGTTGCAAAAGATACCAATATTAAGACTGGAGTTATAGATCCATTAGGAGCAACTCTTGATCCAGGAAAAGATTTATACTTTGATTTAATAAGAAATATGTATGCTTCTTTTAAGAGTTGTTAAATAATTTATCTTTCAATAACCATAGTATCTTTAGAGCCACCACCTTGAGAACTGTTTACAATAGTGCTTCCTTTTTTAAGAGCTACTCTAGTTAATCCACCTGTTGTAACCCAGGTTTTTTTACCGGTTAATACAAATGGTCTAAGGTCTAAATGTCTTGGCTCAATTCCCTCTTCAGCAATTGTAGGGTTAGTGGATAAAATTTCTAATGGTTGAGCAATATAATCACAAGGATTAGCTTTTATCTTGTTAATCATATTTTCTCTCTCATCCTTTGAGGCCATCGGACCAATTAATATTCCATTACCACCTGATCCATTGGTAGGTTTTACAACTAATTTAGAGATATTTTCGATAACATGATCTTTATGGATTTTTTTTCTACATAAAAATGTTTTTACTTGTTTTAGTTTTGGTTCTTCGTTTAAATAAAACTTAATCATCTTATCAACGTAAGAATAGATAGCTTTATCATCTGCTATTCCTGTCCCAGGTGCATTTACAATACCAACATTACCTTTACGCCAACATTTAAATAAACCGGGTACTCCAAGCAAAGAATGTTTATAAAAAACTTTTGGATCTAAGAAGTTGTCGTCTATTCTTCTATAAATACAATCAACTTTCATAGGGCCTGTTACAGTTTTCATATAAACAAAATCTTTTTCAACGAATAAATCTTTCCCCTCTACAAGCGCGATACCCATTTGTTCAGCTAAAAATCTATGTTCGAAATAAGCTGAGTTATATCTTCCTGGAGTTAACACACACATGTGTGGGTTTCTTGTTTTTCGAGGGACACATTCAAGCATACAGTGATATAATTTGTTTGGATATTGATGAACTGAAGAAACTTTGTATTTTGTAAATAATTCAGGAAAGACATCTCGCATTACCATTCGATTTTCAAGCATGTAAGAAACTCCTGATGGAACACGCAAGTTATCTTCTAGAACCATGAACTCACCATTGATATTTCTTATTAAATCAATTCCTGAAATGTTGGACCAAGCTTTATATTTTGGTGAAAAACCATAGCACTCTCTTAAATAAAATGGAGAATTAAAAACTAAATCTTCAGGAATAATATTGTCTTTAAAAATTTTTCTGTCGTTGTAAACGTCGTCTATAAAAAGGTTTAAAGCTTTTACTCTTTGAAGTAGTCCTTTTGAAACCTTAGCCCAATCTTTTTTTAGAATAATTCTAGGAATAATATCTAAAGGCCACTTTTTTTCTTGGAGTTTTTTTCCTGATGAATAAACTCGAAAATTAATTCCCCTAGCATTTATTGTACTTGCGCAGTTCTTTTCAATTTCATTTAACTTCTTGATACCATGTCTCTCTAAAATGTGAGAGATAATAACAGCTTGCCTACGCAACTTATGGTCAGAGTTTAAGTACTCGTCATAAGTTTTTTTAGAATCGTATTTTTTCCACAAATTAACCATCTTATAATTCTTAATAGTTTGATGCCTTTATCAAATGCACAAATTCGATAATAGCTATGATAATTAAGAATTGAATATTTACTGTTTTTTAAATAAGAATTCACCATGACATATTGTATAGGTATTAAGACTAATGAAGGCGTTGTGTTAGCTTCTGACTCTAGAACAAACGCTGGTTTAGATAATGTAAACATTTATTCTAAAATGCTTACTTACGACGTAGGTGACAGAACAGTTGTTATAGTTACTTCAGGAAACTTGGCAACATCGCAAGCAGTTTTTAAGTCTATTGAGAAAGACATAAAAGAAAATTCATCGAACAATCTCAATAAATGTAAAGATTTTGAGCAAATAGCTTCATATGTTGGCAAACTTACGATTAAACATTCATCTCCGGACGGGGTGAACACAGACAGCCTTGTCTTAGGAGCTACATTTATTATTGGAGGGCAAATAAGAGGTCAAGATTTAGAACTGTACTTAGTTTATCCTCAAGGAAATTATATTAGACCAGCTGATAGTAAACCTTACTTGGTAATTGGTGAAGTAAAGTATGGTAAGCCCATACTCGATAGAGTTATAACTCCTAATGTTTCAATAGGAGATGCATCTAGATGTGCTTTAATATCTATGGACTCCACACTCAAAAGTGATTTAACAGTGGGCCCGCCAATTGATATTGCTGTCTATAAAAAAGATCAAAAAAAATTATCTTACCTTAAATGTTTAAATACATCTGATGAAGATTACAAAAAAATTTGCAACCAATGGTCTGATAAAGTTCTTCAGGTATTTGATACTTTCCCAAAATTTGATTGGGAAAAATAATCTTTAAGCAAAAACCTCGCCCCATGTACCTTTAGTAGAAGCTTTAGAATATTCTGTAGCTCTACCTTCAAAAAAGTTCATGTGCTCTACTCCATTAAGCATTGTATCCAACCATGTTAATGGATTTTTCTTAACATCGTAAATAGGATTTAAACCTAATTGCTCTAATCTTCTATTGCCAATAAATCTAATGTACTGTTTAACTTCATCAGCCGTTAAACCTTGCATTGGACCCATTTGAAAAGCAAGATCAATAAATGCATCTTCATGATGAACTATTGTTTTGCATGCCTCGTAAATTTCATTTTTTAATTTATCATTCCAAATTTGTGGTTCTTCTTTAATGAAATCTCTAAAGAGTCTAATCATAGAATTACAGTGCAAAGTTTCATCTCTAACTGACCACGTTACTATTTGGCCCATCCCTTTCATTTTATTAAATCTTGGGAAATTTAATAAAATTGCGAAACTTGCAAATAATTGTAAACCTTCTGTGAAAGCTGAAAATACAGCCATCGTCATTGCTATATTGTGTTTTGATTTAACATCAAAACCTTGCATGTAGTCATACTTATCTTTCATTTCTTTGTACTGTAAGAAAGCTGAGTACTCTGTTTCTGGCATACCGATTGTATCTAATAGATGAGAATAAGCAGCGATATGAACTGTTTCCATTGCTGCAAAGGCTGTCATCATCATTAAAACTTCTGTTGGCTTAAATACTGTTGTGTAATGTCTTAAGTAGCAATTATTTACTTCAACATCTGCTTGAGTAAAAAATCTAAAGATATGAGTTAAAAGATTTTTTTCTTCAACTGATAAATTTTTCTGCCAATCTCTAACATCGTCTCCTAGAGGCACCTCTTCTGGTAACCAATGAATTCTTTGTTGAGTTAACCAGGCATCGTAACACCATGGATATCTAAAGGGTTTGTAAACTGGGTTTTCTACTAATAAGCCCATTTTATTAGGCTGGATTATTGTTGGTTTAGTTTTTTCTGCTACTGACATGATAAACACTCCTCATAGTTATTGCTTTCATTATTTGATTCTTGTTTTCCAGAGTAAACATTTTTTGTCACATCTGTTGAAGATCCATTGTTTACATTTTCAGCTCTCTGGATTGATTTGGATCTACAGTAATAAAGGCTTTTCAGACCTTTTTTCCATGCTTGAAAATGAATATCGTGAAGTTCTTTTTTATGAATATCTGCTGGGACAAAGATATTTACTGACTGTGCCTGTGAAATGTGAGGCGTTCTATCTGCGCCAAGTTCAACAATCCATCTTTGATCAATTTCAAAAGCAGTTTTAAATGTATCTTTCTCATTCGCGGTTAAAAAATTTAAATGTGATACGGATCCTTGATTGGTTGTTATAGTTGACCATACTTCATCTGTATCCTTATTATATTTTTGAAGTATTTTTTTTAAATATTTATTTCTTACATTAAAAGAACCTGATAGCGTTTTATGAGTATAGCTATTAGCAGCAATTGGTTCTATTCCCGGAGAAGATCCTCCGCAAATAATTGAGATAGAGGCTGTTGGAGCTATTGCTGTTTTGTTTGAAAACCTCTCCTTCATCCCATATTCTGCTGCATCAGGGCATGATCCTCTCTCGTCAGCTAAAGTCTTTGATGCTTCATCAACTTTCTCTTGAATGTTTTGGAATATTTTTTTGTTCCACACTTTGCTCATTACTGACCCAAAAGGAATATTTTTTTGTTGAAAGTATGAGTGTAATCCCATAACTCCAAGACCAACACTTCTCTCTCTCATTGCTGAGTATTTTGCGTGAGCAAATTCATCAGGAGCTCTATTAATAAAATCAGTCATAACATTATCTAAAAATCTCATTACATCTTCAACAAACTGTGGATCGTCTTTCCACTGATCATATGTATCTAAATTTAATGACGATAAACAACAAACAGCTGTTCTTTGATTTCCCTCATTATCTATTCCAGTTGGTAAAGTGATTTCACTACAAAGGTTAGAAGTTTTAACTTTTAATCCCGCAAGTTTATGGTGTTGAGGAATTTGTCTGTTAACCGTATCAATATAAACAATATAAGGTTCTCCTGTTTCAATTCTTGCAGTTAATAATCTTATCCATAAATTTCTTGCTGGTATAGTTTGTTGAACAGATCCATCATAAGGACTTCTTAATGCCCACTGACCATCTGTTTCTACTGCTCTCATGAATTCATCTGTAACTAAAACTCCGTGATGAAGGTTTAGGGATCTTCTGTTTACATCTCCACCAGTCGGTCTTCTCATTTCAATAAACTCTTCAATCTCTGGGTGATCGATTTGTAAATAACAAGCAGCTGAACCTCTTCTTAACGATCCTTGACTAATTGCTAACGTTAAAGAGTCCATAACTTTAATGAAAGGAATAATTCCAGAGGTTTTTCCAACTTTTCCAATTTTTTCTCCAATTGATCTCAAGTTACCCCAGTAACTTCCGATGCCGCCACCTCTTGCTGCAAGCCATACATTTTCTTCCCAGAGGTTTGTAATGCCTTCTAAGCTGTCGCTTGCTTCATTTAAAAAACATGAAATAGGCAATCCTCTCTCAGTTCCTCCATTGGATAAAACTGGTGTCGCTGGCATGAACCAAAGATTGCTTATGTAATTATATATTCTTTGAGCGTGTAAATTGTCATCAGCATAAACACTTGCAACTCTTGCAAATAAATCTTGAAAACTCTCGTTCTGACCTAAATATCTATCCGTAAGTGTAGCTCTTCCAAAGTCCGTTAGATTTGCGTCTCTAGATCTATCTATCTTGATAGTTATACCCTTCTCGTTTTGAAATAATTCAGTCTCTCCTGATAAAGAAAACAAATCAGGCTTTTTAGGGCCGTTGTTCTTTAGTTCGTTTTGGTTTTTTTGGCTTAAAGAGTCGACAGCTTTCTCTATTGCCAATGACACACTTTTATTCATATTTTCCTTGTTTTTTACTCGATTTGTTAACAAAACAACTACATGTTGTGTTACAGTTATGTTAATATACTATATAACATCTAAATCAATAGAACATTATAAGAACATCTGATTAATTTTGCAAGTGGAAAGTTTTGTTAATAAACATTTAATAACAAATGCCTATATTCTCTAGTATTTATTACTAATGAAAATCAATCCAAATGGTTTTAGAGAGTACGACGCGAGGTGGGTCTTTGAAAAAGAGATCGATATTGAGGGAATCACTAATCTAGGCAAAGGCCTCGGAACTCAAATCATTCAAAACACTAAAATAAACAATCCAAGAGTGACAGTTGGTCATGATTATAGATCTTACAGCGAGAAAATTAAAAAAGCTTTAACTGAAGGTTTGATTTCAACTGGATGTAATGTTGAAGATGTAGGTTTGTCTCTTTCTCCAATGGTTTATTTTGCTCAGTTTAATTTAAACTCAGACGCAATAGCTATGGTAACTGCTAGTCATAATGAAAACGGTTGGACAGGTGTGAAAATGGGTATTCAAAAAGGTTTAACACATGCGCCTGAAGAAATGGCAAACTTAAAAGATATTACTTTAAATAAAAAATTTTTAAATGGAGCTGGGTCATTAAAAAAAATTGATGATTTTAAAAATGTATATATTCAAGATTTGATTACAAAAAATAAGATAAATAAAAAAATAAAAGCCGTTGTCGCTTGTGGAAACGGGACTGCAGGAATATTTGCACCAGAAATTTTAAAAGGTATTGGATGCGAAGTTATAGAATTAGATTGTAATTTAGATTGGTCATTTCCAAAATATAATCCAAATCCTGAAGATCTTGAAATGCTCCATGCTATTTCAAAAGCTGTAAAAGATAATAAAGCAGATATTGGATTTGGTTTTGATGGAGATGGAGATAGATGTGGAGTAATAGATGAGCAAGGAAATGAAATATTCTCAGATAAAATTGGGTTACTAATTGCAAGAAATCTTTCAAGTAAACATAAGGATTCAAAATTTATCGTTGATGTAAAATCGACTGGGCTATTTAAAAATGATAAAATCTTGAAAGAAAATAATTGTGAAACTATATATTGGAAAACCGGACATTCACACATCAAAAGGAAAGTTAATAAGGAAAAAGCATTAGCAGGTTTTGAGAAGAGTGGGCATTTTTTCTTTAATCAACCTTTAGGTTATGGTTATGATGATGGGATTAATTCAGCAATACAAGTTTGCCGCCTCATCGTAGATCAAAATAAAAAAATGAGTGAAATTATAAGATCATTGCCAGTAACTTATCAAACCCCAACAATGGCTCCTTATTGTAAAGATGAAGAGAAATATAAAGTAGTTGATGAAATGGTAAAAGAGGTAAATAAATTAAAAGATGAGGATATTAAAATTGATAATCAAAGTATTATAGAAGTATTGACAGTTAATGGTGTGAGATTTTCCCTAGAGGATGGGTCATGGGGCTTAATAAGAGCATCATCAAATAAGCCTTCTTTAGTTATTGTGACTGAGAGCACTAAATCTAATGAGAGTAAAAAAAAAATATTTGAATTTATAGATAATCTTTTACAAAAAACTGGAAAGATTGGAGATTATGATCAAAAAATTTAGAGTTTAAAATATTCGTATAAAAATCTAGTTCCAATAACTATAAGAAACAGTCCAAAATATTTTGTCATTCTCATTTTATCGACTCTATGGCTAGCTTTTGCTCCAAGTCTTGCCATGAATGCGGTAATAGGAAAAAAAACTAAAAAGGCAGGAATATTCAAAAATCCAATGCTCAATGGTAGATCAGCTTCTAGATATGAGCCAGAAATTAAAAAACCTCCTGCTCCAAATAAAGCAATAATAAACCCAATTGCAGCCGCGCTTCCAATAGCTTTATTTATTGGATAACCAAAAAATTTTAAAATTGGAACATTCATCACGGCTCCACCAATACCCATTGGTGCAGAGATAAAGCCGCTTACAATTCCCGAAATGGCTTTCGAAAATAATCCAATTTTAATTTCTATATTTGTTTCTTTTTCTTTCAGGAACAGTAAATAGAAAGCAAGAACATACACAACAATAGTAAAGAATAATATTAAAGGTTTTGTCTCTAAACTTGCAGCAAATATTGTTCCTAAAATTACTCCAGTAGCAACAAAAAACCCGAAACCTTTTACAATACTAAAATCAACAGCTTTGTGTTGGTGATGGGTTAATACAGACACAGTTGAGGTAGGTATGATAATTCCAAACGAGGTTCCTACTGCTAAGTGCATGACATAAGCTGTTTCTATTCCAGAAAAGCTAAATATATAAAATAAAATTGGAACAGTTACTAACCCTCCCCCAATACCAAATAATCCAGCAGCAAACCCTGCTGGTATTGCTGTAGCAATCATTATTAAAACTAAATAAATTATTTCTGATTGAGAAAGGATATCCAAAACTATCTCTCTAAAGAAACAAGATTATTTTTTCTTACTTGATCCATAATATGATTTACTTTTTGTAAATCTGCATCTCTTATGCACATATTTTTAGAAAGATATTGTTTCCAGGTTTTTGATCCATTTTGTCCATGAAACAAACCTACCGTATGTCTCATAATATGATTTAACTGTACACCTTTTGATGTTTGCTCTTGAATATAAGGAATTAGATTTTCCATAACTTCTGTTCTTGACGGTACATTTTCATTTTTAAAAATTTCTTTTTCAATATCTGCCAAAAAATAAGGTGAGTGATATATAGCTCTGCCAATCATCACACCGTCAACTTTTGTTAAATGTTTTTTTATTTCTTCTGTTGTTTTTACTCCACCATTAATAATTATCTCATCATCTTTAAAATAATCTTTCAATTTATAAACAAAATCATATTTTAATGGCGGAATATTTAAATTTTCCTTTGGAGTGAGTTTTTTAAGTAATGCTTTTCTTGCATGAATTATAAATTTTTTTGAACCTGCATCTTTAGTAGTTTGAATAAAAGATTTTAAAAATTCAAAATTTTCTACATCGTTGTAACCAATTCTTGTTTTTATTGTTACAGGTAATTTGGATGCTTTAGCCATTGCTTCAATACATTTAGCTACAAGATCTGGTTCTTGCATAAGACATGCACCAAATTTATTTTTTTGTACTTTTTTACTTGGACAACCTAAGTTTAAATTTATTTCTTTATATCCGTAGTCTTCGGAAATCTTGCAAGCTTCAGCTAGTTCATTTGGATTCGACCCACCAACTTGAAGCGTTACAGGATTATTTATTTTTTTAAAGGAAAGTAGTTTAGATCTGTCACCTCTTATAATTGCATTAGCAACAATCATCTCAGTATACAAATGTATATTTTTGCTTATAAGACTTAAAAAATAAATTTCGTGCTTATCAGTGCAATCCATCATAGGCGCAACTGAAACAGTTTTCTTCATAATCTACTCTGATTTATTTTCTTCTGCTGGAACTTCTTCACTTAATTCAAGAGGAGCTTCCTCTGTGTCTAAGTTTTCTTCTTTAATCTCTGGTTGCTCTGCTTTTAGCTCTGACAGGGCTTCATCAGCTAAGCTAGGTTTTTTTACTTCTGGAATTCTTCTCGTTCTTTTTGAAGGTAATATAGCTACACCGCTTTTAGAAACCTGTCCTTTATATAAATTTTCGAAATCGTCGTTAGTTTCCTCTTCTATTTCTTCTTGTTCCTCTGTCTCGTCTGGTTCTTTTCTTAATCTTTTAATCGCACTAGCTTCAACTTCCTTAACATCTATTTTTCCATCTCCAATTTCTCTTAATGAGATAATTGTTCGTTTATCATTATCTTCCTCGACTAACATTGGAGCGCCAGCATTTAACTGAACAGTTCTTTCTTTTGCTAATAATACTAGATCGTATTGATTATCAACTTTTTCTAAACAGTCTTCTACAGTAATCCTTGCCATGATGCAGAGTATATATTCAAATAATCTTAAGAAATCAATTATTTTCTAAGTTTAATAGGTTCAAGCTTATTTCTTATTAAAATTAAAAGAAATAACGAAATAATTATGTATATGCCTGATACAAAAGTAATATTTTCAATTGAAAAACCATTATCGATCATTAAACCAAATACTGCTGTTCCAAAAGCAGTTGAAAACACCATAAAAGCTGTTGTCAAAGCTTTAATAGATCCAATAAATTTTACTCCATATATTTCGGCCCAAGTAGATGACCCAAGCACGTTAGCTAATCCATTTGAAATACCCACTAAACCCAAAAAAATAAACGCCGAAATTTCTTGTTGATAATAAAACAATACAAACATAGATATTAAAAGAGGTATATTCATAATTGGAATTAATTTTCTACTCGTAAATTTATCAACTAAAAAACCTGAGAAGAATAAAGTTATAATTGAAGCTAATGAATAAACCATAAATGCTTTTGGTATTGTGTAAATGCTCCACATTTTTGAGTCTGAAATAAATGACTGATATACAAATACTCCAGTAGCTATCCAAGGCATTGCGAGCATATTAAGCGAAACAATATAAAATCTATAATCTTTAATTACTTCTCTTCTTCTCCAGCTTTTAATTTTGAAATTCTTTTTAGGATCCAAATCTTTTTCTCTGGAGTGTAATTTAATTTGTTTGATTGTATTCAAAACAACAAATGGCAAAAATATAATTACAATAATTGCTATTCCTTGCCAAACTGATCTCCAAGAATAAATTACAAAAAGATAAGTTACTAATACAGGTAAAATAAATTCTGCAGATGACAATCCAAACCAAATTGTGCTTAGAGCTTTCCCTCTAGACTTTTCAAAAAATCTTGAGATTGTAGTCGTAGATGTATGGCTCATTAAACCTTGGCCAGAAAACCTCATTAAAAATATACCGATTGATAAAAAAATAATACTATTGATGAAAGAAAAAAATAAAGATGAAATAAACAATAATAGAATAACAAAAAAAGAATAATAGATTATTTGATATTCATCGATTTTCTTTCCGACCCATATAAGTAAAAGACTAGAAAATATTGTTGCAGTAGCATAAATATTTCCGAATTGTCCATGAGTAATACCTAATTCATTTCTAATTGGTGCGTTAAACAATCCCAAAAAAAAACTCTGTCCAAAACTTGAAAAAAATGTAAATATAAATCCAAATATAATTACTTTTTTATTTATTGAGAGGTTAATCATTTATGACGTGTAAAGTTTCTTTCATAGGTTTGGGTGTTATGGGTTACCCTATGGCAGGTTATATATCAAAAGCCGGTCATAATGTAACCGTTTATAACCGAACTAAAGCAAAAGCAGAGAAATGGATTACAGAATATAAAGGTAAAATAGCTGATACTCCAATGGAAGCTGCTAAAGATTGTGATTTCGTATTTACATGCGTTGGTAATGACAAAGATTTAGAAGAGGTAACAATTGGTAAACAAGGAATTTATAATACTATTAAAAAAGGCGCAGTACACATTGATAACACAACAGCATCCGCAATTATTGCAAGAAAATTATATTCAAACTCAAAAGCGCATGGTTGGGGTTTCTTAGATGCGCCAATATCTGGTGGTCAAGCGGGCGCTGAAGGTGGAATTTTAACAGTAATGGTTGGTGGAGACCAATCAGATTACGATAAAGCTTTGCCAGTTATAGATTGCTATAGCAAAAAAGTTAAACTAATGGGTCCAGCTGGAAATGGTCAATTGACCAAGATGGTAAACCAAATTTGTATCGCAGGTTTAGTGCAAGGATTATCTGAAGCGATAAATTTTGGAATGAACGCAGGATTAAACATGCACGATGTTATTGAAGTTATCTCAAAAGGTGCTGCTCAGTCATGGCAAATGGAAAATAGACACAAAACAATGATTGAAGATAAATTTGATTATGGTTTTGCCGTTGATTGGATGAGAAAAGATTTAAAAATAGCAATGGATGAGGCAAAAAAAAATAATTCACCCCTACCTATCACAAAAATTATTGATGAATATTATTCAGAAGTTCAAAAAATGGGTGGTCAAAGATGGGATACTTCAAGTTTAATTAAAAGATTTAGAAAATAAATCGTGTCAGAAACAGTCAGTTACTACGAAGATTCAAAAGAGATAGAAAAAAAAATTTGGGATTTATTATCAAAAGCTGTCAAAGATAGATCTTCTGAATTCAGAACTCCAGTTTTTATTTGCGGAAATGATCAAGATCTAGATGGAAGAGTGGTTGTTCTTAGAAAGGCAGATCAACAAAATAATTTTATTCAGTACCATAGCGATATTAGATCTTCAAAAATTGAAAAAATAAAAAAAAATCCAAAGTGCTCTATTTTATTTTATGGTAAAGAAGAAAAAATACAGCTTAGAGTAAAGGCTGAGTGCGAAGTAAATTACAACAATGATGTTACAAAAGAGTCTTGGGAAAAAACTGGCCATATCAGTAGAAAATGTTACTTGGTTACTAATGGACCTGGAACAGAATCTGAAAAACCTACCTCAGGGTTAGATAATAAGTTTGATAATTTCGATTTTACGAAAGAAGAGAGCGAAGCCGGTTATAAAAACTTTTGTGTCATCAGATGTAAAATTAAAAGTATTGAATGGCTTTATTTGGCAGCCAAAGGTCATCGAAGAGCTTTAATTGATTTGAATGGTTCTAAAAAATTTACTTGGTTAGTGCCTTAAATTATTGAGTATAACCTTTTAAAGACTTCGCATCTTTTTTATCGACAATAATTGATTTTACATCAGACCAAAATTGTTTTGCACCGTACTCTTCATATCCTTGAAGGGTTCCTTTATCTATGCAATTTTCTCCAAACCATTTTTTTTGATCTTTTTTATATCCTTGTTTTTCTCCGTTCCATTCTTTTGATCCGTCTCTTCTTTTAATAATCTGGTGGAGATTGGATTTATAATTTAATGAACATGTTGGAAGGGCATGTGCACTCTCAGTATCGTATCTTGAAGGTGGATACATTCTACTTTCAAAATGATGTCCACCAGAGTAGGTTAAAAGATATAAGTTAGGATTATTGGAAGAGTCTTTTAAATTTTTACATACCCAAGGAGGTGTTGACTCATCCTGCTTCCCATTGATTGCAAACATTTTAATTTTATTACTATAATTAACTTCTGATATATCAGGGCAAGCAGCATTAATCATAAAACCCATAGTAATTAAGTTCATAGATGGATATTTATCTCTAAAATCTTGCCAGCCTGCTTTAAATATAGCTAATGAACCTGTTGAAGATCCAATTAAAATTACTTCTTTAGTTTTTCCGTATTGTTTTGTGACTTCATCTATAGTTGCTATAGCATCATAAAGGATCATTGAACTTGTATATGATCCGGTAAACTTTTTTTGATACCTTGGTTCGGCGCCATATACTATAGCAGTTGTATATCCATATTTACTTACCTGATTTTCGTAA
The DNA here is from genome assembly GCA_902615435.1 of uncultured Pelagibacteraceae bacterium. Taxonomy (GTDB): domain Bacteria; phylum Pseudomonadota; class Alphaproteobacteria; order Pelagibacterales; family Pelagibacteraceae; genus Pelagilacustribacter. The sequence goes on from CACMOZ010000004.1 coordinate 48,759, forward strand.
TAAATCTCATCATCCATATTAGGAGTGCTCGAGGGAACTACAATTATTAATCCATTTGAAATTGATTCAAGATTTCTTAATTCTACTCTTACTTTTTGATCCTTACCTTTGTTATTTAATAAAGTAAGGTCGTCTATTGTATTTTTTGAATTTATAGTTATTTCTGTTACCTTTCTATCATCTTTTGAAACTATTTTTTTAGGTACATCTCCGATTCTTTTAAAATTAATAACACAAGGAACATAGTCACTATCTCCTTTATATCTTCTTTTCATTTTTAAATTCCCGTATTGTTTGTCTCCATAGTACTGTGATTTACCACCTACTTTTCTTTTAAATTGATAAACAGAATATTTTTTTTCATCATTATTTAAGTTGCCTGTGATGATACTTTTATTGCCTCGTCTTTCGCCTTTTATATAAATTTTACCTTTTTCATCAACTTTTGACTTTTTTTCATCTAGCACCCATCTTCCAGCTCCGCCTCTATCATTTGTAACCATCCCGTTTTTAATTATAAATTGACTACCGTCATAAGCGTTACTATTTTTACTACCTCTACAATAATCACTAAAGGTATATGCTCCATCATACTTGGGTGAAGGCTGTCCAACCTTCGCAAAAGTATTTGATGTAAGTAAAATTAAAATTAAGAAACTATTTTTTATACTTTTTAATATTTTCAACATAGTCTCTAGCGTTTTCTTTGATATGCTCTATTTCTTCATCTGTAACTTGCCTTACTACTTTACCAGGGCTTCCTAAGACTAGTGATCTATCTGGAATAACTTTATTTTCTGTTACCAGTGAGTTAGCTCCGATGATACAGTTTTTTCCAATTTTTGCTTTGTTTAAAATAGTTGAGCCTATTCCAATAATACAATCATCTGAAATTTCACATCCATGTAGCATTACCATATGTCCTACTGTAACACCCTTGCCTACAATAGTTGGACAACCTGGGTCTGTGTGTATTACGCTACCATCTTGAATGTTAGAACCTTCACCTATAATTATTGGTTCTAAATCACCTCTTAAAGTTGCATTGAACCAAATATTAGAATTCTTTTTTAATTCTACTCTACCAATAATAACTACATTAGAAGCTACCCAGCTGTCTGGATCCATTTTTGGAGTATGACCGTTAACATCGTAAATCATAAATTTGCTGTAATGTATTATTAATTATCTTATAATATATTATGGCTTTAACAAAGACACCAATATGCGATTTTGGAAAAAAAGCTGTGGATTTCAATCTAAAATCAATAGATAATAAAATAATTTCCCTTAATGATGTTAAAGGTGAAAAAGCTACACTTATTATGTTCATATGTAATCACTGTCCTTATGTAAAAGCTATTATACGTGATTTAGCGCAGGATTGTAACGAATTAAAAAAAGATGGGATTAACACTGTTGCAATCATGTCTAATGATACTAAAAATTATCCTGAAGACTCTTTCGATAATATGATTAAATTTGCAAAAACAAATAATTTTGGAGAGATAAATTATTTAATAGATGAAACACAAGAGATTGCAAAGAAATATGGTGCTGTTTGTACACCTGATTTCTTTGGATACAATAAGGAATTAAAACTTCAGTATCGAGGAAGATTTAGAGAACTTAAAGATTTAAAACCTGTTTCAGGTGGAGATAGTGATTTAAAAATAGCGATGAAAATGATTTCTGAAACACAATCTGGTCCGAAAGAGCAAATACCTAGTATGGGATGTAATATAAAGTGGTTTAATTAATGTTTTTAGTATCTACAAGAAATTTTCCTCCTGAACTTGGTGGAATGCAGAACCTTATGGAGGGTTTATCTAACGCTCTTACAAATCATGGTCCGGTCAAGGTTTTTGCGGACAACCATGAGGATGCTATTGAATATGATCAAAATTCGAAATTAAATATAGAAAGAATTTCAGGTTTTAAAATATTTAGAAAGTATAGAAAAGCTAATTTAGTTAAAGATTTTATTAAACAAAATCAAATAAGAGCATGTTTCTTTGATCATTGGAAAAGTATTGAAAATATTGAATTAGAGACCCTTAAGAAAACAAAGTCTTTCTGCTTAATTCACTCAAAGGAAATAAATCATCCTGTAGGCACTTCATTAAACAAAAGAGTTTTAAAATCGTTAGGAAAAGCAGATTTTATAATTGCAAATTCAAAATTTACAAAGGAATTAGGTTTAAAACTTGGATTAAAAGACATTCATGTCATTAATCCTGGTTGTAACTATCCTATAGCTATTAGTGAAACAGCTAGAGAGTTTTCCAAAAATATTTTTGGTAATGCATCACCTAAATTAATTACCGTTTCTAGGTTAGATAGTCGTAAAAGCCATCAAAATATTTTAATGTCAATTAAAAATCTTTTACCAAAATTTCCAAATTTAAAATATGTATCAATTGGTGATGGAGATGAAAGAAAAAATATTGAGAAATTAAGAAAAGAATTAGGTTTAGAAAAAAATGTCGAATTAATTTTTAGCTCCTCAGAACAAGAAAAAGTTAGTTTACTTGAACAATCAGATGTCTTTGTAATGCCTTCGGTTGTTTATAAAAAATCGGTTGAGGGATTTGGCATTACTTATATTGAAGCTGCATCTTACGGGAAGCCATCAATTGGAGGAATATATGGTGGTGAAGGAGATGCAATAAAATCTGGTGTAACAGGATATCTATGCAATGGTAATGACTTAAATGCTATTTACGATACACTTTTAAAAGTCTTATCAAATGAAAAATATAAAGAACTTGGTGCTAATGCTTTTGAATTTTCCAAAGGCTTTGCTTGGGATAAAATTATTAAGAATTATATTAATTTAATTTAGATTTTACTTTTTCTAAAACGGTTTCGACTGATAAATCATTTAGATTTTCAACACTGATTGCTTTAAAATTAAAATTTTCAATACTCACTTTCTTTGCAGTCGTGTGACTTCCAAAAAGCACAATTCCTGCTTTATCTAAATGTGAAGCTATATGAGCAGGTCCAGTATCATTGGCAATAATAAATTTAGCGTTACTTATTAAAGATACTAATGTTTTGATATCAACTGGCTGATTATTATCTAAAACTACTTTGGCATTCAACTCATTAGCTTCGTCAATTTCATCTGGCCCGGGAGCTAACAAAATTGGATATTTATTTTTATAATCTTGTTTCAGTCGTGAAATTAAATCTTTAAAAAAAGGCCATTTTTTTTGAGGAAGTTTTTTTGAACAAAAAGGAAATAACAAAATATATTCATTATTTGCATATTGTTTTTTTAACCTAGAGATATCCGATAAAGCCCAACTTAAATCTATATTTTTTACAAATTCAGTTTGTATACCGCTTTTTTTTAATTGAATTTCCATTCTATCTAAAACAGGATCTTTATCGAAGTCACTCTTTTTTTGACCTGGCTCTAATGAGGTTTCCGTGGAAGACCATTCTGCATTTTTTAAAATAAATCTTTTATAAAATTTTGTTCTGCTTGAATTTTGCAAATCATAGATTTTCGTAAAATCATATTTAGCTAGATTGTTTTTTAGATTTTTTAAATAAAATAAATTCCATCTTGGTAATCTCTTATCTATTATAACACCATCTAAATAAGGGCATTCTGACATAAAAATTGCATATGGCTGAGCTGTAAGTAAAAATACTTTTCTATTTATGTAAAATTTTTTTATATCTTTTATGGCTCCATTTGCTTGAATTAAATCGCCTAAAGAACCATGCTTTATTATTAATATATTTGACATTGTTATTTCGAAGTATATTTAATAATTAATTTAGTCAAATATTAATATGAATGAGAAAATGGACAGAATATTGGCAGAAATATCAGCTGGAGAGTTAATAGATAAAATTACTATTTTAGAAATAAAAAAAGAGAAAATAAGTAATAAAGAAAAATTAATAGAGGTAGATAAAGAATTGGTTTCATTAAATGAAACTTTAAAAAAATCTATAAATGATGAAAATAAAATTCTTAGTTTTAAGAATGATCTTAAAAACATAAATTTAAAACTTTGGGATATAGAAGATGGGAAGAGATCTGCTGAAAAAAATAATAAATTTGACGAAAAATTCATTCAACTAGCAAGAAATGTTTACAAATTTAATGACGAAAGAGCGAAGATCAAATTAGCAATCAATAATGCTTTTGGATCAAACATAAAAGAAGTAAAATCTTACGAATAATCAATCAGACTTCAAACTAGGTATCCTTAACCTAAGATTTTTTGACAGTTTAGGATTTATATTAGCTGTAATTACACCTTCAGATTTCTTAAGTTCTTTTATGATTTCGCCATCTGGAGAAATTATTAATGAATGTCCGAAAGTTTTTCTTCCATTATAATGTGTTCCCCCTTGAGCAGGTGCAAAAATATAACAAAAATTTTCTATGGCTCTAGCTTTTAACAGTGAATGCCAATGTTTCTTACCTGTGGTTTCAGTAAAAGCTGAAGGTACTGATAAAAATAATGAACCTGCTTTAGATAATTTTCGATATAAATTTGGAAATCTAAGATCATAACAAATACTTAAACCAATCTTTCCCCATGGTAAATTAAATGTCTTTATTTTATTTCCTGGAAAAAAACTTTTTGACTCAAAATATTTTTCTTTTTTGTTTAAAATAACGTCATACATATGAATTTTATCGTAGTAAGTTCTAACCTTCCCGCTCTTATCGATTAACACAGATCTATTGACTAGTTTATTTTTTGAAATTTTAATTATTAAAGATCCAATCAAAATCCATATCTTATACTTTTTTGCAAGTTTTTTAATACCACTAAGATAGATATCATTTTGCATTGAAGTACAAATTTTTAACAACTCTTTCTTGTTTAAAGAGAAATGTGATGAAACTTCTGGTGTGATTATAAAATCAGTCTTTTGCTTAATTGCTTTTATAATAAGTTTAGATGTTCTATCTAAATTATTACGAATATTATTATTTGATCTTAGTTGAATACAAGAAACACGAAACATTACTTCATTATAGATGAAGCAAAATTCCATTTACAGTCAAAACTAGGGATATAAGCCCCAGATAATTTAACATTTCCAAAGCTTTTTTCTAAAACTTTACACCAGTTATCAACTTGTTTAGGTTTTTTATCCTGGCTTCCTACTTGAGCAGTGATAACACCGCCTTTTTTAAGTATTCTTTTTAAACCCTTCATATTTTTTTTAGCTAAGTCAATACAGTATTGATCATCGTTTAAATCTACAAAAATTTTATCGTATTTTGAGTCTTCAATTTCTTTTATACTTTTAAATGCATCTCCCCAGAACGTCTTGATTTTATTACTTTTTTTAACTTTTGAACAAACTTTTGGTAAGTGACGATAGCAAACATCTACAATCTCTGGATCTAATTCAAACCAATCGATGTAATTAGAATTATTCTCTAAACAAGCTCTAGCTACACCTCCGTCTCCTCCACCAATTATTGCAACGTTATTATTTTTTTTACTTAAATCATAACTAGACTTAAAAAAGTTTGAGCTATAAATTTTTTCATCTTTTTCAGCAACTTGAATTTCATGATCAATAAACAACGCATGACCAAATTCTTCTAGGTCCATTATTTCAACAAATTGACCGACTTTGGAAGTGAATTTTTCTAAAACATCTTTGACCACATAGAATTTCTTTTGACCTGGGGTGCTATAAATATCATCATAAAGGCCTATACTGCTTCTATCAAAAGCATTGGTAACTACTCTTTTATGCTCAATTTCTTTTCTTAAAATTTTAAGAGCAACTTTAGGGTTCACTTTTCCGCATGTAAAAAAATCAAAACTTATTACATCTTTTTCAGGAAATGTATGAAAACTAAAATGACTTTCAGCTAACAAAGCAACTAATGTAAAACCTTGTGGTTCAAATTTGTGGGAAGCAACGTTTAATATCTCAACCTTTGCAGCTTTTGCTATTTTGTAAATAACTTTTTCGTAAAATTCAGGTGAATAATCTTTTTTTACACCTAGAAAATCAATGGTAATGTGCTCACCAACCTTAATCATTAAAAACTATCCTTTTTTATAATTTTTAAATTTCCCTAAGACTATTTTCATTTCTTTTTTTGAAAGAATCTTAGGTATTCCAATTCTTATGGCATTTATATATTGATGGCAAATATTTTCGATTTCTTGAGCAAGCTCAAAAGTCTTTTCTAAATTTTCTCCAAAAGCAACCTGACCGTGATTGGCTATTAAGCAAGCTGTTCTATTTTTTAGTGCTTTAATAATATTTCTAGAAAGATTTTTTGTTCCAAAAGTTGCATATTTACTGCATTTAATGTCTTCTCCTCCAGCTACTGCAACCATATAGTGAAATGCTGGAATACTTTTCTGATGAGTAGAGACAGCCGTAGCACAAGTAGAGTGAGCGTGAACTATAGCTTTAGCCTCTTTTTTATTCACATAAATATCTTGATGAAATCTCCATTCCGATGATGGTTTACCCTTTTTTTTATCGTAAACACCTTTAAGGGAAACAAAGACGATATCTTTTATTTTTAAAGACGAATACTTTCTCCCCGATGGAGTTATATAAAAACCATCCACACCTTTTTCTTTTGCTCTTGCAGAGATATTTCCTGATCTTAAAGCAGATAAATTAGTTATATTTAATTTTTTAGAATATCTTATTACTTCAGCTCTTAATTTACTCACTATAACAAATTATCTTTAAAGAAATTAATAAATTGAGGCATGTAAGCATCCGCATTATCTCCGCCTATAGTAACTCCTTTAGAAATACATTTTTCTTTTTTCATAATCTTAAAACCAGATTTCCATGCTTTTCTTGGATTCTTTTGAGCCATTTCATAAAATGCTTCTACAGAAGGGTAAACTTTATGTTTATTTACCATCCATTCTACCCATGTAGGGTTAGTAAATCGACCTTCGTTATCAACATAAAAATCAGGACACTCATGAACAGTCATTGCCATTTTTTCTTTCCAAGGTTTTTTACCTGCATGCCATGCATGGTACCAACCTTCTTTAATATCAATTTTTACTTTTCCTGACGGAGCTTTTATTCTTTCTGCGTGCTCTTTGCAAAACTTCGCTAAAGTGTAATCATCTGCGCCACCATGCACTACGAGCATTGTTGTATTAGATGTTAACTCTGGTTTAGCAAAAAACCCTGCCATCCTACATTCTGCTGCTTCTGCTAGAATTGCATCAAACCCTTTTGTGCCTCCAAGGAATTTAGAGGTTAGTTTTACATCTGCTAAGAAAAAAGAATTAGTTCCACCTCTTGAATGACCAGTTGTTCCAAATTTTCCGTTAGATCTTGGATGAGATTGTAAAAGTTTTAAGGCCATAAGTGCATCTATCGCACCATTTATAAGAGGAACTCTTGATTGATCTCTCCAAGTTTCTCTAGCGCCTCTTGGACAAAAATTATCGATGTACATAACCCCTATGCCCTCTTTCAGAAGATTTTTTGCGGCATGATATACAAAATCGTCCCAAACATAATCTCCGGGTCCCCCGCTACTATGAGTATAAATTACTATAGGAACTTTGCCTGTTCCCTCTGGCAATCGAAGATATCCAGTAATTTCAATAGGATTATTCAAATGACCATCTATCAGAACTGTTCTTTGGTCAAATCCAGTGTATGAATTAAATTTGATAATTTCTCCCCCATCATAACCTTTTAATTTTGAAATTCCTTTAAGCATTGATAATTTCTTTCTACAATTTTCTTTGGAATTAAATTGTGGAGATGAATGAGCTAAGAGGCTAGTTGAAAATAAAACTGCGAATAAAATCAATAATAATTTTTTCATTTAAATAATCCTTTCAATCCTTTTTCTGATGCTTCGCAAATTCCTTTTTCTGTAATTAATCCTGTTACTAGTTTAGCAGGTGTTACGTCAAAGGCTAGATTTAATGACTTACTTTTTTGTGGGTAAATTCTTACTTTTTTTATTTCATTATTTTCATCTATTCCTTCAACATGTGATAGCTCTTCTGAATCTCTTTCCTCAATCGGAATTTGTTTATGATCTTTGATGCTCCAGTCTATAGTCGAACTTGGTAAGGCAACATAAAAAGGAACATTATTATCTTTAGCAGATAAAGCTTTTAAATATGTTCCTATTTTATTACAAACGTCACCGTTTGATAAAGTTCTATCAGTTCCAACGATACACATATCTACTTCTCCTCTTTGCATTAATATACCGCCAGCATTATCTGTGATTACAGTGTTTGATATTCCTTCTTCGTTTAATTCATAAGAGGTTAAGTTAGCTCCTTGGTTTCGTGGTCTTGTTTCATCAACCCAAACATGTACTTTAATTCCTTTTTGATGTGCGTGATAAATTGGTGAAGTAGCTGTCCCCCAGTCAATAGTAGCTAACCATCCTGCATTACAGTGTGTTAAAATATTTACTGTATCTTTTTTTTTATTTGAAATTTCCTCAATAATTTTAAGACCATTCAAACCTATATTTTTACAAAATTTTTCGTCCTCTTCTGTGATTGCCTTTGCTTCGTCTAGAGCTATTTTCAAGATATCTTTATCGTTTACTCCAGATAATTTTTTCATCATTCTGTCTACTGCCCACTTAAGATTAATTGCAGTGGGTCTTGATACAATTAATTCTTCACTAGATTTTTTTAAAAAGGACAAATCATTTTTTTCTATTATTGATAAAACTAAACCGAAAGCAGCTGTTGCTCCAATTAATGGAGCTCCTCTTACTTCCATTGTTTTAATGGCATTAATTGCATCTTTTACATTTTTTAAGTTTTTAATTACAAACTTATGAGGTAGTTTTGTTTGATCAATAATTTTAACTAAATTATTCTCAAACCAAATTGTTTTGTAAGACTTCCCTTCTATTTTCATTTTCTTTTTTCCATTTTTCTTAATCTTTTTCTCAGGCTTTGAGTTAAAGAATTAAACCATTTTTTTTCCTGCCCTGATTTAGGTAAAACTTCTCCATACTCAATCATTTGATCTGGCAACAAATCTTCCAAATACACCCAAACATTTTCTTTTCTTAATTTAGTATTTTTAATTAAAATTTTTCTTAGCCCTAAAATTAATTGTTTTTTGACTTTTGCAGTACGTCCAGATCTTATTTGTCCATTTAAAAAAATTTCTTTAGTTTTAACTAATTTACCTCCCATGTAATGAGAATTTTTTTCATTTTTTTGAAATATTACTTGAGCAAAGAAAGTATTTGCACCTGTAAATTTACTATGAGTATTTGAAATATCATTGGCCAATGAATTTTTTTGTTTATGAGAGAGATTAAAATTCGAACATTTTACAGTATATGTTGGCATTAAATTATTTTTTTTTATTTAAAACTCTTCCAGCAATATTCTTTAATTTTTTTATTGTTTTTTTTGTTCTTAATTTTGGGTCTGTTATGATTGCAACATCTAAACAATCATTAGCAGGATCTTTTTCAACAGAATAATCTTTAAAAGTCTTTATAATTTCTTTAATCATATTTTGAGCGTTAGCTGCGTTTTTCATCAAAGTTTGGATTACCATACTTACGTCAACTTCGTCATGATCTGGGTGCCAACAATCGTAGTCGGTCACCATAGCAACAGTAGAATACCTAATTTCTGCCTCTCGTGCTAATTTAGCTTCAGGCATATTAGTCATTCCAATTACATCTGCTCCCCAAGACCTATATAAATTTGACTCAGCTAAGGTAGAAAATTGGGGTCCCTCCATAACTACATAAGTTCCACCAACTTGATGATTTATGTTCAAACTCTTGAGTGCTGCCTCACAACAATTCGAGAGTCCAGTGCTTGTTGGTTTTGCCATTGAAACATGAGCTACTATTTCTTCATCGAAAAATGTTTTAATTCTAGAAAATGTTCTATCTATAAATTGGTCAACTATTACAAATTTTCCAGGTTCTAAGTTCTCTTTTAGAGACCCTACAGCAGATACAGAAATTATATCTGTTACCCCTAATTGTTTCATTGCGTCAATATTTGCTCTAAAATTAATATTCGTGGGATTAATTTTATGTCCTCTTGAATGTCTAGGAATAAAACAAATTTCCTCTTTTCCAATGCTTGCTAATAGAATTTCATCAGATGGTTTACCCCAAGGTGTATTAATTTTTTTCCATTTTGTTTTTTCAAAACCCTCCATTTTATAGAGACCACTTCCACCAATTATCCCAAGTTTTCTTTTTTTCATCATTTAATTATTAGTTCTTTTTTGTTAAAAATTGAAGCTAAATATGGATCTAAAAAAATACATAAGGTCAATTCAAGATTACCCAAAAAAGGGAATTTTATTTCGCGATATTACGACCTTAATTAAAAATGCAGAAGCTTTTAAATATACAAATGATAAAATTATATCTCTAGCAAAAAATATTGATTTTGACAAAGTTGCAGCAATAGAGTCAAGAGGTTTTGTTTTTGCCTCAACTTTATCATACCAACTTAAAAAACCTTTCATACTCCTAAGAAAAAAGAATAAATTGCCTGCTGATACATTTTCTGTAGATTTTGAACTTGAATATGGCAAAGCAACTATTGAAGTTCATAAAGACTCTATTAACAAAAATGAAAGAGTTCTTATAATTGATGATTTAATCGCTACAGGAGGGACTGCTGAAGCAGCTGCAAAATTAATTGAAATTTCAGGTGGACAAGTTGCAGGCTTTATTTTTGTAATAAATCTTTTTGATTTGCCCGGAAATAATTTATTGAAAAAAAAAGGATACAAAACCAGCAGTTTGATTGAGTTTCCAGGTCATTAATTTTTCTTCTCAATAAATTTATTTACATAATCCTTTAAATTAATTTTTCCAAAATATTTATACATTTTATTAGATAAATTTTTATTTATCATTGCTGAAGCATATCTTTCCCCTGATCTTTTAGGTAAATATTTTATCTTTGATTTAAATAATTTAGCTACTTCTAAAATAGAATATGATTTTTTATTAGCAATACTGTAGTGTCGGCAAAGATTTTTTTTCCAGGCTAAATAACAAATATCTATTGTATCATTAATGTGAGTGAACCTTCTTGATTGCGTGCCAGGTTTTACAACAGGCAATGGCCTACCTTTTTTAAAATGTTCTTCAAAAATACCAATTACAGTTGCCATATGGCCTTTACAAATTTGATAAGGTCCATAAACATTATAAAAGTAAATTACTTCATATTTAAATTTAAACCATCTTTTTAAATTTTCTAATAACTCTAAATTTTTTGCTTTGGTAAAAGCATAAGGAGATAAATTTTTATCATTTCCTTTATTTCCTAAGGATGCAGATGTTGCTGAATAAATAAGTCTTATTTTATTTTTTAAGCAAAAATTAAATACAGCATTTGATCCAATAGTATTAGATTCTATGCACTCATTCATTTTTAAAAAACTTTGATAAATTCTTGCAAATTCTCCGAAGTGAAAAATTGAATTAATTTCTCTAGGTTTTTTAATTAACTGAGAAATATATGTTGTTTTTCCCTCAATGTATTTTACCCTATTATTCTTTATATGATTTGATTTTATACCTGAAGAATAATTGTCAATACTTATAATTTTGAATTTAGTTTTCTCTAATAAAAATTTTATTAAATTCGTACCAACAAAACCCGCTCCACCTGTTACGATTATTTTATTTCTTTTCACCACTTTAAGTTTTTTATCTTTTTAAAATTAATAAATCAATCTAATGATGGTCTATACCAAGATTTTTTTCCTAAAATTGAGTTTAAAATTCCACTAAATCTACAAAAATAAATATCTCTTTTTTTTTTGTTTAAAATTATAAAATAAAAAATTATTTTGAAAAAGGATGTAATAAATTTTGGAAATATAATTAATAAAGCTATAGCAAAACCTTTGTATTTTTTGTGGAAATAAAAACTAGACCACATCCAGTGCCAATTTCTATTTTTTTCCAATTCTAGTTCATTTACATTCTCTACTGAGTTTGCACCTAAATGTTTTATTATTATATTTTTATCTAAAAAAATTTTTCCATTATTTTTTTTTACTTTTTTACATAAATCAATTTCCTCAAAATATAAGAAATAGTTTTCATCAAAAAAATTATTTTCAAATTTTTCAATATTAAAAAAAATTGCATGTCCTTTTAAATTATCTACTTCCAAAACATGATTATCTCTGGAATATATATTATTAACCTGATCATTCGCAGATCCGATTAACCAAAATTCTTTTAACTTTTTAGCTGTAATAAAAAAATTATTAATTACGTCTTTATTTAAGATTGTATCTGGATTCAAAATTAATGCATACTTCGTTTTAACTTTTTTTAAACCAATATTATTTGCTACTGCATAACCTTTATTTTCGCCGACCAAAATACATTCTACATTTGTATATTTTTTTTCGATATTTTCTTTAAAGCTTTTATTATTTGAATTTTCAACGATTTTAACCTGTATAAAATTTGGTATAGAATTTAAACAATCAAATATTTTACTTTCACTTTTAAATGTAACAATTACAACGCTTAGTTCTTTTGACTCCATTAAATAATAATATTTGATTTTAAAAGATAATTCTTTTACTAATTTACCACATAAAGTGATTTAGTCTTTATTTAAAATGAAAAAAATCATTGTTACTGGTGGATCTGGTTTTATAGGTAGTAATTTAGTAAATTATTTAATAAGAAAAAGCTATTTTGTTATCAATGTAGATAAATTAACCTACTCATCAAACAAATTATCAACAAAAATAAGAAAAAAAAAGAATTATAAACTTATTAGAGCAGATATTAATAATAAGAAAAAGCTTACTAATATAATTAAAAAATACAAACCAAAAGCTATATTTAACTTAGCAGCTGAAACTCACGTTGATAGATCTATTGATGAACCAAAAAATTTTATACATACAAATGTAAATGGAACTTTTAATCTTCTAGAAACACTTAGATTTTTAAAAAAAAGAAAAATTGCTCCTAAGCTTATTCACGTATCTACAGATGAAGTTTATGGTGATATACAGATAGGAAAAAGAACAGACGAAAAACATAAATATGAACCAAGCTCACCTTATTCTGCTTCCAAAGCAAGTGCTGACCATTTAATTAATTCTTATGTCAGAACATACGGAATTAAAGCCATTATATCAAATTGTTGTAATAACTATGGTCCATATCAGTTTCCAGAAAAGTTAATACCGAAAATGATCTCGAATATTTTAAATGGTAAAAATTTACCTATTTATGCAAAAGGTATGAATTCTAGAGAATGGATAAATGTTGAAGATCATTGTGAAGCCTTATTCACGCTATATTTGAAGGGTAAAAATGGTGAAAGTTATAACGTAGGTTCAGGATATAACTTAAGAAATATAGATTTAGTTAAAAAAATCTTAAAAATATTTAAATTAATGAATTTAAAAATTAGTAGTAAAAGTAAAATTAAATTTGTTAAAGATAGACCTGGACATGACTTTAGATACGCATTGAATATTAACAAAATGGTCAAAAAACTTAAATGGAAACCAAAAATTCATTTTGAAGAAGGTTTGAGGCAAACAATCTTATGGTATCTAAATAATAAAAAATTTTTGAAAAAAATTTCTAAAAAAAATTACGAAAACAGAATGGGATTAGAAATATGATAAAAAAAGGAATTATTTTGGCGGGTGGCATGGGAACAAGAATGAGTCCACTTACGAAAGCAGTTAATAAACAACTTTTACCACTTTATGATAAACCTTTAATTTTCTATCCTTTATCAGTTTTAATGTTAGCTGGTATTAAAAAAATCTTGATTATAGTTAATAAAGGTCAAATTAATCAATTTAGAAAAGTCCTACCCGAGAAAAACAATTTAGGTATTTTGATAGAATATAAAGAACAGGCTAAACCAGGTGGTTTACCTCAAGCTTTTACCATAGGAGAAAGTTTTATTAAAAAAGATAATGTAGCATTAATTTTAGGAGATAACTTTTTTTACGGCCAAAGTCTCACTAATATTTTAAAAAAAAATATTAATTTAAAATCAGGCGCAAAAATTTTCATTCATCCAGTTAAAAAACCACACCTTTATGGTGTGGCAACATTAGATAAAAAAAACAAAATAATTAATCTTTTAGAGAAACCAAAAAAGACAAAATCTAATTTGGCTGTTACTGGATTATATTTTTTCGATAGAAAAGTCATTGAATTTACAAAAAAATTAAAACCTTCAAAAAGAGGTGAATTAGAAATTATTGACCTTTTAAATATTTATAGAAAGAAAAATGCGCTTAAAGCTGAACTAATTGGAAGAGGAGGATCGTGGCTAGATACAGGGAATATTAAAGACTTTTATGATGCTGCAAACTTTGTGTCGGCGATAGAGAATAGACAAGGACTAAAAATTGCATGTATCGAAGAAATAGCACTTAAAAAAAACTGGATAAAAGTTAAAAATATTAATTCTGCTATTAAGTTTTATGGTAATTGTGATTATTCGACTTACCTTAAAAATTTAATTTAAAATTTAATGTATACATTACTTAATAAGTTTTTAAATAGTAGCTTTTTTGATAAACTACCAAAATATTTAGGTAGAAGAATATTTAAAATTTTTAAGATATTTTTTGTTGAAACCAAACTTAAAAATTTACCTGAAAATAATCACCCTACAAATATTGATGTTAGCGAACAGACTAAAATTTTAGAAAATTTAACTGATAATTTTTATAAGCCTTTTAACACCTGTTCTTATTTATTAGAAATTTTTACAATATATCAATCATGCGACAATAATCGAAAATTGAGGATTATAGATTTTGGAGCAAATAATATTGATAATTACATTTACTTAACAAGATACCTAAAAAATTTTGAATATATTTATCATGATTTACATCATTATAATGTTGCAATAAAAGATTTAATTGAGAAAAATAATCTTAAAAATATCACAGTATTAGATAAATTAGAAAATATTGATCAAGAAATAGACTTTGTTCTTTTTGGAAGTTCAATTCATTATATAAATAATTATAAAGAAATACTTAATAAAATTTTTTCAATTAAAAATAAATATATAATATTTTCTCATACTCCGTTTTATATTTCGGATAAAAGTGATAATGATATCGTAATGAAACAAGTTAACATACATCCTACTATCAATTATGCTTATTTAATTGAATATAATAATTTTTTAAACTTGATGAAAAAAAATAATTATAAACTTTTATCTCAAAATAAAAACAATTTTATAAAATTTTTAAATTTTAAAAATTTTAAAAATTATTCTTTTTTAAGCTTTTTAGATTTAATCTTCATGAATGAGAAAGATTCAAAATAAAATGAAAATTAAAAACACCAAATTCAAAGAACTTAAAATAATATCATCTAAGGTCCATAAAGATAGAAGAGGATACTTTAGAGAATTATTTAAAAAAAAAATGCTTGCAAAAGAAAAATTTGTTTTTACTTGTGTTTCATCTTCTAAAAAAAATGTTTTAAGAGGTTTACATTTACAGACAAAATTTTCTCAAGGAAAATACTTAAGTGTTCTTAAAGGTGAAATTTTTGATGTTGCAGTAGACTTGAGAAAAAATTCAAAAACATTTGGTAAATATTTTAGTATAAAAATTTCAGATAAAAGTGGTATATCTATTTTTATCCCTCCTGGTTTTGCCCATGGATTTGTTGGTTTAAAAAAAGAGAATATACTTAGTTACCACTGTACAAATTACAGATCATCAAATAGTGAAATTGGTATAAAATGGAATGATAAAGATTTGAAAATTAAGTGGCCCATAAAAAAACCAACTTTATCAAATAAAGATAAAAAAAATATTTCATTTAAAAATTTTATACTTAATGCATAATCTTAAAATTTATTGCATGTGCTTGGAAAATAGCTATTTAAATATTGTTAAAAAATTAGGATATATTCCTGTTGGTCTAAAAAATAAAAATTTTTCTGATGAATGGTTAAGAGACAATACTATGGAAAATATTTCAATTAAAAATCCATACTATGGTGAATATACTTTTTATTACTGGTATTGGAAAAATTATCTAAAATACAAACAAAAAAATGAGTGGGTTGGTTTTTGTTCATACAGAGAATTATGGGGTAATGATAAAAAAATTAAAGACAGAAATTCTATTAATTATCTATTAAAATCATTGCCTGAAGAGTGGAAAGATTACGATGCAATTATAGGTGAACCGACTGTTTTATATAGACCAAAATTGGTTAAATTTATTAAACATGGTAAATTAGCTATGATAAGGAATTATAAAGAAATTTTTAATTCAAAACAAAGTATTAGGTTTCATTTTGACATGTTTCATGGAAATGGAAATTTGGATAAAGCCATAAAACTTTTACCAGAGGAAGATAAGAATGAATTTAGCAAGTTTGTTAGAAATAATACTTCATTTAATCAAGGAAACATGTTTATAAGTAATTCTTCGGAAATTATAAATAAATATTTTAGTGTTGTTTTTAGTTGGCTAGAAAGATGTGAAAATATCTTTGGCTTTAATTTGAAGGGATATAATAAAATTCGAATGTATACATTTCTAGCAGAAAGATTTCTTCCTTATTGGTTTAAAAGATACACAAATTATTTAGAATGGCCGGTTGTCTACTGCGATATTAATAAAAAATTTGAAAATAAAAATGAAGAAAATTAAATTTAAATCTTTTAAAAAGAAAAGCGGAACATTAATTGCCTTCTCGCTTAAAAAAGATTTTCCAATTAAAGTAAAAAGAATATTTATTATTAATGGAGAAAAAAATTTTACTAGGGGTGATCATGCACATAAAAAATGCTCACAATTTGTTTTTCCTCTTTTAGGCAAAATTGAAATAGATTGTATTTCTAAAAAAGAAAATAAAAAAATTCTTTTAGATTTTAATAAAAAGGAGGGATATCTTCTTAAACCAAAAACCTGGTGTAGAATTAAATTCTTAACTAAAAATGCTGTTTTGCTTGTTGCCTGCGATATGGAATATAAGTTTAGTGATTATATTGAAAACTTTACAGAATTTTTAAAAATAATAAAAAAAAATAAAAAATGAAACTTCTTATCACTGGTGCGTGCGGGCATATAGGTTCATTTATATCAGAACGTGCACATAAAATAAAAAAAATTAAAGAAATTATCTTAATAGATAATTTTAATACACAGCGTTATAACTCACTTTTTAATTTGAATAAAAAAAAAAAATTTAGTTTTTACAATATTGATCTGAGTAAAAAAAAGTTAAATAATTTCAAAAAAGTTGATTACTTAATTCATTGTGCCTCTCATACAAATGCCCAAGGAAGTTTTAAGATCAAAAAAGAGATGTATAGGAACAATTTATCTTGTATGAAGAATATAATTAACTATTGTTTAAAAAATAAATCAAAATTAATACATCTTTCATCTACAAGTGTTTATGGGAAACAAGCAAATATAGTAAGTGAAAATGATGATCATTTGCTTAAACCTCAATCACCATATGCAGAAATTAAATTAATTGAGGAAAATTTGCTAAAAAAAAATAGAAAAAAATTAAAATATATTACTTTAAGATTAGGAACTATATCTGGTGTATCAAAAGGAATTAGATTTCATACTGCGATAAATAAATTTTGTTTTAATGCATCATTGAATGAAAAAATAAATATATACAAGACAGCTTATAATCAATTTAGACCATACCTTTCAGTTAAAGATGCTTTTAAAATGTTTAAATTTTGCATAGAAAAAAATTTATTTGATAATGAAACTTATAATGTTTTAAGTGGGAACTTTACCGTTAAACAAATTATCGAAATGATAAAGAAATACAAAAAAAATGTTAAGATTAAATTTGTTAATACGGCAATAATGAATCAACTAAGCTATCATGTAAGTAACAGAAAATTAAAAAAAAGAGGAATAAATTTAACTTCTGAAATAAGTCAAGATATTAAGGAAACTTTAAAAATATTTAAAAGTTTAAAATATAAATGAAATGTAAAATTACAAATAAATCGATTGATCCTTTCATGAGTTTTGGAAAAATGCCCATAGCTAATGGATTTATCAAAGAAGAAAATTTTTCTAAAGAATTTTTTTACAATATGGAAGTTGGTTTTAACGAAGATATTTCATTATTTCAATTAAATGACCACCCGAAACCTGAAATGATGTTTAACCAGAATTATCCTTTTTTCACTGGAAGCTCTGAATATATGAAAAATCACTTTAATAAATATTATGAATTTATAAAAAAATATTTAAAAACTAAATCAAAAATTATCGAAATTGGATCTAATGATGGAACATTTCTAAAAAATTTTTTGAAAGATGGGAATGAAATACTTGGATTTGAACCATCAAAAAATGTTGCGGATTTCGCGAAAAAAAATAAAATTCCTACAGTAAATAATTTTTTTAACAAATCTACAGTGAAGAATTTCAAAGAATTTTTGGGTAAAACTGATTTAATATGTGCATCTAATGTGATTTGTCATGTTCCAAACTTAAAAGACTTAATTGAGTCTATTGATTTACTTTTATCTTCTGATGGTACATTTGTTTTTGAAGAGCCATATTTGGGATCTATGTTTGAGAAGGTTGCTTATGATCAAATTTACGATGAACATATTTATATTTTTTCTGCATCCTCTGTTTCGAAAATATTTAAAATGTTTAATTTTGAATTAGTGGACGTTTTACCTCAAACTACACATGGTGGCTCAATGAGATATATAATTAAAAGGGAAAACAAACCGATTTCACCTAAAGTAAAAACAATCTTAAGTTACGAGTCTGAAAATAAACTTGATAGTTTAGACTCTTGCATTAAATTTAAAAAAAATTGTGAGATTTCCAAAGAAAATATTTTAAATAAAATAAATTTTCTTAAAAAAGCTGGTAAATCAATTTGTGGATATGCAGCTACATCAAAAAGTACAACAATATTAAACTACTGCAAGATAGATAAAAGTTGTATTGATTTCATCTGTGATACAACTATAGAGAAAATTGGTAAATTTAGCCCAGGTATGCATATACCGATAAAAGATATGAATTATTTTCATAATAATATGACTGATTGTATTTATCTTTTTGCTTGGAACCACAAAGAGGAAATACTAAATAAAGAAAAACAATTTAAGGGTGAATGGTTTTCACATGTTTCATTATAAAAATAGAATAGTTTTTACCGGAGGAACCGGAAGATTTGCTAACTCTTTCAAAGCTCAAGAGTCAAATTCAAATTTTAAGTTTTTTTTTCCTAAAAAAACAGAGCTCAATATTTTAAATGTTAATTTAATAAAAAAGTATTTAACTAAAGTAAAACCAAAATACCTTATTCACTTAGCGGGGTTATCAAGACCTATGAGCATACATAACAAAGATATTGTTCAAAGTATTGATAAAAATATTATTGGAACTGCTAATGTTACTAAAGTCTGCGCAAAGCTAAAAATTAAACTAATTTATATTTCTACATGCTATATTTATCCTGGACAAAAAGGTAATTATTCTGAAGGCTCACCCATTAAACCTATAAACAATTATGCATGGTCTAAACTTGGGGGGGAGTGTTCTGTCATGTTATATAAAAATTCTTTGATTTTAAGAACTTCAGTAACGGAAAAACCTTTTGTTCACAAATCAGCATTTTATGATTTTAAAACTAATTTTATATTTCATGAGGATCTAGTGATGAAAATTTTAAAATTAATTAATCAAAAAGGGTTAATTAATATTGGTGGAAAATCTCAATCAGTTTATAATTTTGTAAAAAAATATAATAAAAAAATAAAGCGATTATCAGCAAAAAACGTATTTGGCAAAAAAGCGCCATTAAATGTTTCAATGAATATCTCTAAATTTAAGAAATTGATAAAATGATAAGATTTTGGAATTACGACAGAGAATATAAAAAAATAAATAAAATTATTTTAAAGAATATTCATAAAACTATTCTCGCTGGAAATATTTTTTTTGGTAAACAATTAGAAAATTTTGAGAAAGCATTTACAAAAAAATACAAAGCAAAATATGGAATTGCAGTTGGTAGTGGTACCGATGCCCTTCTAATAGCCCTTAAATCTTTAAAGCTTAAACCGGGTGATGAAGTCATTACAGCTGCTAACACAGCTATACCAACAATCTCAGCAATTATTAATGCAGGCGGTAAACCAAAGTTGGTTGATGTGGGTGATGATTACTTAATTGATATAAAAAAAATTAAAAAAGAAATTACATCAAAAACTAAAGTGATAATTCCAGTTCATTTATACGGGCAAATGTGCGATATGAATGAAATAAAAAAAATTGCTAAAAAAAATAAAATAAAAATTGTTGAAGATTGTGCTCAATCCCAAGGAGCAAAGTATAAAGGAAAATATTCTGGAACTATCGGACAACTTGGATGCTTTTCTTTTTACCCTACTAAAATATTAGGATCTTATGGTGATGGAGGTTTTATCTTAACAGATGATTTTAATTTGTACAAAAAAATAAAAAGGATAAGGTTTTATGGGATTGAGACAATTGAAAAAAATAAATATCTAAATAAATATTATGCTAACGAGAATGGAATTAATTCAAGACTCGATGAAATACAAGCTACAATACTTAATTTTAAACTAAAAAAAGTTGATAACTACATTAACAAAAGAAGAATATTGGCAAAAAGATATTTATCAAAGCTTTCAAAAACAAATTTAGGCCTTCCATTTGAAAATGTTAATTGTAAACATGTTTATCATTTATTTACTCTAAATCATAAAAAAGCCAAAACGATAAAAAAAATGCTTTTAAAACTTAAAATTCATACAAGAACAATCTATCCTTATCCTATTCAAAAAATGAAAGCGTACAGATCAATAATAAAAAATAAAAGGAATCTTAAAACATCTGAAATCAAGGCAAAAGAGATATTCTCTTTACCATTATATCCCGAAATGAAAATCTCTGAGGTTGACAAGGTTTGCTACAATTTAAAAAAAATCTTAGTCAAAATATAAAAATCTTTTAATAAAAATGAAAAATATTGATTTAGTTATACTAGCAGGTGGTAAAGGTTCTAGAATTAAAAAATTTCTTAAAAATAAGCCAAAACCAATGATGAAGTTTAATAATATTTTTTTTTTACAATATTTAATTAATAATTTTTCTAAATATCCAATTAAAAGAATTTTTATTCTAGTTGGATATAAAAATAATATTATTTATAAACATTTTCATAATAAATCTTTTAATTTTATTAACGTAAAATGCATTAAAGAAAATAAATTAATGGGAACTGGTGGAGCGTTATCAGGATTAAAAAAAAATGGTCTAAATGATTTTATCTTAATAAACGGCGATACTTTGTTTGATGTCGACATTAATGATTTAATTAAATTTCATTCTAAAAATAAAATCGGTTGTATGGCTTTAACTTTGAATAAAAAAAATATCGACAGCAAAAAATTGAATGAGTTATCATTAAAGAAAAATAGAATTTCACTTACCAAAAAAAGTAAATTTATGAATGGTGGAGTTTATTTTTTTAAAAAGAGATTTTTAAATCTCATACCTAGTCAACCATGCTCTCTTGAAAATGATATTCTTCCTAAAATTTTAAATAATGGAATGATAACTGGAAAATTTTATAAAAACTTTTTTTTAGATATTGGAACACCTTATTATTTAAAAATTGCAGAAAAAAAACTTAAAAACTATTTTTTAAGACCATCGGTTTTTTTAGATAGAGATGGAGTTATAAATTATGATTATGGTTATGTATACAAAAAAAAAGATTTTAAATTAAGAAAAGGTGTTCTAGATGGATTAAAATATTTAATAAAAAAAAATTACAATATATTTATTGTGACAAATCAAGCTGGAATCGCAAAAGGTATTTTTCAAGAAAAAGATTTTATAAAACTTCATATTTATTTAAAAAAATATTTCTTTAAAAAAAGAATTTTTTTTAACGATGTCCAATTCTGCCCTTTTCATGAAAAAGGGAAAATCAAAAGATTTAGAAAAAAAACTTATCTAAGAAAGCCTAATAATGGAATGATAAAGCAAATTTCAAAAAATTGGATTGTTAATAGAAAAAAAAGTTTTATGATTGGAGATAAAATATCAGATAAAAAGTGTGCACAAAAAAGTGCTATAAAGTTTTTTTACGCAAAAAATAATTTTTATTCTCAAATTAAAGAAATTATAAGAAATAATTAATAATTATTTATTATTTTTTCTTTATCATTTAAAAAAACTTGTATTAGCTCTGAAATACCTTCATCTAAAGATATTTGAGCTTTAAAACCTTTTTTTTCAATCTTTTTATTGCTTACAAAATAATCTCGCTTATCAGGATCTTTTCTATTAGTCACAATTTTTATTTTTAACCTTTTATATTGTTTCTGGATTTTTCTGGCTAACATTATTTTACTTATATTAGCTGAGGAAAGACCTAAATTATAAACATTTTTTTTTAAACGATTAAAATTTTTCATGGTAAAAATTACAGCGTTTACAACATCTCTTACGTGTATAAAATTTCTTCTGAAATGCGGCTCAAAAAGTGTTAATTTTTTCTTTTTTATTGCTGTGCTGACAAAATTATTTACTAGTAAATCACTTCTCATTCTGTAGCTATGTCCAAATACTGTAGCCAGTCTGAAGCAAACATGATTTCGAATGTATTTTCTAACTAAATCTTCTCCATCACATTTAGTTTTCCCGTATAGTGAAATTGGTTTAAGAGGACTATTTTCATCACAGTATTTATCTTTTTCTCCTATTCCATATCCTGAATTCGTCGTTAGATAGATAACTTTATTTTTTTTTGTTACTAAATTACATAGATCTTTTATTGATTTTAAATTAGTGCTTATTGCTTCCTTTTTATATTTTTCGCATAATGGAGCACCTACAAGAGCAGCTAATGGAATAATAAATTCATGTTGTCTTACTAATTTTTTCATCAAAGATACTTTTCTTATATCGTCACAAATTAATTTAAAATTTTTGTAGAAATATAGATGATTTAAAGATCCTTTATTATATTTTAAAAGATCAACTGTTGTAACTACATGACCTTTTTCCAATAATTTTGTGCAAAGCATTGAGCCTATATAACCCGCTCCGCCTGTAATAAGTATTTTGCTCATAAATTATAAAAATTTAGATTTTTTATCTCTATCACTTAAAATTGGTTTTTTTATAGGCCACTTAGCATTAATTTTTGGATCGTTCCACCTAATACTAATTTGTTTTTTTTGATCTAAGTATTTGCCCTTATAACTCCATTTATAATGAAAGACACATACTTTAGATAAACACAAATGCGCGTTTGCGTAATAAGGAGGCACTAGAATAGTTTTTGGGGATTTATGATCAAGAATAAATTTTTTACTTTTAAGAAAACTCTTGGAATTTTTTTTTAGATTTACAACTATTAAAAGAAACTTACCATACGTTGATGTAATCAGTTTCCATGATTTAAAATCACAATGAAATCCTCTTAATGTATTTTTTTTTGAGATTGAAAATTTATCATGGTTAAACTTTAAATTTTTAAAGTCTGATTGAACCCAAGAAGTCCAAAGTAGTCCTCTATGATCTTTGAAAATTGATTTTTTTTTTACAATTATATCTTTACTTATCATTATCTACCTAAAAAGAATTTAAAATTTTAACAATCTGATTTATTTTCGAAAATTTAAGATCTGGATAATTTCCAATATAATACCCAAAAAAATGAACACGCTCTACGTTTTTAAATGATTTAGGTTTTAATTTTGTTTTAAGAATATTTTTTAAATACGGCTGTCTTAATTGATTACCTCCTCCAGCATTACCACGCCTAAATTCAATTCCATTTTTTTTTAAATAATTTTCGAATTTATCTCTAATGTTTAAAGATTTTGTGTTTAGAATTATTGGAAAAGCATAATTGCTTGAACCTTTCACTAAAAAGTTTTTATAATACTTCTTAGAGTCTAATTTTTTTAAAAAATATTTGAAATTTTTTGTTCTTTTAATATTATTTTTATTTAAAGATTTTAATTGATTTATACCGATTGTTGCCCCAATTTCGTTGTTCCGAAAATTAAATGTTGGATATAAAAAAATAAATTTTGGTGAAAGATCTTTATATTTTTTTACTATTTTATTTTCAAATATACTATTGTTCGCCTCTCTAGCCATTCCATGAGATCTAAATATTTTTGCTAATTCATAAATCTTTTTATCATTAGTACAGATCATTCCTCCTTCAATAGTTGTCATATGATGAGCGTAGTAAAAAGAAAAATTAGATATTAAACCGTATGTTCCAAGTTTTTTTTTATGTTTGGCTCCGTGGCTTTCACAAACATCCTCGATAAGTATAATTTTTTTTTTTCTAAGTTTTTTTAAAAAGATATCTGTAAATCCGTTAAATCCTTGGGCGTGAGTTATAAACACGGCTAAAGTTTTTTTATTAATTTTCCTTAAAACCTCCTCACTATTCATAGATAAGTTAGAAAGATTAATATCTACAAAAACTGGTTTGAATCCATTAATCAAAACTGAGTTTATATCTGAAACCCAAGTGAGAGTTGGAACTATTATTTCATTTTTTTTTTTATTTTTATTTAAAGATCTTAATATTGATAGAGTTATTAAGTTAGCTGATGATCCAGAATTTACAAAGACTGAAAATTTAGTTCCGAGCCATTTAGACCATTTTAACTCAAATTCTCTTACTTTTGAAGCTTGTGTTAAAACTATATTTTTTTTTTTTAATAATTTACTTACACTTTGCATATCGCTTCTAGTAAAATTATTATGCATTAATGAGTGCTTAAATTTCATATATTTCCTTTTTTAAAAATTATTTCACTTCCTAAATCAGAAAATTTAAAAGGCACATGAACAATATTCTTATTTTTTTTAAGAAAAGATATTTTTTCATTTTCACCCATATAAAAAACTAAAAAACCACCTCCGCCTGCTCCAAGTAATTTTCCACCTAATGCTCCATGTTTTTTTGCCTCAATATACATTTCATCAATTTTATTATTAGTGATATTTTTATTTATTTCCTTTTTATAATGCCATGTTTCATCTAGCAACCTCCCAAAGTCATCTATATTTCCACTATTTAAAATTTTCTCTCCTATCTCAACATGTCTAATCAGTTTCAATATACTATTTTTTTTTTCATTAGTTAGAGATGTAACGTATTTCTTGGCAATCTCTGGGGCATTACGTTGTATTTTAGAATAAACAAGAACTAAGTTTTTATTCAATTTAAGTAAATTTTTTTTATTCTTAATTCTTTTAATGGAAATTTTTTTTTTGTTAAAATTAATTCGATTAAACCCGCCATAAACTGTTGCGGTTTGATCTTGGGATCCTACAGTCTCTTTTAAAATTTTTTGTTCAAAATTTCTAGTAAATTTAGATAATTGCTCTTTACTCTTTTTTTTGTTTGTAAAATTAAATAGAATATTTGACAAGCCTACCACAAAACCTGAACTCGATCCCATCCCGCTTCTTGCCGGTAAATCACCATCATAATGTATTTCTAGCCCATTTTTAATTTTAAATTTTTTTAATAAAGCCTTTACTGCTTTGTGTTGAATTTGTTCAATATTTTTAACTGTTTCTAATTTTGACCAAGTTATTCTATATTTGTGATCAAAAAAATTTGGTAGGTGTCTGCAAGTAATGTAAATATGTTTATCTATTGTAGTTGACAATACTGAACCATTAAATTTTTTATACCACTCGGGATAATCACTGCCTCCACCAAAAAATGAAATTCTATATGGTGTTTTTGAAATAATCATTCTATTTTTTTTTAATTATTGATTTTACCATTTGGACTATATCATTTTTATTAGGAGGTAAGTTGTCAACCTTTCTATGATGACCTGCAGATTTATCTTTTAGTCCTATAACCGAAACATTCTTATTTGTTTTTTCATAAACTTTATGTGCTAAGACTCTCAAAATTCCATCTTTATAATCATTATCTGTCATCAAAACTCCGAATTTACTTTTTTTAATTGCCTTAACCCAAGACTGTTTAATTTCGAAGGGTTTTAAATTGACTAAATGGATTATTCCAACTTTAAAACCCTTTTGTTGTAATTCATTTTTAGCTTTTTCAGCTTCAAATCTTGTTACTGAGATTGGCATTAAAATAATATCTTTTTTTCCTATAATATCATTTTTAAATTCAGATGTATTTGAATAGCTATGTCTATGTTCAGATATATAAAAAACATCTTTTGATTTAATAAATTTTTTATAAGTATTTATGTATTCTTTATTTGTCATAGGTGAAAAGATTTTTAACCCAGGCATCTTATAAACAATTGAAATATGAGCTGATCCAGCAACGGGACCAATGGAACCTTCTGATGCAATACCTCTTATCATAATTGGGCAAGGCATTCTCCAAATCTCGTTGGACTTACATGCATAATTAACAATAAATATACAATTAAACCAATTATAACCTTGATAACGAATAATATATATCGGCCTTTTCCCCATCAATGCAGAGCCAGTTACAATTCCTCCTCCAGCAACGTCAGCCATCGGTAGTTCGATAACACCATCTTTCTCAAATAACTTTGGAAGCGTACCTGCAACCCAGCCTACACCAGTTAAATTTTGACCAAATACTTGGCTTTTAAATTTTTTTAAGTGTCTATGTGTAATATCTTTTATTGTATCTCTTAACTCTTTTCCCATAATAGTTTTATTTTTTTTCCAATTTTTTTATCAATAATTTCGCCTCTTTTTCCTAATAATTTCTTTTGTTGAAGGTATCTATCAAAAATTTTTTCTTTGTCTTTTCCTGCACCAGCATGCCAAAAGATTCTGTTGGTATGAATGTTTATTAACATAGGTTTTTTAAATAAATACTTATTAATATTATTATAGATTTTCTTGGGATCATCTTTTAAATCAAAAGAGGTAATCTTGAATGCCTTAGCCAACTCTTTTGCCTTCCAATCTCTCCTATCATCTTTTTTTGTTAAAACAGCATAATTATTATCATCAACAACAAATAATATTGGTAATTTTTTTTTTGAAACCCAACTTAAAGATGCAAGCACATAGTCTTCCTCGAGCGCAGCATCTCCAATAAAGATTATAGTTGGCTTTTTTGACGAAAAACAAGCACCGGTTCCAATACAAGCATTGCTACCCATAAATCCGTCATGACCAAACATATTAATTTCATTTGAGTGAATCGATAATGACCCTCCCATCCCATAAGTACAACCATCTTTTTTGCCTTTGAGCTCTTTTATTAATTTAACTATATTTCCACCAAAAGATAAATAAATTGAGTGACCTCTATGTTGTCCAAAAATTAAAGGTTTGATTTTTTTTCTTTCAACAATACCAGCTATTGTAGCAGGTGCATACTCTTGTCCGGCTGATAAATAAACGGGGAAATTTATCTCTCGATTGGAGACTCTCTTAAAAACTTCATTTTCAAAGTGACGACATACTGAAGCTTTTTCAAAAACTGTGAGTGTAAAATTTTTTTTCACTAAATTTTATCACCCAATAATTTTCTTTTTAATTTTATTTTTGTAGTTTTTTTTAAATTATTAACTGCGTTAATGCCAAATTTACTTTCCAATAATTTCAAATATTTTGGATTAGTATGATATTTATCCCAAGCTTTATCTCTAAATGATAAAATTTCAGCAGCTGAAAGATTTTGAGATGGAAGATTTTGTGTATCATATGAGTGCTGGCTGTAACCTGAATAACTATCAGGTAATTTAATTTTATTTTTTCTTGCCTCTAAGTGAAGAGGACTTCCTGGGTATGCCATCGCACTATAAAAATTCACCATTTCTGTATTTGTTTCTTCAGCAAAATTATAAGTGAATTCTAAACTTTCTTTTGTTTCTTCTGGTAAACCAAAAATATAGTTAGCTGCAACATAAATTCCTGCATCTCTCATATAATTGATTATGTCAATTATTTTTACATTTTTAAAGGCATCTTTATGGACCTCTTTACGAATAATAGAACTAGGGTTCTCAATACCTAAACCAAGCCAGTTAACTCCAGCTTTTTTTAGCTTTTCTAAGTATTGAGGTTTGCATGTATCAATTCTCGAATAAGCCCAAATATTAAAATCATATTTTCTCTCGATAATCATATCGCAAATTTTCATAAAATGATTAGGGTTTAAGACAAATAATTCATCTGCTATTTTTACGTTTTTAACACCTTGTTGAGCAAAATAGTCAAATTGCTTTATAATAAAATCTGGTGTCCACCATCTAAATATATTGGAGTCTTTTGAAGAAATATTTTCTGAATTATTGGTTCGATTTATAATATTAATCATACAAAAAGAACAAGTATAAGGGCATCCTAGACTTGTATATAAAGCAGCAAAAGGTTGTTTGTCAGAGTTATTTGACCATGAATGCCATCCAGCAGTTCTATAACTTTGAAGAGAAGGAAGCAAATCCCAAGCTATCCCTGGAAGATCAGTATCAAGAAATTTTTTTGGTACAATTATTTCAGCTTCATTTATTTCAATACTGTTATCTTTATTTCTAAATCCAATACCTTTTACTTTTTTTAAGTAATTATCGTCATTTAAGTTTTCAACTTTTAATAAATTTGATATTGCATATACACCTTCGTTTAAAGCTATTATATCTATTGATTTCTCATTCTCGAGTGTTTCTCTGGGTAAAGCAGAGACGTGTCCTCCAACAAAAATGGTTTTTATACTTGGATTAATTTCTTTTAATTCTTCACATGTAGCAACAGCTCCTTCCATATTTTGTGAGGAAGCAGAAGGTTGTTGGCCATATACAACAAAGCAGGCAAGTCTTGGGTTATAATTGTTAATTTCCTTTGCGCTCGAAATATAATCAAGTCTTTCTGCTTCGCAATCTAAAATTTTTACATTGTATTTTTTACTTCTACAGTGATTTGCTAACATACCTGCCCAAATTGGGGGTTCAATTGCTGAATGCTCATTACTTAAACCTTGGTATATTTTTTTTGAAGCATTAGGATGAATAAATAAAATATCTAAAGACATATAAGTGTTTTACTTTAATAATCTTTATAAGCATCATAAATTATTTGCTTATTGTCAGTTAAAACCTCAACAAATAAAGGCTTTCTATTATTATTAATTTTTTTTAATTTTAAGTCTAGGTTTTTTGAATTTGAAATTAAAAAATAATCCATATCAAATGCTTTTGCAATATTTCTTAAATTCAAAGTTCCATCACCTGTGTCAACTGGGTTATCAACTCTTCGTCCTCTAAAAAATGTGTCAGCCCAATTGTGCATTGATACGTATCCTCCATTATTTATAACGAATAATTTTATATTAAACTTGTTATGTGAAATCGTTTTAAGTTCTTGAATATTTAATTCTAAAGATCCATCACCAGTGACAGATAAAATTGTTGATTTTGGTGAAGCAACAGCAGCTCCAATTGAAAGAGGTATAGATAGCCCCATAGCAGCATTTGTATAAGAAGATAGTTCTTTTTGATTTTTTTCAAAGTTCCAAACTTGTCCGCCAATATAATAGTTTGAACCAGCATCGGTAATAAGTATGTTCTTCTTAGACGAGATTTTTCCTAATCTATCCATAAAATAATATAAATCCATTAATTTACTTTTATTTTTTTTATTATAATTTTTAAAAATAATCGGAAAATTTTTTTTAAGATTTCTGCAGTGATTATTCCATTGTATAAATTTTTTTAATTTTTTCTTTTTTAGAAAAACTAAAAAATAGGGTAAAAAATTTGTTAAGTCATATCTCAAAGGCACATCTATTTTTTGACCTTTTTTATTAAGCTCATCCTTTTCTAAATCTACGGAAATAACTTTTGCTTTAGATAGTGCTTGATAATCATGACCAACAAATTGGGGGGAAAATCTACATCCAAAGGATATCGCTAAATCAGACTGGTTCATAATTTTTTTAGAAAATTTTGTAGCCTTTATTCCAGATATTCCATAAATGTATTTTTTATTATGTGGAATTAAATCATTTGTAAATCTTGTAAAAATTACTGGTATTTTAAGTAAATCAATTATTTTTTTAATCTCTGCGATCTTTCCACTTTGTTTGACCCCATGTCCTAGAATTAAAATTGGTTTTTTTGATTTTTCAAATAAGTTTAAAATTTTTTCAAAATCTTTTTTTATATTATTTTTTAAATTTATTTTACTTTTGATTTTTGGCAAATAGGATTTTAATTTTTTCTCATCTATTTTTGCTTTTTGCACATTTAGTGGAATGTCAATCCATACTGGACCTTTTCTCCCACTTGAAGCTAAATGAAATGCTTTTTGAATTATATATTTTACATCTAAGGGATTTTTGATTATTTCTGCATATTTTGTTAACGGTTTAACTATTGGAATAATATTTATTTCTGCAGTTCCAAAACTTCTTATTTTTTTGGAGTTCGTGCTATGTGTGGTTTGTTTATAATCAACTTGGCCTGATAAAATTACAATTGGAGAGGAGTCCACATAAGCCTCTGCTAAACCCGGTAAAGCATTTGTTGCACCTGGTCCAGCCGTCACGCAAGCGACACCAACTTTATTTTTAATTCTTGAATAGGCACTAGCCATACTCGGAGCTGTAGCTTCGTTTCTTGTTGCATAGTATTTTATTCCTGCTAATTTAACTGCATCATTAAGATACATTGCTCCATAACCAGTGAGCATAAAAATGTCGTTAATTTTTTTTTGTTTTAAAAATTTTACTATAAAATCAACTACTCTCATTATGAAAGGCTTTTTTCTATTAAATAATTCATATATTTGGTAGCGAGGGGCGGATTCGAACCGCCGACCCCAGGCTTATGAGTCCTGTGCTCTAACCAACTGAGCTACCTCGCCAATAACAAACTTTATAATATATTTGATTAACTAAATCATTAGTTAGTTAGCGCTAAAAATTGGTAAAAATTGAAATTAAATTGTAAGGATTATACCGAAAACAGTTACAGCAGAAACAGCGGCTACTCCTAGAGCTAAATTTCTTTTTTTTTCGATTTTTTTCTCTTCATTCAATCTAGAAAGTAAATCAGTAACTTTAACTCTTCCTTGATGGTTGAAATCTGAATTGCTGTTTTCTACATTGTACTGTGTGCTCATTGGTCTTATTAAAGCAGAAATTATTAAACTTGTAATGTTTGTGAAGAGCAAAATGGGTTTCAGAAAATAACTTGACCCAAAATGGGATAAAATAAGATTTTTGTTTATAATAGTTCTAAAGCAGGAGTGTATTTTAAATTAAAAGCATCAGATACTCCTTTATGGGTAATTTCCCCCTTATAAACATTTAAACCAGCTAGATAATTTTTGTTTTCTTTTAAAGTTTTTTTATAACCTTGGTCTGCTAGTTTTAATAATAGAGGTAAAGTTGCTTTATTAAGCGCCATAGTAGATGTTCTTGGAACTCCCCCAGGCATATTTGCTACGCAATAATGAACAACTTCGTCGACCATGAAAGTTGGATTAGCATGTGTTGTCGGTTTACTTGTTTCTACGCATCCTCCTTGATCAATAGCAACATCAACTATTACTGATCCTCTTTTCATAGATTTTATCATTTCTTTAGTTACTAATTTAGGTGCCTCGGCACCTGGAATTAAAACTCCGCCTACTAATAAATCGCACTCAGAAATTAATTTTTTTAAATCTGTTTTACTACTTTCTGTGGGAATAATTTTGTCTCCAAATCGTTTGTGTAAGTCTTCTAATCTTTTTTTTGAATTATCAACTACGTAAACTTTTCCTCTCATGCCTGTAGCTATAATTGCAGCATTTTCTCCAACCACCCCTCCACCGAGTATTACAACATTTGCGGACTCTACACCTGGTGCTCCACCAATTAGTAAGCCTCTGCCCTTTTGATTTTTTTCTAAACAATGAGCTCCTGCTTGAATGGACATTCTTCCAGCAACAGCACTCATGGGGGCAAGTAATGGTAAACGTCCATTATCATCAGTTACTGTTTCGTAAGCTATACAGATTGATTTTGAATTCATTAAACCTAATGTTAATTCTTTTGCTGCAGCCAAATGTAAGTAAGTATAAATTATTTGTCCCTCTCTTATCATATTAACCTCGTTTAATTGAGGTTCTTTAACTTTGACAATTAATTCAGCTTTTTTAAAAATTTCTTCAGGTGTATTAATTATTTTAGCTCCAGCTTTAAGGTAATCCTCATTAGTAAATCCTGCTTCTAAACCTCCATTATTTTCAACTAATACTTGATGATTTCTATCAACTAAGGTTTTGACGCTATCAGGTGTTAAGCCGATCCTATGCTCTTGAAGCTTTATCTCTTTTGGAACTCCAACGATCATTTAAGACTTTGAGTAGTTAGTAATACCTGTTCTTAATTTTTCTATAATTTCATCGATATGCTTTTTCTCACATATAAATTGAGGGGCTATAATTAATGAGTCTCCAGTATTTTTGAAATTAACACCAGCATCATAGCAATGTTTAAAGGTTTGAAAACCAGCCTTTCCGGGCTTATCTTTCATTCTCATTTCAATTCCACCCATCATTCCATAACCTCTGATACTTACAATTTCTTTAATATCTTTTAGGGAGTGTAATCCGTCTTGTAAATAAGGTGACATTTCTTTTGCTCTATTGAAAATATCTTCTTTGTCAAATATATCTTGAACTGCTAAACCTGCAGCCACAGCTGCCGGAATACCAGAATATGTATACCCATGAAATAATTCTGGTGTACCTTCTGGGTTTTTAGAAGAGTCTAATACAGCATCATACATTTCTTCTTTAACTGCAACTACTCCCATTGGAATAACACCATTTGTTGTAGCTTTAGCCATTGTAATCATATCAGGTGTTACACCAAACTCTTGTGATGCAAATGCAGAACCAGTTCTACCCCAACCAGTAATAACTTCGTCAAAAATCAAAAGAATACCGTGCTTGTCACAAATTTCTCTTATTCTTTTTAAGTATCCTTTTGGTGGAACTAAAGTTCCTGTTGATCCTGCAATAGGTTCAACTATACAGGCTGCAATATTTTCTCCTCCAAAATTCATAGCTATTCGCTCTAAATCTTCGGCCATTTCAACACCAGTGTTAGGTTGACCTTTTACAAATTTATGTTCAGGTAAATGAGTATGTCTCATATGTTGAACACCAGGCATTAAAACACTCGCAAAAGTTTTCACATTATTAATCATTCCTCCAACGGTAGTCGCACCAATATTCATTCCGTGATAACCTCTTTCACGACCAACAAATCTAAATCTTTTTGAGTCACCTTTTGCTCTATGATAAGCGATAGCAATTTTAATTGCTGTTTCGACTGCAGTAGATCCACAAATTGTATAAAATATTCTATTAATCCCTTCAGGAGTTTTTTTTGCAATTCTTGTTGCAAGTTCAAATGATCCTCCGTAACCTTGATTAAATGGTTGACAATAATCTAATTTTTCTAATTGTTTTGAAACAGCTTCAGTAATTTCTTTTCTTCCATGACCAAGCGGATTGCAAAATAATCCAGAGCTTGCATCTATCATTTTTTTACCTTGATGATTGGTTAAGTAAACTCCCTTTGCGTCAGTAATTAATCTTGGATTTTTTTTAAAAGTTTTATTGTCTGTAAATGGCATCCAGTGCTCATTTAAAGAATTAGGTATATTAGTTCTATTTGAAGAGCTCATAAATCATCTTGTAGACTATTGTTATAGTTTGACAAGAAATATAACATACAATCTTTAGTTGTAAAATCAATATGACCTTACATAACCAATCAACTATTTACTTCTTAATGAATTTAATTTTAAATCTTAGTATTAAACAAACCATATGGGAGAACTATGAAAAAAATAATAAGCACAGTTCTTGGGATTTTATTTGCGTTTACTCTAACTGCTACAGTAGCTAATTCTGCTGCAAAAGAAGTAAGAGTTGCGTACTTCTTGGAATGGCCATCTCCAAATCTTGAGGACATGAATAAAAAAGCATATTCAAAAGCACTTGGTGTACCGGTTAAGTGGACAAATTTCACGAACGGTGTAGCAATGACTGATGCTATGTTAGCAGGAGATATCGATATCTCTTACTCACAAGGTTTAATGCCTTACATTAATGCTGTTAAGGCAAAAGCACCTATCAGTTTAGTAGACGTTGCAATGGAATACGGAATGGGAGGAACAACATGTGTTACTTCTAACAAGTCTGGTATTACAAAAGCAAATGCTTCTGAACTTGAAGGTAAGAAAGTTGCAGTTCCTCTAGGAACTATGGCTGAATACGTTTTCACAGAAAGTATGAAAATAGTTGGTGCTGATAGAAAAAAAATGGAAATTATTGCAATGGACCCTGAAGAAGGTGCTGCTGCATTAGTAAGTGGTGACGTTGTAATGGCATGTTTATTTGGAGGTAACTCTATTAAATCTGCTACATCTGTTGGAAAAAGACTTCTAACAGTTGATGAAGCTCGTGCTGGAGGTATCATGGGAATAGATATCGTTTCTGTAACAAATAAATTTATGAAAGAAAATCCTGGTATGTTAAAATCTTTTGTAGAATTAACTCATGAAGCTAATGAGAGATACAGAAAAGGTGGAAGTGATATGAAAGCTATGTCTAAAGAGTCAGAAATGAAAGTTGCTGACATGAAAGACACTTTAAGTGGCTTCAAATTCTTAACGCCAAAAGAAACAAAAAAATCTATGAAGAGTGGAAACCTTGCTAAGTTTTTAAAAGGTTTTGACACTCCAAGAGGTACAGTAACTACTAAGTTTTTACCGTAATTCTTGAAAGTAAAATTATAGGCACCAATGAAGATTATTGGTGCCTATTTTTTTACCCAAATATCTAATATAGTTCTTTTATGAGCAATCTGATTTCTCAAAATTTAAATATGATATTTAAAACTCCCAAGGGAGAAACTGTACACGCTCTAAAAAATTTAAATTTTACAATTAAAAAAGGAGAGTTGCTTACTGTGCTTGGACCTTCAGGTTGTGGTAAGACAACTTTATTAAATATCACAGCAGGATTCATTAGGCCAACTTCAGGAAAAATTACTCTTAATAATAAAGAAATTAATGGACCAGGTGTTGATAGAGGAATGGTTTTTCAACAAGGCGCTTTGTTTGAATGGTTAACTGTCGCTGAGAATGTAAATTTTGGTTTGAGAATGAAAGAAGAAGATGCTGCTCAAACTCAAAAAAAAGTTGATGAATGGTTAGATATAGTTGGATTAAAAGGTTTTGGTAACACTCCCACTTATCAATTGTCAGGAGGAATGCAACAAAGAGTAGCTTTAGCAAGATGTTTAATTAATGATCCAGAGTTAATATTAATGGATGAACCTTTAGGAGCTTTAGATGCTTTAACAAGAGAAAAAATGCAATCTTTAGTTCTTAAAATTTGGAAAGAAACTGGAAAAACTATTATTCTTATTACACACTCTGTAGAAGAAGCGTTGTTACTTGGTGAAAAAGTTTATGTTATGGCACCGAGACCAGGCAGAATATACAAAGAATATAATTTACCTTTTGCATCAATGGGTCTTAAAGAAGACTTAAGAGATATTAAAAACAATAAAGAGTTTGTCTCTAAAAGAGAAGAAATTCTCTCAATGATATGGGACATGGAAGAAGAAATAATGGGAAAAGAAGTTTAAATGATAACAGGTTTTCTAACATTTTTATTTTTTTTTGCCATTGTAGGGTGTGTTTTATACGGCAGAAAATTAATTAGAACTGAAAAAGTCGATGCTGTTTTTGGAAATCCTGAAAGAGCCAAAGGAGGTATCCATTGGGTAATTGTAGGAAGTAGTTTTCTTTTATTAGTTTGGCTCTATTATTCATGGGATATAGCTAAATCTTTTTTTCCAAAGTCAGCTAATGAACTTTGCCAAGTTGGAAAAGTAAACGAGTCTCTTCTCTCACTTAAGTATCTATTTCCAATAGATGAACGTCAGCTTAAGAGTACATCGGTAATAGAAACTGAGTCAGAAAATTTAAACAAAATCACTATTGAAATAGAAAAATCAGGTATCAAAAATCAAGATAAAAGTAAGTTAATAAACTTTATTTCTCAAACTAAAAATACAATACCATTGCTTACAAATGAAGAACTTTTAAGTAATGATACTAGACAGCAAATTCAATTAATTAATGAAAAAATCGTAAATCTAACTGAGAATTTTAAAAGAAGTGATTATCCCAGTGAGAGTGCTGAACAAGAATTAGAAAGAATTGAAGCTGCTAAGGAAGAAGGTTCTTGGAAAGCATCAAGTACCTCAATTGAAAATACAATCGAAATTCCATTTATTCCAAAAACAAAGCGAGGTTTAAAATTTCAGACAGCGGCCACAGAATTAAATTTGATAAGTGATGAATTCTTTGAACTTAAAAATCATAATGAACAATATGCTTCAGCCTTAGAAAAACTAAAAAAAGAAATAAAAGATTATAGAAACAGTTTAAGCGACTCTGAGGAAATTTCCTCTTCGTTAGCGAAAGATATTCTCAAGATTGCACGTAGAATTGAATACGCAAGTATATTTCCACCTAATACTCTAAATGACATGCAGGCATCAATAATCAATTTTGATAACGCACAAAAAAAAGAACAAGGCAGTCTAAGATGGGTAGATCTTCTTTTGTTTCCATCAGGTACGATCATTTCAAGTGGCCCAAGTTGTTCTGAACAAGGCTCAGGCAGATGGCTTCCAAAACCATCAGATACTCTTAATAAATTTACGTTAATGTTAAACCCAAATGTCGGCTACAAACAAATTCCATTAATTTGGTATGAGATGATGGATGTTAGTAAGATCATAGGTTTTTTAATTCCTGATTGGTTTGCAGATATTTTACCTGGAGAGTACCCGGTTCATAATGAACAAGGTGAAGTTAAACCAAATTTCAAAAGTAAAGTTTTAAGTTTTGTTACCGGAGACTTTAACTTTTTCAAAATTCCAATTCCAACTGGTCACATATGGGACTCATTTTTAAGAGTATTTCTTGGATTAGTAGCGGGGATAATAGTTGGAGTTCCATTAGGATTATTTATGGGTTTAAATAGATTTGCAAAAGGATTTTTTGATCCTTTAATTGAACTATACAGACCAGTTCCCCCTTTGGCATGGGCACCATTAGTTATCTCAGTTCTAGGAATAGATAATCTTGGAAAAGTATTTCTATTATTTATGGTGTCGTTATCAATTATGATAATTTCTGCTAGAGCTGGTGCATCAGGAACTCAATTATCGAAAATCCACGCAGCACATTCTCTTGGGGCATCTAAATGGCAAATACTACGACATGTTATTTTTCCAAATTCCTTACCAGAAATACTGACAGGGATAAGAGTTGCCACAGGAATGTGCTGGGGAACATTAGTGGCTGCAGAATTTTTAGCTGGAACTACAGGAGTCGGTTTCGTAGAAAATGTCGCTAAAAAGTATTTCCAATATGAAGTAATATGGATAACTATTTTTATTATGGGAATGTTGGGTTTAATTTTTGATATCACGATTAGAAAGATAATAGACAAAACTATTCCTTGGCGAGGAAAAGGTTAATCAATATAATAATTTATGATTGGAATTCTTGGTGGCATGGGCACACAAGCAGGCTTAGATTTTTGTTCAAAGCTTGCAAAATTAAATAGAGGAAAAGCAGATCAAAAGTACCCTTTGTTTATTTTATATAATAAAGCTAACATTCCTGATCGAAAACAAAATCTAAAAAGATACAACAAGGTTTTAAAAAGCCTTATTCATGGATGTAAGTTTTTGCAAAAAAATAAATGTAAGTTTATATCAATCCCATGTAACACTGCACATTACTGGTACAAAGATCTTAAAAAAAAAATAAAGATTCCAATTTTAAATATGCCAGAGATTGTATATTTGAATGCGAAAAAAAATTGTAAAAAAAATTCTAAAATTGGCCTTTTAGCAACAGACGCTACAATTAAAACAGGGATTTACAGTTATTACTTCAACAAAAACTATAAATTAGTATCGCCTAACAGAAAGCTTCAAATAAAAAGTGTAAATAAATCTATAAAGCTGGTTAAAATGGGTAAAACTAAAGAAGCTGAGAGAGCTATTAAACCTGCTGTAAATTATTTGATAAAAATGAACTGTAAAAAAATCATTTTGGGCTGTACTGAGTTGCCAATAGCAATTTTTGCCTATAAATCTTTTAAAAAAGCAAAGCTATCGAAAACATTTATGGATCCAAATTTAATTTTAGCCGAAGCTTCTATGAGAAAATATAGATGAGAAAAATAATACTTTTAATTTTAATTATTGCTCCTTTTTCTTTAAATGCAAATGAAAATGCTAAAGAAAAAAAGGTAGCTAAATATGTTATGGAAAATATTCAAAAAGATTATGTAAATTGTTATAGTTTCTATAAAGTTGCCGCACAAAGTTTTATAGATGCTGGAAAAGATAAAGATATAATTGATAGTCTGGAAAATAGTGCAGATGTATCTTTAAAGTATAATTATGATTTAGGAGAAATTATGGGATTAAATCCTGAGGTAATGTCTCAAATGACTAAAGATAATGTAGAAAAATTTGTTAAACTAGCTAAAAAAGATTTCTCTTTACTAGCTAAAAATTATGGCATGATGTGCAAAAATTTAGTTGAGAACCCGGAGCAAAGAACCAATTTTTGGGAAGAAAAAGGTAAAAAAAAATTTAAGTGAAAAAAAATCTTCTTAAATCAAAACTTAAACACATTTTTCTTAAACATAAACTTTCAAACAAACATGCTGAACTTTGTTCTAACTATTTAATTAAAGCTGAAATTCTGGGAGCAAAAGGTCATGGATTAGCAAGGCTTAAAATGTACTGTGATAGAATTAAAGCAAAAGTAATAAATCCTAAACCCAAAATTAAAATAAAAAAAATAAGCTCTTCAATTTCTTATATAAATGCGGATAACAGTATTGGTTTTGTGGGTGCTGATTTAGGTATTAATCAAGCAATTAAAAATGCAAAAAAAACTGGAATAGGTTTAGTGGCTATAAAAAAAAGCGGACATTACGGACTTTCAAGTTTTTATGCAGAACAAGCGGTAAATAGTAATTTAATGGTTTTTTGTTTTACTAATGCGCCTGCCGCATTGGCTCCGCACGGTGCAAAGAAATCTTTATTTGGAACAAACCCTATTTGTTTTGGTGTTCCTACGGGAAAAGTTCCTTTTATTTATGATGCCTCAACATCAATGATTAATAGAGGTGGTATAAGAAGAGCCGATAAGTTAGGTTTAAAAATTCCTTATGGTGTTGCTCTTAACAAAAAAGGTAAAATTACTACAAACGCTAAAGAGGCTCTTCAGGGTACTCAGTTACCCATTGCAGGTTTTAAAGGTTCTGGTTTAGCTTGGATGGTTGATATTCTAAGTGGTGTTTTCACAGGTAGTAGCCATGGAGGAAAAACAAGAGATCCTTTTGATGATTTTTCAGGACCCCAAAATATGGGCCATTTATTTATTACCATTAATCCAAAAATTTTTATCGGAAATAAGTTCGTTAAAGAAATGCAGAAAAATATAAAGCTTGTAAAAAAACTTCCTAAAGCAAAAGGATTTTCAAATATTTTATATCCAGGTGAAAGAAAAAATAAGAAGTATAAAAAGAATTTAAATAAAGATATATCTATTCCACCAAAAATTTTAAAAGAAATGGAAAAATTAAATGCTTAGCAAAAAAGAAATTATTTGCCCTGAAAGTTTGCTTAAAATAGCTAAAACAAAAGGACCAGCTAAAGCCGTAATAGTTAACGCTGTAAAGCCAGTTTCAATTGAGTCAGCAAAACAAGCTGTAGATGCAAATTTAATACTACCAGTTTTTATAGGAGACAAATCAATTATTGAGAAGAATGCTAAGCAATTAAACTGGGATATTTCTAAATATGAAATTATTAATGAACCAGATGAAAATAGTACTGCACCAATTGCAGCAAGACTGGCAAGTGAAGATAAAGTTAAAATAATTGTTAAAGGTCATATTCATACAGACGTACTTATGAAAGCTGTTTTAAAAAGAGATTTGAATTTAATAGGAAAAAAAAGACTTAGTCATATTTGGCATATGACTTTAGAAAAAAATGATAAACCATTTATCATTACTGATGGGGCATTAAATGTATTGCCAAAATTAGAAACTAAAATGCATATATTGAAAAATTCAATAGATTTTGCGAATAGGATAGGAATTGGTAAACCTAAAGTATCAGTGCTATCAGCTACTGAGGAAGTTTTAGATAGTGTACCAAGCTCTCAAGAGGCAAGTGAGCTTACCAAAAGAGCAAAAGAAGAAGGTTTGAATGCAGAAGTATTTGGGCCAATGGCATTCGATAATTCAGTTTCTGAAAAAGCTGCTCAAATTAAAGGGATCAAAAATGCGGTTGCTGGTAAAACTGATATTCTGTTAGTTCCAAACGTAGAAACTGGAAATGCCTTAGTAAAAATGATGATTTTTTTTATGGGTGCTTGTGCAGCTGGCGTAGTAGTTGGTGGAAAAGTACCTGTTGTAATTACAAGTAGAGCTGATGATACTCAAGCAAGACTTGCCTCTATGGCTGCTGCTGTTGTTGCGCTTTAATGAAAAAACTTAAAAACTGGGATAATAAAACCTGGTTATCGTCAAAATCGTATATCTCTCAATTTAATAAATTTCTTAAAAGAAAAAGTAATTTAAATAAAAATACAAAAATATTGGACATTGGATGTGGAAGAGCAAATATTATTAGCGCACTTCAACAGAAATATAAATTTAGAAATAAACCCATTGGAATTGATATTGTTGGTAATAAGGGTGTTAAAAAGAATATTATATTTAAGAGAGTAGAAGCTTTAAAATATTTAAATAAACATGATAAATATGATTTAATCTTAATTAAACAAACTATTCATTTTTTTTCAAAAACAAATTTAAATCGTCTTCTAAATCTTGCTAAAAAAAGATTAAACACCAAAGGTAAAATATTAATTTTTTCTCTAAAAACAAAAAATAATAAGATACCTTGTTTTAAAAAAATGAGAAAAAATTTAGAAAAAAGTTTAAAAAGAGACGAAGTTTTATTTCAGATTATCAAAAAAAACTTAAAAAAAATAAGCTATACAGACTTTAATTTTAAAGTAATCATCTCTAAAGAAAAATACGTACGAATGATCAAAGAGAGATACATTTCATGCTTATTAAATATGAGTTATAAAGAAATAAAATTTGGTATCAGTGAAATAAATTCTGAATATAAAAATCAAATAAAATTCACTGATACCTTAAAATGTATTAGCTACAGAAAATAATTATTTTCCTGGCTCTTTGTATGATGAAGCCATTTTCTGAGCAGTTTTAGCTATCTCATTTAGATCTACATCTTCTAAAATTGTAAAATCTGAAACAGCACCACTAGAAACAGCAACCATTGCAGCTGCAGCAGCTTGTTCAAAAGTTCCCTCAATCACTGCCATAAAATCATATTTTCCTCTTAGGCCTGAGTATTGAGTTACTTTAGCTCCCACAGAAGCAGCAAGTGCAGATGTAGCAGCTTTTCTGTCTGTAGACGGATTGCTTACAAATCCTCCAAGACCTTTAGCTGTGTAACATCCAAGTGTATAAAATTTTGCCATTGTTACCTCCTTTTTCTTTTATTGACCCGGAGCCTTATAAGACATTTTTGAAGCTTTTGTTGTAGCCTTAGCAAAATCTATAGCTTCAAGTGCTGATAAGTTTTTTACAGCTCCAGTTGACTCTACAACTAATTTGACAGCAGCAAAATCATCAAAACTAGGAAGATCTGCAACTACACAAAAATCATATGAGCCTCTTACAATATCCATAGTGTGTAATGTTCCACCCACACCTTTAACGAGTTTTTCAACCACTGCTTTTCTGTCACTATTTGGATCTTTTAAAAAACCTTGAAAGGCTTTCTCGGTATAGTTTCCCATAATGTACATCTTTGCCATATTATTTCTCCTTTCTTATTTCTCGATCACAACTGTTCCAGAGTGAGGATCTGTTACTCCTAAATCTGATGACAGCTCTTCTAAAGTGTGCCGAAGCGTATCCAAAAATGCAATCATTTTTGGTCTTGCTGTA
The DNA here is from genome assembly GCA_902615435.1 of uncultured Pelagibacteraceae bacterium. GTDB lineage: Bacteria > Pseudomonadota > Alphaproteobacteria > Pelagibacterales > Pelagibacteraceae > Pelagilacustribacter. The sequence goes on from CACMOZ010000004.1 coordinate 90,889, forward strand.
GCAATATCATCTTCAGAATTCCATTCACCTATCATAAAAAATTCATTAGGTTTCGTTTCAACGTATTTCGCTGAGATTTGACCATCAAACTTTGGCATCTCATCTATTTTTTTCAAATATTCTTCTCTGCTAGATGATTTCACTTTACATCTAACAATATTCATAAACTTTGCCATGTATCTCCTTAAACGTAAATTTTATCTGCTAAACCGTAACAAAGAATAGCACTGATAATAACAAGAGCGAGTGGAGCATATATTCCATCGTTTCTAGTTTTTTTAGTTAAACCTGTTTTATCAATCTTTAATGTATAAAAATTTACAACTAATATCGAAACATTCATTATAAAAACTAAGTTAAAGAAAGCCCAAGTAGCCTCTACGCCGCCTGATCTGATAAAAGCTATATATATTGCCATTAAAACAGTAGCGATCATGAATGAGCCTGCAAATCTCGTAATCAAGGTAGCAGTTTTATCAACTCCTCTACCCTTTAGAAATTTTTTAGTATCAAAGACTAATTGGTAAGCGTAACTACCAACTATAATAAAATGTGCTAAGTAAATTATTAAATAAAATGCGTTTCCAAATTTATCGATCATAAATATCCTATGCGTTATAGTCCATGACTTGATCGGTGCACTCAACAAACTTATGAGGAGTGAAAAAATCATTCATTTGACCTAGTTGATTAATAATTGCCTGCTCATCTTTTCCTTTCCACCAACAATACATTTCCATCGTGTCTCCTGGTGTATTCCAAGTCATTTGACAAGCAGCATTGTCACTTTTCATGCTCTTAACAATATCTTCCATCTTCATAGAAGCCACTGTATCAGTAAATTTTTTTTTCATTTCAGCAGACTTAAAAGTATGCGTTACCATATAGTTTTTCATTTTTCCTCCTTTATAGATTTATTTTTGATAGCTCATATAACTGAGCACTATCTACACACTCGGAATAAATCGCTTTAGCTGTAGGGTTGTTCCCAGTTACAAACTCTTTCATCCCAGCTTCGTTATGAACATTAACTTTAAATAACATTCCGCTTTTATCAGGAATCATAGCCCCGACGGTTTTTTCTGGGTAAGCAACACTCTTTCTAACGCCCATACCTTCATCTGATTGCATCCAGTTAGTAAAAGTTTCTAATTTGCCCTCTTTAAATTTAAGATGTACTAACATTTCTTTTTCCATTTTTTTCCTTTTATTTAAATTCCTTTTATTATAATTCCATTAGCTACTGAGTTTGCTAATCGAATGGGTTTTACTGGCTTATATTCCTCAGAGTCATACCACTCTAAAGCTTTTTCATAAGTTGGAAATTTAATTACTACTGTTCTAGGATATTTCCACTCACCATCAATGACTTTGTACTCCCCAGCACGTACAAGATATTCTCCTCCAAATTTTTGAACCGTAGGTAATACCTTGCCAACATACTCTTTATAAGCTTCGGGATTTTTAACGTCTATATTTGCTATAACGTATCCACTCATATCTAGCCCGCGTAAATTGTTCTGGATAGTTTCTCAATTTTTTCCTCTGAACCTTTAATTTGCTTATAAATAAATTTATTACACACACCATTTTTAGCTTTATCAAAAGGCTTTCCATAAACTTTGTCCACATAAACATTCATGCCTTTGTTCATCTCCTCATCCTTAACACCTTCAGATGTAAGGTATTCTCTAATTACCTTTACTGAAGCTAAAGCTAATTCCATATTTTTAACTTCAATAGTATCAGCAGGTAAAACAGCGGTCGCACTGTAGTGACCTAAACACTCTATTGTTTTTTCTTTTTGAGCTTTTGTAATGTGGCCTGCTGCAAAGACTGAGCCGAAATATAAGAAAGCTATCAAAATTGATAATTTAATTTTCATAATAAATCTTATTCAATATTCTTATAAATTAACTATGTTAAAATTTTATTTCAGGTATGCAATTTGTCTACAACCAGAAGAAGAACTAAGGAATAAGAATGATTTTAGGGGCAACACAAGTACCATTATGGATTTCTTGAAATGCATCTGAACCTTTTTTAAGATCTCGATACTCTATCCATCCTAAATCACCTAATTTTTTGTCTTTTAAAATTACTAAACTATTTTTAAAGTCATCATTTGTGTAACAGTAAGTTCCAACTAATGTTACTTCTTGGATTGTAAGTTTTTTAAAATTAAAAGTTCCAGAAGATTGGGTTAAACCTATATGAACTATAGTGCCTCCGGGCGCTATTGAATTAATCGCTTGATGTCTAGTGATCTCTAATCCTACAGACTCTAATATTAAATCAAAATGATTTTCTTTAATAGATTTATCATCTGGTGCAACAAAACTTGCTTCAAGATATTTTCCACATTCGTCTAATCTTTTTTTATTAGGATCAGACATGATTATATTACTAGAATTTTTCTCTTTATTTAGCACTAGACCACAAAGCAAACCTATAGCCCCTGCACCTTGAATTAAAATTTTACACTTTGATAAAGGTTTTTTTAAATTTACTTCAGCTAATAAAACTGCATGTAAAGCAACAGCAGTAGGTTCAGCTAATGCAGCTTCTTTCATATTTAAACCTTTTGGAACCTCAAAAATATTTTGCTCTGGAACAGAAACTAATTCTGCTAAACCCCCATCTCTTTTTGAAGGAGTGCTCATTCCAATCATTGTTCTTTGCGGGCACAGATGTTCTCTTTTATTTTTGCAATAATCACAGTTCTCACAACTAATAAGTGGATTGATTACAACTTCTTTATTTTTAAATTTTCCGTCTAAACTTGTTCCGCTAAACTCGTGACCTAATATAAGTGGTGGAATTCTTCTTTCATCTTTGCCGTGGTAAGCATGCATATCTGAACCACAGATACCTGATGCATGAACTTTTACTAATGCCTCGCCAGGTTTTTTAATTGGATCTTTTTCTTCTCTGTAAACTATTTTTTCTGTACCAGTGTAAACTAAAGCATGCATTAATTAGAAAAACCGTATTTTCTTAATCTCACATCTCCAGTTCTAGCGTGAGCTTCCATTCCCTCGTATCTTGAAAGTCTAGCAGCAGCTGCTCCTACTTCCTTCGTCGACTCTTTTGTCATTCTTTGAAAGCTTAATGTCTTTATAAATTTTCCTACAAATAAACCACCTGTATATTTTCCAGCCCCTTTTGTTGGTAATATATGATTAGTCCCTGAACATTTATCACCGTAAGCAACAGTAGTTTCTTCTCCAATAAATAATGATCCATAATTTTTAAGTCTTTTATGAAACCAATCTAAATTTTTTGTTTGAACTTCTAAGTGTTCTGGAGCGTATTCGTCACTTATCTGAACCATTTCTTCATCAGTGTCACATAGAATAACTTCTCCGTAATCTTTCCATGCGGCTTCAGCACTTTTTCTTGGTAATTCAGGAAGTTCTTTGATCAATTCTGGTACTCTTTTTAAAACTTTGTCTGCTAAATCTTTGCTTGTAGTGTAAAGCCAAGCTGGTGAGTTATAACCATGCTCTGCTTGTCCAACTAAGTCAACTGCAACAATTTCAGGATCAGCATTTTCATCAGCTATTATTGCTATCTCTGTTGGTCCAGCAAATAAATCAATCCCTACTCTTCCAAATAAAATTCTCTTAGCCTCCGCAACAAATTGATTACCAGGACCGACTAACATGTCAGCTGGAGCATTTTTAAATAATCCATAAGTCATTGCTGCAATAGCTGGAATACCACCTAAATTCATTATTACATCAGCTCCACATAAATTCGCGGTATAAACTATAGTTGGATGAGCTCCGACATTAGGCTTAGGCGGGCTACATGCAATAATGTTTTTAACACCAGCTACTTTTGCTGTAGTAACACTCATAACAGCTGAAGCAATGTGAGCAAATCTTCCTCCCGGAATATAACAGCCTGCAGTATTAACTGGTACAAGTTTTTGTCCCGCATATAAACCTTTTGATAATTCTATTTCAAAATCATTACCGTAATTTTTTAATTGTGCTTCTGCAAATTTTCGAACTCTATCATGAGCAAACTTTACATCATCTTTAGTTTTTTGATCTATGGATTTATTTATTTCCTCAATTCTTTCTTTCGAGACAATTATATCTCCTTCATATTTATCAAATTTTTTTGTTAGCTCTTTACATCCAGTTTCTTTAGATGTTTCTAAATCTTTAAGAAGTGTTTGAACAATTTCTCTAGTTTTTGCATCATCTGTAGATGCTGTTTTAGGTGCTTTCTTTAAATATTTAATTGCCATATAAAAGTGTCGGTAACCACAATGCAATTTGTGGAAATATAACTATTAATATTAATCCAATTAATTGTAAAACCATAAATTGCATCATTCCAAAATATATATCTTTTAAATCCCACTCAGGCACAACACCCTTTAAAAAATAAGCTGATAAAGCGACGGGCGGTGAAAGCCAACAGGTCTGCAGATTGACAGCAACAAGAATTGCAAACCAAGTTAGGTTAAAACCAAGAGCTTCAACTAATGGCAAAATAATTGGAATTATAATCATAACTATTGGAACCCATTCTAAAGGCCAACCAAGTAAGAAAATCATCACCATGATCATTGCTAAAATTAAGTACTTATTCATCTCTAGCCCAAGTAAAAACTCAGTTAATAAAGTAGGTGTACCTAATCTAGCAAATACAGCTCCGAAGAAGTTTGAAGCAGCTACTAGAACCATTATAAGAGCTGTTATTTCTAAAGTTTTAACAAGGGCCTCTTGTAATTTAGGAAAAGTTAATTTTTTATAAGCGAGTGATAATAAAAGTGCACCCATTGCTCCACACCCCGCAGCCTCCGTAGGTGTTGCAAAACCTAATAATATACTTCCAAGCGCAGCAAAAACTAATGCTGCTGGTGGAACAAGCCCTAATAAAAATTCTACCCAAACTTTTTTCATACTAGTTGGTCTCATCTCTACTGGTAATGGTGGACCTAATTTTGGATCCAACATACATCTAATTGTTGTGTATGCCGCAAACAACGAAGCTAAAAGTATTCCGGGTAGTATTGCTGCAGCAAATAAATCTATAACAGGAATTTCCATGATTGGTCCCATCACAACAAGCATAATGCTTGGAGGAATTAAAATTCCTAAAGTACCACCTGCCGTAATTGTTCCCGCAGCAAGCTGAACATTATAACTAGATCTATTCATAGATTTAGCGGCCATAATTCCTAAAATTGTTACCGAAGCTCCAACTATTCCTGTCGCTGCAGCAAAGATCACAGAAACAAATAAAACTGCGTAATAAAGTGAGCCTCTAACTCTGGCTAACATAAGTTGAAACGCTGAGAACAACCTTTCCATCAAACCAGCTTGCTCCATCATAATCCCCATGAAGACAAAGAGCGGTACGGCGGCGAGGGTTTGTTCGGTCATGACCATCGAAAATTGTAAGGTCATTAAATAGAAAACTAGTTTACCAAATCCTAGATATCCAAATACGAAACCTAAAAAAATTAAAGTAAAAGATATTGGAAATCCAACAAAGATAGCAAAAAGCATTACTCCAACTAAAATGATGCCTAATACCGCTGGATCGATCAATTCTGCTATCATTTTTTTTCTTCTCCAGGCCACTCACCTTTTTTTGCAGCCCAATAGCTTTTAAGTAATTCTGATACGCCTTGAATTAAAAGAAATATTATACCTATCAATAAACATGTTTTTATAGGCCACATAAATGGCATCCAAGTTGTATCCATTCCTCTTTCACCTCTTCGAATTGACTCTTCGACATATCCTATAGTCATGTAAAGAAAGACTATTAATCCTGGAAAATAAAATAAAATATATAACCAAAAATCTACAAGACCTTGATTTTTAGTTTTAAAATTTCTGTATAAAAAATCTGCTCTTATGTGAACTCCTTTGGATAGAGCGTACCCTGCTCCTAACATAAATAAAGCCCCATATAAGAATCTACTCATATCGTAAGCCCAAATTGTTGGAGCTAAAAATAATTTTCTCATAATAACTTCATAAGTCATCGCTAAAATTAAAGGCATAAGGATCCAACAAACTACATTACCAACACGTTTGCTGAATTTATCTATTGAAGTAATAGTGTTCGCCATCCAATTTGGCATATCGGCCGGCATTTTACCTGAGCCGCCGCGTCTTTCCGCAATCATTTCATCTGAAATGTCTATTTTTGGTGGCTTGTCATTCATAATCTTATCCTAAAAAATTAGAGCGGACTGTTAAGTCCGCTCTAAAATATTTTAATGTTTTGCTTATTACTTTAATGTCGCCGCGTGAGCCATTCCTAGCTTAGCGTTTGACATTTGAGCACCACTCCAGAATGGTACAGCAATATCAGCAAATTCTTTCATTGATTTGTAAACTTTAGCGAAGAATTTATTTTCCGCTGCGTTTTTATTCAATGTTTTCTTTGCTGCTGCCATATATTCTTTAAAGTAGTCTGTTGGAGTATCTTCTAAAATTACTCCGTGCTTAGTAGTTAACTCTCTTAAAGCTTTTCCATTTTCATAGATTCTGTAGCTTAAAGATTTAGCTAATGAAGCATTTGCAGCTACTTCAAGAGATTTTTTCTCATGAGCAGTCATTTTTTTGTAAGTTTTTCCAGTAATATAAAAGTCAGCATTTACTACTACTTGGTGTAAGCCTTGTAGGTAATAGTGTTTTAATACTTTTTGGAAACCAAATGTTAAATCTGGTTTTGGACAACACCATTCTGCTGCATCGATAGTACCTGCTTGTAATGCTGGAAGAATATCTCCACCACCCATTGCTACAGATGCAATACCGATATCTTTATATGTTTGACCAGGAATTCCTGGAGGTGTTCTGAATTTATATTTTCTAAAATCAGCCATGTCTTTAATTGGTTTTGGAAACCAACCTAAAGCTTCTGGGCCAACTGGTTGAAGCATAAATCCTTTAATGTCTCTACCCATTTCTTTCCAAAGTTGGTCGTACAATTCTTTACCACCACCATATTGGAACCAAGATAAAAACGCTAAGTTATCTATACCTACTCCACCACCTGCTACTGGCGAACCGAACAGCATGGCAGCTGGGTGATCTCCAGACCAATAGTGTGTCCATGCGAAACCACAATCTATTAATCCTTTATCTACCGCATCTAAAGTCTCTTTTACTCCTACAACAGCACCTGCTGGTAAGATCTCAAATTTTAAAGATCCATCAGTAAGCTCTGTTACAGTGTCAGTAAAGTCCTTTAACATTTTCACTTCATCAGCTTTAGTGTTAAGAACGGTCTGACATTTTAAAGTTTTAGCATTCGCTGAATTCATAGAGAATCCTACAAGTACAGCTAAACCAAAAACTAAAGATAATAATTTTTTCATTATTTCCCCCGTTTTGTATTAATAAAAAAAGGAATTAAACCTCTTATAAAAATCAGAGTCAAACCAAACTAATTAAACCTAAGGTTGAATTAGTCATATTAGCATGTATGAGTTTTATCAAGTTTAGGTTAAATTCTATACATGGATGAATTCGATTTTGTAATTATTGGAGCTGGTTCGGCAGGGTGCGTGCTTGCGAACCGATTGAGTGCAGATCCAAATAACAAAGTTCTTCTGTTAGAAGCAGGAGGCAAAGATACTTATCCATGGATCCATATTCCAGTTGGATATTTTAAAACAATGCACAACCCGAAAGTTGATTGGTGTTTTCATACTGAAAAAGATGAAACCATGAATAATAGATCTATAAGATATCCTAGAGGAAAAACATTAGGAGGTAGTTCATCTATTAATGGACTTCTATGGATAAGAGGTCAAAGTAATGATTATGATAACTGGAGACAACAAGGCAATGCTGGCTGGGGTTGGGATGATGTTTTCCCTTATTTTTTAAAATCGGAAAATAATGAACTTGGTCCTAATGAATTTCACAATGATAAAGGTCCAATAACTGTTTCAAATAAGAAAATTAATTTAGATATGTTGGAAGAATTTCAAAACGCTGCTGAAGAAACTGGAATACCGCGAACAAATGATTTTAATACAGGAGATAATTTTGGTATTGGTTATTTTCAATTTACCACAAGTCGAAATAAATTATTAAAATTACGTTGTAGCGCTGCTAAAGGATATTTAAATCCGGTTAAAAATAGATCAAATTTAAAAATTGTTACTAAAGCTCATGTGCAAAAAATAAATTTTGAGGGAAAAAAAGCAACTGGTGTAAGCTATTATCAAAAAGAAAAAGTAGTTACAGTTAAAGCTACCAGAGAAGTAATTTTATCGGCTGGTTCTATTGGATCACCGCATATTTTACAAGTTTCAGGAGTTGGAGACTCAGAAAAATTAAAAAAATACGGAATAAAAACTATTCATGAATTAAAAGGTGTGGGAAAAAACTTGCAAGATCATTTAATGTTTAGACCTGTATATAAAGTTAAAAATTTAAAGTCATTAAACAGTAAAATTAATAGTCTAATAGGAAATTTCTTTATAGGATTAGAATATATATTTAAGCAAAGCGGTCCAATGACAATGGGCGCGAGTCAAGTATGTGGTTTTGTCAAAAGTGATCCCTCGAGAGCCACTCCAAACTTACAATTTCATGTCCAACCAATTAGTACAGATATTTTGGGAGCAACAAAAATGCATGACTTTGACGGAATAACTCCAACTGTTGCTAATGTGAGACCAACAAGCAGAGGGGAAATTAATATAGCAAGTAACGACAGTAGAGATAATCCAAAAATTAAAATGAATTATTTGTCTACTCAAGATGATAGAGATGTTGCTGCTAAAGCTCTTAAAATTGTAAGAAATATAATGCTGAATACTGAAACATTTAAAAAATATGAACCTGAAGAATATAGACCAGGTTCGCACATTACCAATGATGAGGAATTAGTTAAAGCCGCAAGTGATCATGCGCAAACTATTTTTCACCCTGTTGGAACTTGTAAAATGGGTAAAGGAGATGAAGCAGTAGTAAATGACAAATTGCAAACCCATGGTATACAAAATTTAAGAGTTGTAGATGCATCTATTATGCCCAATATAACCTCAGGTAATACTAATGCACCAACAATAATGATTGCAGAAAAAGCCTCGGACATGATACTTAACAAGTAATCATGCTTGCAGAATTATTTACCCCAGAACAAATAACTATTTTAACTCAAATTATTTTTATTGATCTTGTCTTAGCAGGTGACAATGCAATTATAATAGGAATGGTTGCCTCGAAATTTCCGCCTGATCAAAGAAAAAAAGTTATTTTTTGGGGAATTGGAGGTGCTGTATTTTTAAGAATAATTTTAACTCTTCTCACAGCTTATTTATTACAAATTACAGGACTTAGACTTATTGGAGGAATTTTATTATTATATATTGTCTATAAACTTTACGTTGATGTGATCAAAGGCGTCACAAAAAATGAGGATATAAAAGTTGATAATTCAAGTTTTCTTAAAGCTATATGGACTGTTCTTTTAGCAGACTTTACTATGAGTTTAGATAACGTTCTTGGTGTTGCTGGTGCTGCTGGTCATCATTATCATTTATTAATTTTTGGATTAATTTTATCAATAGTACTAATGGCAGTGGCTGCTAATCTAATTTCAAACTGGATTAAAAAATACAAATGGATAGCTTGGTTAGGTTTATTAGCAATTTTAATTGTTGCTGTTGAATTGATATATACAGATATTAAAACTTTAATACTTTAATGCTTAAAAAGATAAATCTTAAAAACAAAATAGCTCTTGTAACTGGAGCTGGTAAAGGTCTTGGTAAAGCTTGTGCAATAGCTTTAGCTGAAGCAGGAGCAAAAGTAATTATATTAAGTAGAACAAAATCTGACCTTGTTAAAGTGAGCAAAATTATTAAAAAAACAAAAGGTTCAAGTCAATTATTTGTTTGTGATGTAACAAACTTAGATGATTTAAAGAAAGTTTTAAGAAAAATTAGTCGATTAGATATCTTAGTAAACAATGCTGGAAATAACAGACCTCAACATTTTACAAAGGTTAGTCAAGAAAATATGGAATACTTAACTAATCTAAATATGAAAGCTGCATTTAACGTTGCGCAATTATGTTCTCAAAAAATGGTAAAAGCGTATAATAGAAAAAAAGTTGGAGGATCTATTATTCATATGTCTTCTCAATTAGGCAGAGTAGGTTGTGAGGGACGTAACGTTTACAACATGAATAAATTTGGAATAGAGGGCCTTTCTAGAGGTATGGCATGTGAATTAGCTCCTTACAATATAAGAGTTAATACCATTTGCCCTACATTTGTTGAAACACCAATGGTGAAAAAATTTTTTAAAAATAAAAAATTTAAAAGCAAAATGCTCAAAAATATTCCATTAGGAAGAGTTGCAAAAGAAAGCGATGTTGCAACTGCTGTAGCATTTTTAGCTGCAGACTCTTCTGAAATGATTACAGGAACATCATTATTAGTAGACGGAGGTTGGACAGCAAAATAATGGGAATTTTTTTAAAAGATATAAATTTAAAAGGTAAAACAGCTCTAATAACTGGTGCTACTAAAGGTATAGGTAGAGGAGCGGCTATAGCTTTAGCTGAAGCTGGTGGAAATGTAATAGCTATTGGCAGAAACCAAATGGAACTAAATACTTTAAAGAAAGAAATTAAAAAATTTAAAGTCAATTACACGCCATTTAATTGTGATGTAAATGACTATAAACGTATGAAGTCTTTTATAACTAAACTTAAGAAATTAGACATTTTAGTTAATAATGCTGGAACTAATATTCCAGAGCCTTTTTTAAATGTTAAGAAATCCTCAATGGAAACATTGTTAAATGTAAATACTAAAGCAGTTTTTAATGTCGCTCAGCTTTGTGCTAATCGAATAATAAGTTTAAAAAGGAAAAGTGGTTCAATAATAAATATTTCTTCCATATTTGGTATCGTGGCAGGTCAAAAGAGAACAGTTTACAGCATGACTAAATTTGGTGTTGAGGGTTTAACTAGGGGAATGGCTTTAGATTTAGCTAAATATAATATTAGAGTGAATAGTGTTTGTCCCAATATTGTTTTAACTCCAAGAACTAAAAAATATTTTGAAGATAAAAAATATAATAAATATGTAAAAGAAAATACACCAATAAAGAAAGTAGTAACTGTAAGCGATGTTGCTACTGCAATAACTTTTTTAGCGTCAGAGTCTTCATCTATGATAACTGGAGCATCAATTATTATTGATGGAGGTTGGACTGCTAAATGAAAAAGATTTTATTAATAAATTTAGCTACAGTTTTTATATTACTACTTTTTCTTGAGCTTTTATCAAACTATTTAAAACTTTCTAATTTAAAAGGTATCGAAAGAGGATTGATTGATACAAAAAGTTCAATTCATAAAATGATACCAGGGTCTTCTGGGGTACACTTTGGAAAAAAAATTTTTATTGATGAACATGGTTTAAGGGTTCCATTTCAAAATTATACTTATAATGAAAAAAATAATTCTATTCTAGTAATAGGTGATAGTACTACTTTCGGAAATGGTGTTAGTGAAGAAGAAACTTTTGTTGGTAAGTTAAGAGATAATTTTAAAGATTTGAATTTTTATAATACTGCAGTTCCAGGATATAATATCAAACACTTTAAAGGAACTTTGAATAATTTTGATAAGTTTAAAAATGTAAAAAAAGCTTACTACTTCATAACTTTAAATGATTTATATGATGGTCGTAGTATTATTAAGCTTGATAACAAAAAAAGAGAGAATTCCGAAATTAAAAAAGTCTCAAACTTAAGTAGGGATTTAATTATGAAAGTTCATGCTTTTTTAAGAAATAAATCTTATCTATATATGTTTATTGTCGGTGTTACTACTGATCCCTCTAAGAGATATTTTAAAGATGTTATAATTTATTATGAAAATAACAATATGTTAGAAATGGAAGAATATATCTCAAAGCTGAACAATACATCTTCAAAAAAAAATATAAAATTAAAAATTATATTATTACCTTATGAGTATCAAACCAGAGAGTGCACACAACAAAATTTGATTCCTCAAAAGAAGATAATTAAAATTTTAATTAAATTGAAAATTAATTATTCTGATTACACAAAAGAATTTTGTGATTATGATAAGCCAAAAAATCTTTTTTACAAATATGATCCAATGCATTTATCTTCAAAAGGACATTCTTTTGTATATAATTTATTAAAAAATGAAATTAATTATTAAATATATATTTTATATTTTATTATTCATATTTAACTTAAGCTTTGCTTTTTCCGCAGAGTTTAATGGTAAATTTGTACAAGGGTCTTTTATTTTAGGAAAAACTGAGCCTGGTTCGACTGTTTTAATTGATGATCGAAAAATTAGAGTAACCAAAGATGGTTTTTTTGCTTTTGGTTTAGATAGAGATAGAAAAAACGATGTAATTATTAAAGTTAAAAAAAATAAAAAAATTAAAATTTATGAAAAGAAGATAATAAAGAGAGAGTACAAGATACAAAGAATTGATGGTTTGCCTCCAAAGCAAGTTACTCCACCACCTGAAGTATACGAGAGAATTAAAAAGGATAATGTATTGATTGGCAAAGCCAGATCAATTGACACTGCATATGATTTTTTTAAAAATAATTTTATATATCCAATTGATAAATATATAATTACTGGAGTTTACGGAAGCCAAAGAATTTTAAATGGAAAGCCTAGAAGACCTCATTATGGAATAGACTTTCATGCTCCGGAAGGTACACCAGTTAAAGCAATGATGGATGGAGAAGTTACTTTATCAGAGAAAGATATGTATTTTACTGGGGGGACAATAATTTTTGATCACGGTCATGGTATAAGCACTTTGTATATGCACATGAAGGACATTAATGTCAAAGTTGGTCAAAAAGTTAAAAAGGGCCAAATAGTCGGAACCTTAGGACAAAGTGGAAGAGCAACTGGGCCTCATTTAGACATTAGACTTAATTGGTTTGATGTTAAATTAGATCCTGCTTCAATTTTAAATTAATCTAATTCAAATTTATTTTTGTAATCTTTAATTAATGACTTGTCTTGATTGGTTTTAAATAAAACAAAATCTTCTATCACTAGAATATCTAGATTAGTTCCCATAAAGCAATTGAATGCATCATCAATTGAGCAAACAATAGGTTCGCCTCGAACATTGAAGGAAGTATTTACTAAAACTGGACAATTTGTATTTTTTTTAAACTCTTTAATCAGATCATAATACCTTGGATTAGTTTCTTTATGTACAGTCTGAATTCTTGCTGAATAATCTACATGGGTTATAGCTGGAACACTTGATCTTTTGACATTTAATTTATCTATGCCAAACAATTTTTCATCTTCGGCTTTCATCTTAATTTGTTTATTTTTTTTTACTTCTGAAACTAATAACATGTAAGGACTTTCATTGTTTAATTCAAACCAATCATTAACATCTTCTCTGAGAATAGAGGGAGCAAATGGTCTAAAACTCTCCCTGAACTTAATTTTTAAGTTTAATTCTTTTTGCATTTTTTCTGATCTTGGGTCCGCTAATATTGACCTTCCGCCAAGTGCTCTGGGTCCGAATTCCATTCTTCCCTGGAACCAGCCTACAGTTTTTTCTTTGGAAAGTTCTTTTGCTGTTAAAGAAATCATTTCTTCTCTATTATATTTTTTGTAATTTGCTTTAAACGATTTGAGTTTTTGTTCAATAAAATCATTTTCAAACTTAGGTCCAAGGTAAGAACCTTTCATTTTATCTTTAAATTCGACTCTTGGTTTTCCTAGCTCATGATACCAGTAAGCTAGGGCTGCGCCTAAAGATCCACCTGCATCTCCTGCGGCAGGCTGAATCCAAATATTCTCAAATATTTTTTCTTTAAGAATTTTTCCATTAGCAACACAATTAAGAGCTACTCCTCCCGCTAAACAAAGATTTTTTATCTTATATTTTGTTAAAATATTTTTTGTTATTCTTAATACTATTTCTTCCGTTACAGCTTGGATTGATGAAGCTATATCCATATGGAATTGAGTTAATAAATCTTTTTTTGGATCTCTTACTGGTTGCCCAAAAATTTTAGAAAATTTATTGTTAGTCATTGTCAATCCTGTAGCATAATTGAAATATTTCATATCAAGTTTAAAGGAGCCATCTTCTTTCAAATCTATAAGTTTGTCTAATATGATATCTTTAAAAATCGGTTTGCCGTATGGAGCGAGTCCCATTAATTTGTATTCACCACTATTGACTTTAAAACCTGTGTAATAAGTAAAAGCTGAATATAATAATCCCAATGAATGAGGAAAATGTATTTCCTTAATTATCTCAAGCTTATTTTTTTTTCCGATAGCTACAGTAGTTGTCGCCCATTCACCAACACCATCTAAAGTTAAAATAATAGCTTCTTCAAATGGTGAGGGGAAAAATGCGCTAGCTGCATGACTGTAATGGTGTTCTGAAAATTTAATTTTAGTTATATCGTTAAAATTTTTGTCATGTTCTTTGAGCTTATCAAACAGAAATTTTTTTTGAAAAAGTTTTTCTCTTAGCCATATAGGCATAGATAAACTGAATGATTTAAAACCTTTTGGAGCAAATGCCATATAGGTTTCTAAAAGTCTTTCAAATTTTAGAAATGGTTTTTCAAAAAAAACAATATGATCAACTTCATTTAAACTTAATTTTGATTCTTCCAATACATATTTTACTGCATGGAAAGGGTATCTTGGATCATATTTCTTCCTAGAAAATCTTTCTTCTTGAGCTGCAGCAATTATATTTCCATCTATAATAATTGCTGCTGCGCTGTCATGATAAAATGCTGATATTCCTAATATAGAAGTCACTAAAATATTGTATAAATAAATGGTGCTACTGCAGACCCTTGGCTAAGGACAATTAAAATTCCGAATAAAGCCAAAACGATTATTATTGGTAACAACCAATATTTTTTTCTCTCCCTTAAAAATTCCCAAAATTCTCTAATAAATTCAATCATTTAAAATTGTTTTTTCATTGAACCAAGAGATTTTTTTCTTTTAATCCAATAAGTGTCTTTTTTTTCTTTTAAAAATTTTAAATTTAACAAATCTTTACCAAATACTCTAACAATTAAGCTTACTGGTGTAAGAATTACAAAGTACACCAAAGCCATTACAATTGGTGCTATTACAATTCCTAATATTTCTCCTAATTTAATCCACGATTTATTTAATGGAGTTAAAATTTTTGAATTTATAATGCCTAAAAGTAAAAAAATTACAGATGCTATAATAAAATAAAAATTTAAATTTTCTCCGTTTTTTAATGGCCATAAACCTATAATTAAAAAAACAACAAAAAATAATAAGCCAAAGCTTTTATTGGAACTTTGAGATTTCATTTCTTAAACTAGTTAAGACCTTTTTGAGGTTTCATGTCCTCTTTTTTAATACCAGCCACTCTAACTGGTTTTTTCATTGCATCTCTTCTAAAAGGTTCACCCAGTTCCTGGTTTAATATTACCTCAATAAACGTCGTAATACCTTTCTTTTGATCTTCACAAGATTGCTTTATAGCTTTAGTAGTTTCTTCCATAGTTTTTACAGTTACTCCTTTTAAACCACATGCATTAGCAACTTTTGCGTAACTTAATTCTGGATCTAACTCTGTTCCTATAAAATTGTTATCAAACCATAATGTTGTATTTCTTTTCTCTGCGCCCCATTGATAATTTCTAAATATAACCATTGAAATAGCTGGCCATTCTTCACGTGCACATGAACTCATTTCATTCATACTAATTCCAAAAGCTCCGTCACCTGCAAAACCAATTACAGGAGTGTCAGGACATCCAATTTTAGCACCTAAGATAGATGGAAAACCATAGCCGCAAGGTCCGAACAAACCTGGTGCTAAATATTTTCTTCCTTTTTCAAAAGTTGGGTAAGCATTACCTATTGCACAGTTATTTCCAATATCGCTGGAAATAATTACATCTTTAGGCATTCCTGCTTGTATCGCTCTCCAAGCTTGTCTAGGTGACATTCGGTCTTTATCTCTATCTCTTGCATCTTTGTTCCAAACTGTTCCCGGATCATCTTCCTCATGATCTAAACTTGATAATTTTTGAAGCCAAGCTGATTTAGTTTGATGAATTAAATCTTTTCTCTTCTGTCTATCAGTATCAGCTGCTTTTGGAGATAGTTTGCTTAATAATTGTTGAGCTACCAATTTAGCATCTCCACAAATTCCAACAGTCACTTTTTTGGTAAGACCAATCCTATCTGAATTCATATCTACCTGAATAATCTTTGCATTTTTTGGCCAATAATCAATTCCATAACCTGGTAAAGTTGAAAAAGGATTTAATCTCGTGCCTAAAGCTAATACTACATCAGCTTTTGCAATTAATTCCATAGCGGCTTTAGATCCGTTATAACCTAATGGTCCCACAGCTAAAGGATGGCTTCCAGGAAAGCTATCATTGTGTTGATAACCAGAACAAACTGGTGAGTCTAATTTTTCTGCAAGTTTTACGCAATCTTCTATCGCTCCTCCAATTACTACTCCTGCCCCAGATAAAATTACTGGGAACTTTGCATTAGATAATAATTTAGCTGCTTCTTCTATTGCCGTTGCTCCACCTGCTTGTCTTTCTAATCGTACGATTGGAGGTAACTCAATATCAATTACTTGAGTCCAAAAGTCTCTTGGAACATTTATTTGTGCTGGAGCCGAACCTCTGATTGCTTTTTCTATTACTCTATTTAATACTTCTGCAATTCTTGAAGGATCTCTCACTTCTTCTTGATAACAAACCATATCTTTGAATAAATTCATTTGCTCAACTTCTTGAAAGCCACCTTGACCCATTGTTTTATTAGCTGCTTGAGGTGTCACTAAAAGAAGTGGAGTATGATTCCAATAAGCAGTTTTAATTGGTGTTACCAAACCAGTTATACCTGGTCCATTCTGAGCAACTACCATTGACATTTTTCCAGTTGCTCTTGTGTAACCATCAGCAATAAGCCCTCCATTAGTTTCATGAGCAACATCCCAAAATGTAATTCCTGCGTCAGGGAAAATATGAGAAATAGGCATAAATGCAGAACCAATAATGCCGAAGGCATGTTCAATACCATGCATTTGTAAAACTTTTACAAACGCTTCTTCTGTTGTCATTTTAGCCATAAATCTCCTAAAAGTATTTTGAAAATCTAGCTTTCATTATACTAAATTTTAGTCTATATCCATTAGATATTTTTATGTCACAGCCCGATCTAATCATTCACGACGAAAAAGATAACGTAGGAGTTGTTGTGATAGAAACCACTAAAAAGGGCCAAGATTGTAGCGCTTGGATAATGGAAAACGACAAAACCGTTAAAGTCCCATCAACAAACGATGTTCCTTTAGGACACAAAATAGCTCTAAAAGACCTTAAGGTTGGAGATACAATTTTTAAATATGGACACGACATTGGAAAAGTAGTCAAAGAAATCAAAAAAGGTGAACATGTTCACGTTCACAATGTAAAAACAAAAAAGTGGTAAAAAGAATGGAAATTCCAAAAAGTTTTTTAGGTTATAAAAGAGAAAACGGAAGAGCCGGAACAAGAAATCACGTAATTATTCTTCCAGTAGATGATATTTCAAATGCTTGTGCTGAAGCAGTAGCAAACAATATAAAAGGAACGATCGCTTTGCCCCACTCCTATGGGAGATTACAATTCGGTGCAGATTTAGAATTACATTTTAGGACAATGATTGGTACGGGTAGAAATCCAAACGTTGCTGCTGTTATTGTTATCGGAATTGAGCCAAAGTGGACAAAAAAAATTGTTGATGGAATTGCTGAAACAGGAAAACCAGTTGAAGGTTTTCACATAGAAAGAAGTGGAGACATACAAACAATAATGAAAGCATCAAAAAAAGCACAAGAATTTTCCATGTGGGCTTCTGAGAAACAAAGAGAAGAATGTCCAATGAGTGATTTATGGATATCAGTTAAATGTGGTGAGTCAGATACAACCTCAGGTCTTGCATCTAATCCAACTGTTGGAAATTTAATGGATAAACTAGAGCCATTAGGCGTTCATTTATGTTTTGGAGAAACTTCTGAACTAACAGGTGCAGAACAAGTATGTGCCAAAAGAGGCGCAACTCCTGAAGCTCAGAAAAAATTTATGAAGACGTGGAGTGATTATAACGATTTTATTTTAAAAGAAGCAACTGATGACTTATCAGAAAGTCAACCCACAGCAGGTAATATAGCAGGAGGACTAACTACAATTGAAGAAAAAGCTTTTGGAAATTTTCAAAAGATAGGGTCAAGAAAATTTATTGATGTTTTAGAACCTGCTGAAGAACCAAAAAAAGGTAAAGGTTTATACTTTATGGACACTTCTTCTGCAGCAGCAGAATGTGTAACTTTACAAGCTGCTGGAGGATTTAATATTCATCTTTTTCCAACTGGACAAGGGAATATAATTGGTAATCCAATAGAACCAGTTGTTAAACTTACAGCAAATCCTTTGACAGCAAAATTAATGAGCGAGCATGTAGATTGTGATGTCTCAAAAATTTTAACTAGAGAAATGAATCTTGATCAAGCAGGTGATAAACTAATTGAAACAACCTTAAAAGTTGCTAACGGTAGATTAACATGTGCTGAAGCTTTGGGTCATAGAGAGTTTGTTATGACTAAGCTTTATCGAAGTGCCTAATGTCTTCAAGTTCCGAAGACTGTATATTCTGTAATAAAACAAATTGTAAAGTAATCTCGTCAACAAAATATTTTTTTATAATTCGAGATACTGCATATCCTGTCACAAAACATCATACTTTAATTATTACAAACAGACACGTTGGTGATTATTTTGATTTAAGTAAAGAAGAGATTAACGATTTAGATGAGATTTTAAAAAATCAAAAAAAAGAATTAAAAAAATTAGATAAAGAAATAAGTGCCTTTAATGTTGGTGTTAATGTGGGTAAAGATGCTGGCCAATCAATTATGCACTGTCACATTCATTTAATTCCTAGAAGAAAAGGAGATGTAGAGGATCCTAGAGGTGGTGTAAGAGGTGTAATACCTGAAAAACAAAAATACAAAAGAAAATAATTACTTGACTGGAAATTTAACTTCTTCTTGTTTTGGTTTCTTATATCTTAAATCATGAATAATTTTTCTAATCCATGCCATTAATGCACCAAGTACAACTGCAAGAATTATTGCAAAGGCTCCATATAAAAATGGTACGTCATTTGACATTTTAATAATAAATTCTGCTAAGCTGTTCAACTCTGGTGTTTTAACTTTACTTCCATTAAACTCTGTTTTTTTTCTAAAGAAAGAGTCGTAGGCAATTGCTATAGCAACAGTTATTAAAAGCATTGCAAATAAAGATTTAAGCTCGTTGCTATTTAAAAATTGACCAATCTTTTGACCTACTTGAACCCCAACAATTGAACCTAAAATTAAAGGAACTACTAGAAACAAATCAATTGTTCCATAGTTAAAAGAATGTAAAATTGTTACTACAGCACTAATAAATACAGTAACAAACAACGAGGTCCCCGGAATTAATTTTACAGGCATTCCTATAATATAAATCATTGCAGGCACCATTAAGAACGCACCTCCTATTCCCATCATTGATGCTACAAATCCAACGACAAATCCTAATAAAATTGGAGTGAACGCACTTTCATACAATCTAGATTTATTAAACCTCATTCTTAAAGGAAGACCTTGTAACCAATTATGATCGTGTAATTTTTTTTTTGCACTTATTTTAGATTTTAAACGATTTCTTTCTTTTATACCTTCAATTAACATTAATGTGCCAACAATTGCTAAAAGATACATGTATAATAAAGAGATTATTAAACTTATTTTTCCTATTTCTGAAAAAAAAGTAAACGTCATTATTCCGATGATAGTTCCAACTACACCCCCTGAAACAATCATTAAACCCATCTTGTAGTCTAAAGTTTTCTTATACCAGTGAGTAAGAGAACCAGATACTGAAGTAGCAAGAATGTTGTTAACTTCATTTGGAACTGCATATACTGGAGGTATGCCCATAAAAATTAAAAATGGTGTCATCAAGAATCCTCCTCCAACACCAAAAAGTCCTGATAAAACTCCAACAGCCAAACTTAAAAATAATAAAAGAAAAATATCTATGTTTACTTGGGCAATAGGAAGATAAATTTCGAGCATTAATGTAAGGAGTATGCCTGAAATATTAAGTTGTCAATCTTAATAAATTGTAGCTCCAAAAACTTTTACCAGACCATCTTCTTCACCTAAAACTAGCCTACCTAGAAATTCTCCAGGCATTGTTTGGCTTGTTTGTTTATAAAGAACAGTAATAAATTGATTTCTTCTAATTGTACCTAAAAACTCTTGTTTCTCTGAGAGGCTTGTAAGTAGTTTATTGTTAGCCCACTGTTTTCCAAGTTCAACTTCATTTGCTCCATAAAGCATTTGTGATGAAAAGTCTTTTGTGAACCCTCCATAGTCTTTAATATTTGATGATTTAACTAAATTATCCCAAATCGGCTGAGCAATATCTCTTATCTCTGTGTCGGATTTTTCTAATAACTTCATTAAGCTTTATGAAGCTTTCTTTTCCTTCTTTTCGTCTACAATGTGATAAACAGGAACTTTCTCCATTGTGAACTTTTTAGTTTTAGGGTCTCTTCTAGAAACAGTTAAACAATGCCAATTATCATCATCGAGTTTTAAATGATCGCCTCTGTAATAGTAACCCGGCCATCTAGTTTCCTCTCTGAATTTCGTATGCTCAGTTACACATTGTGATGTAATAGTTCTGTGTTTTAATTCCCATGCTCTCATAAGTTGATGGTAATCTTCAGCTCCAACATTTTCTAAATCTTCTTCTAACCATTTTAATAATTCTAAGCCTCTATTAAGCATATTCTCATTGGTCATATAATTTGTAGCTATTCCTCCGACATACTCATCCATAATTCTTTGTAGTCTTTGTAGCCCTTGAATAGGAGAAATATAGCTTGGTGAAACAGTTCCGCCTGTTATTTCATTTCTTCCTACCGTGTAATTTTCTAATGGTTTGTAAATAACCTCTTTTAAATCTTTGTATTGCTTTTCACTTACTTTAATTCCATCTGCTTTTTTATCTTCGATGTATTTAACAGCAGCTTTTGCAGCTAATCTTCCTTCTGTGAAAGAGCCAGAAGAAAATTTATGTGCACTTCCACCTACAGTGTCCCCCGCACCAAATAATCCATCAACAGTTAACATTCTGTTATACCCCCAAAAATATTCTGGAGGAGATAAATCTTCTGGTCCGCTTACCCAAGCTCCAGAACATGTTGCGTGTGAACCCATAACATAAGGTTCAGAAGTTGTAAGTTCTGGGTTTGTATATTTTGGATCAATGTTTTGTGAAGCCCATACAACAGCCTGACCAACTGTCATTCCTAAGAAGTTTTCCCATCCTACAGTTTCTAAATGAGGATCTTGGAACGCTTCTTTAGTCACCATGTGAATTGGTCCTCCACCAGCTTGTACTTCTTGAATAAAAGCATGATTTCTTAAACAAGTTGGTGTTGGGTGGTGATCAATGTACTCTCCTACTAAAGATTTAGTTTGGTCGTACCATTTTTTTTCGTAATTCTCGCCATTTGCGTTTTGGGTGTAAGTTTTTAAATGTAAGAAGTAAGCTCCAACTGGACCATAGCCATCTTTAAATCTACATAAGACTATTCTATTTTCCATTTGAGTCATCTTAGCTCCGACAGCTATTGGAAGTGCATAAGCAGAACCGTTACTCCAAGGAGCGTACCAAGTTCTTCCCATTCCTTCACCAACTGCTCTAGGTTTGAAAATGTGTGAAGCCCCACCTGCTGCAACAATTACAGCTTTAGCTTTAAACACATGATAGTCACCAGTTCTCATATTAAAACCAACTGCTCCACCTATTCTATTTTCCTTTTCATCATCCATTAAAAGATGAGTAATCATTATTCTGTTATAAATTTTGTTGGCAGATTTTTTTGCTGCCTCGGCAACGATAGGTTTATAGCTTTCACCGTGTATCATGATTTGCCATTTACCTTCTCTTAAATATCTTCCAGTTTTTTCATTCTTCATCATAGGTAAACCCCATTCATCAAACATATGAACTGTAGAATCTACGTGACGAGCCATGTCATAACCTAAATCTTCTCTTACCATTCCCATTAGATCATTTCGTGCGTATCTAACGTGATCTTCAGGTTGGTTTTCATCCCACTGCATTCCCATATAGCAATTGATTGCATAAAGACCTTGCGCAACAGCTCCGCTTCTGTCGATATTAGCTTTTTCAACACAAACTATTTTTAAATCTCTTCCCCAGTGTCTAGATTCGAATGTAGCCCCTGTTCCGGCCATTCCTCCGCCGATAATTAGAATATCACTCTCTTCAACATGAGTTTTTACATTAGCCATTAATAATAAACGCCTTTTTTAAATGAATCTTTGCTTACAGTAGGAAGATCTCCATCAATGTTTAAACCTTTTGGCTCTGTGTAAAGTCTTTGAGTAGTTATTTCGCCTTGATTTGGTTTATCCTCTTCGGCAAGTTTTGGAATGAATTTACCCCAAGGTTTAGTTGTTATCGGTGAAACGAAATTTTTCTCTGTGCCATTTCTAAACTTAATTCTCCATGAAATAGTTCCTTTTTCCTCTTCTCTTCTAACTCTTACGCTATGCCCCATTGGAGCAAAGTCAGCATATCCTCTTACATCGATTGCATGATTGGGACAAGCTTTTACACATGAATAACATTCCCAACAAAAGTTAGGTTCAATGTTTTTTGCTCGTCTGATTGTTTCATCAATATGCATAATATCTGATGGACAAATATCTACGCAGTGTCCGCAGCCATCGCATCTAGTCATGTATACAAAAGTTGACATAAATTATTTTTCTCCCTTTAAGTTTAATAACATAAATTTCCTAATAATGCTTTGGTTGTTCTCTTTTAATTCCTAGTCCAAATTGCTCTGGAGCATCAGCGGGTGGTGGCAAATTGTCTCTAGAACCATCAGCTTCTGCTAAATTTTTTTGAATCGCTGCACCAGGTTTATAAAACATATGAGCAAATTTAGACCAATAAACTCCTCCAAATAAAACTAAATTTGAAACAATAAATAAAATTAAAAATAAATAACTAAGACCAGTCATACCAGAATACTGTGTGTACGACCAAGCTAAACCGAATGTTGCGCAAGCTAATAATGCTAAAACAAATAAATCTGCTTTAATAATTCTATACCAAGGATGTGCTTCTGCAGACACATCAACTCTTAAAAAAAACCAAAACCAATATCCACCCATACAAGTTAAAATTGCACCTATGTGCCATAAAGCTGTTAAGGTTGATGGAGTTTCAATACCAACTGATGAATAGGAAAAAATTAAAATAGCTGAACAAATCCAAAAGATTATTGTTCCGTACATGCCTAAAACATGTGCTAACCTTCTTTTACCCCATCCAAGTTCTGAAGTTGTTGCAATATCATGGGCAACGGTTTTTAAAATAACCGCAGTTCTTTTTCCAGTTGTTAATTCAACTTGAGCATTTTTTTTTGCTTTTTTTGCATTTTCAAAAAAATATTTTACATTCTTCTTATGAACAATGTCGACTAACACGCCAACTAAAGTGAGTACAGCCATAGCAATGACAAATCCTTGCATTGCAATTGCTGGGACTATTTCTGCTAGAGTTGAAAATGGATTGTTAGTTATCATTGAGCTTTTATATATAGGCGTATTTTAGAGGTCAAGTGAGAATGCCTGTCAATTATTTGAGTTTACCCTCTTTTCTCATCTGTTCTCTGATTTTTGTTGCTGAAATCTGCTGTGTTTTTTCATCTAAAACAATCTCTTCTATTTTATAACCAACGCCTCTACCGTAACAAATATTAGTTATATTGGGAACTAAAGTGACTTGAATTCTATTTTTATAATCTTTAAGTGCCTCAAAAATATTTTTTTTAACAGTTTCAAAGTCAAATGGATTATCATCAACACCTTTTACATCTCGTACCATAATATTTACCTGCCCGGTTTTTTTTAAAGTTTCTTCAAAAAGTTTTTGGTGCCCTGCATGCCAAGGTTGCCAACGACCAAGCATTTGTGCAGTGGGATGTTTGTTATCCCACTTGTGATTATCATTTTTCATTAAAATGTTGAACTTTACTTATTCTAAGCAGCAATATTTTCAAGTTTATGCTTTGAAGTCATGCCACTTAAAAAATTCCAAAGATATCTAGCTGTTAGCAAAGATGCTACTTCGGCTTTTTCTTGCTCTTCTTTTGATAAACTATCTAATAATTTCTCACATTCCGCCCTATGTATTACATCAGCAGATTTGTGTGCTTCGAAAAATTCCAGCCCTTCCTTAGAACTTACACCATAGAATTTTTTTAATCCTTGGATTTTTGTTTCAGCAATTTCAGGAATTTGTCTTTCATAAGTGTACAAAGACGCAAGCCCTTCAGCATAAGATTTTCTTGCCTGAGAAAAAAAGTTATCAATCATATCTTTGGTAAACCAATCAAGTTTAACTTTTTCAATCTCTTTTTCATCTGCTCCAAGTGCTTTTGCAAAATTCTTCCATAATTTAGGATGGTCACCATCTTTATTTTCTTCATCTTGCAAATTTTCCAAAAGAATTCTTCTTTTCTCTAGGTCTTCACAAATTGAATGCGTTGCACTTATGTATCTCGGAAATGCTTTTACGTGCTGATAATATTGCTCAGCATAATCTTTGATAATTTCTCTATTTAACTTTCCTTCGTTCCAATAAATTTGATAAAATGGATGTTTTAGTAAATGATATCTATCTAATTTATCGCCCAACTCTTTTGAAAACATTATTGCTCCTTTTGTTATTTTGAAGTCTAATGACTAATTATAGAATATTTGAATAAAAAATTATCCACACTTTTTAGTTGAATAATTTAAATGTTCACGTTTTGATTCACTTTTGATTCACTTAGGGACTCAAAATACAACTTTAGATAGTGTTATCCACACGTTGAATTTTTCTCTCATCAATCGGAAAATGAACAATAGTTGCAAAGATTGATAGACCTATGGCCATGTACCAAGCATAATCATAACTTCCATAAGTATCAAAGAAATAACCACCAAGAAATGCTCCAGCAAAAGCACCAAATTGATGGCATAAAAAAACAATTCCAAATAAGGTGCTTAAATATTTGGTGCCAAAAATTTGGGCAACTATTCCGTTTGTTGGAGGAACTGTAGAAAGCCATAAAAGTCCAAAAGTAATTCCAAAAATAATTGAGTTTAATAAAGACGGTGGAGAAAAAATGAATATACAAATGCTAATAGCTCTTAATGTGTAAAGAATGCATAAGAGATTTTTTTTCTTATATTTTGTCCCTAAATATCCCATACCTAAAGTGCCAAAAATATTAAAAAATCCTATTAACGCTAAAATTATTGTAGCAGACCATCCGCCCATACCCCTATCTTGCATATAACCAGGGATATGAGTTCCTACTAATGTAATTTGAAAACCACAAACAAAAAAACCTAAAACTAATAAAACATAACCTTTATGAGAAAAAGCTTCTTTTATTGCGGATATGAAGGTTTGATCTCTATCAGCTTGCGAGGAATTTAAAATAGTTTTTGATGGAAATAAAAAAAGAGAAGCCAAAAGACCTAAGGCTATAAAATACATAAAATATTTAAGAGTTTGTTCCCACCCAACTATTCCAAGACTATATTTTGTTAATAACGGAGATAAAAAATAACCAACTGAAGCTGCAGCTGTCACAATACCAGTCGCAATAGTTCTACTCTCATTTGGAAAATGTTTTCCTACTTCAGAGACGGGGACACCAATCGCTGTAGCTCCTAAAGCTATACCTACTAAAACACCAAGACTTATCTGAAAAAAAATGCCAGTATTAGGTCCTGCATAAAGCATATAAACACCCAAACCGAATATTATAAAACCTATGAACACTGCTTTATTTCCACCAAGTTTATCAGCTATTAAACCAAATATTGGAGCAAACGCTCCCCAAAAGAGCATTTGAATACCTATTGCCAAACCAAATTCTGTTCTTGTTGCCCCAAGACCTTTTTCAAAATCTTCAAAAAATAAACCAAAAGTTTGTCTTAAGCCCATTGAAATTAAAATAATACTGCAAGCTGAAACTAAAACTATAAGAGCAAGTCTGTTAGGAATAAAATTAAACATTATTTAATATATCTTAAGGATCTTTTTAAATCATTTATTAAATCCTTTGGATCCTCTAAACCAATGTGCAATCTGACAATATGTTCATCTTTATTAAATCTAAAATACTTTCTGCCTTGAAGGTACTCATCTTTTTTACTTGAACGAAGCTCTTGTAAAATTGCAAGACTTTCAAATCCTCCCCAACTATAACCTATTCCGAATAACTCTAAAGAATTAACAAATTTAATTACTGAGGATTTTTTTTTACTTTTTATAACTATAGACAATAATCCAGTAGCACCTGAGTAATATTTTTTCCATAACTTATAGTTCTTACTTGACGGATTATGAGGATATAAAATTTCTTTTACCTTTTTTTGTTTTTTTAAAAAATTAATAATTTGCTTTGTATTCTCATAATGTTGATTTAATCTTGTATCTAATGTTCTTAAACCTCTTATAATTAAATAAGCTTCATCTGCAGACATTCTATATCCGGAAAGTTTATAAAAGAACATTACTTGTTTAAAAACTTTTTTATTAACTGCAAGTGAGCCACCCATTGCATCAGAATGTCCTGAAAAATATTTTGTTGCAGATGAGAAAGACATATCAAATCCAAGTTTTAATGGTTTAAGATATAATGGAGTTCCCCATGTATTATCAAGAAAAGTAAAAATTTTTTTCTTTTTAGCTAAATTAACAATTTGGGATAAATCTTGAAATTCAAAAGTATTACTTCCAGGATTTTCCACTAGTATCATTTTTGTTTTTTTGTTTACTTTATTTTTTAAATCTTCAAATGATTCTGGATTATAAAATTTTGCCAGAACATCAAATTCTTTTAGAAGCTTTTCAGATATTTCTTTTGTTGGCCCATAAACATTATCTGAAACTAAAATTTCATCTCCAGGTCTACATAAACTCATGATTGCTAAAGCAACTCCACCAAATCCAGTACCTGTTAAAAATACATGAAATGCTTGCTCTAGCTCTTTCAAAATATTCTCTAATTCAATGGTTGTTGAACTCCCATATCGACCGTAACTATAGTGACTAACTTGCTGGTGTTTTTTAATTTTTTTTTCGTGCTGATAAAGCTCCTGCATGGAGTTGAAAAGAATAGTGGAAGCTCTTATTACAGCTGGGTTTGCAGATCTGTTGGAATTATCTTTTGTAGGATGTTTAAGAAATGTCTTGATGGATTTTTTCATAAATAATTGTAATTGATCTTTATATATTAATTGTCTAATTAAGATACTAAAAGGAGGCAAAAATATGGGTTATCCAAAAAAGCACCGTGGAAGAAGAAAAATCGGCTCAAAAAAAAGAAGAGCAAGAAAAAGAAATAAGAAAAAATAATCAAAATATATTTTTATGAATGAAATAGCTCAGGTAAGAAAATTGAGTTTATGGATATTTTTTACTCCATTATTAGCTATAAATCTTTGTTTATTAATTTCTCAAAATTATGAAATTTTGGAGAATACTTTTCTCTCAGTTGATATGCTCGGACGATCAGGATTTTCTATACCATATTTAGATGGTAGCTTATCAATTAGTAGAGCATCAAGAAC
>CACMOZ010000005.1 GCA_902615435.1 uncultured Pelagibacteraceae bacterium
TCAAATTTTGAGGTTTAGCTCTTAAAATTGACTTACCGCGACCTGATAAACTTGGATTCTTCATGAAATAGGAATGTGCGGAAAAGCCTTTTTCTTGTTCTTTATGATAGTTTCCCAAACTATCTAAATACCATGTTTCTGATTTATCTTTAAAGTTGGCTAACATAATTTGATCTAAAATTTGCTCATGTACAGTATTGTTTTCTATCGGAATTATAATTTCAATTCTTCTATCTAAATTTCTAGGCATTAAATCTGCAGATGAAATATACACCTGATTCTCTCGAGAGGGCATAGAACTACCATTTGCAAAACAATAAATTCTTGAGTGTTCTAAAAATCTGCCAATAAGGCTTTTTACTTTTATATTTTCAGATTGACCTTTAATTCCAGGTCTTAAGCAACATACTCCTCTTACCGATAAATTTATTTTTACTCCTGCGTTTGAAGCTTCGTAAAATTTCTTAATAATTCCAGGGTCTACAAGAGAATTCATTTTTGCCCATATTTCTGCAGGTTTTCCTTTATTTGCATTTACTATTTCATTTTCAATTTTTTCTTCAAAAAAATTCCTACTATTTAATGGAGACATAAAAATTTTATTCAATTTTTTTGGTTTTGCATAACCAGTTACATAATTGAAAAATTTTTCGACATCTTTGGCCAAGTCTTGATTAGAGCTAAACAGTGATAAGTCAGTATAAATTTTTGCGTTAATTGGATGATAGTTTCCTGTACCTAAGTGAACATAGCTTCGCGTTTTAGCTCCTTCTTTTCTTAAAACTAAACTTGCCTTTGCATGCGTTTTGTATTTTGCGAATCCATAAACAATTTGAACGCCAGCTTTCTCTAGTTTCCTAGATAATTCAATATTAGCTTCCTCATCAAATCGAGCTTTTATTTCTATTACGGCTGTAACAACTTTTCCGTTTTCTGCTGCTCTACTTAGTGCTTTTACGATAGGAGAGTCAGGTGTGGTTCGATACAAAGTTTGTTTGATACCGATAACTTTGGGATCTTTTGCTGCAGCTTCTAAAAATTGAATTACTACATCAAAAGTTTCAAAAGGGTGGTGTACAACAAAATCTTTACTTCTTATAGCTGAAAAAAATTTATCATCAAATTCCTTCAATCTTTCAACTTCTCTAGGATTAAACTTTTTAAATCTCAGCTTTGGATCTTTCTTTTTACAAATTTCATCTATATCTTGTATTCCAACCAATCCTTCAACTTCATAAATATGATCTTCATCCATTTTAAATTTTTTTGAAATAAAATTTAAAAGTTTTTTGTTTGAATTAGTGAGTACTTCGAGTTTAACTACGTTTCCCCTTCTTCTTTTCTTAATTGCTTTTTCAAAATATCTCACAAGATCAGCAGCTTCATCATCTATTTCAATTTCGCTGTCTCTAATTATTTTAAACTGCAAACTTGCCTCGATATTATGGTCTGGAAATATTTCACTAGCAAATTTACAAATTACGTCATCAATTGTGACAAATTCATTTATTGTTTCAGAATTGTTTAGAGATACAAATTTTGGAAGTGCTCTTGGTATAACTATAATTGCATTTAGTTCTCTTTTTTTTTTTATTCTAGTCATTCTTAGTAAAATTGCTTGGCCTTTATTTGGTATAAAAGGAAAGGGATGTGATGGGTCAATGGCAGTAGGTGTTATTATAGGATAAATTGTTTCCTGAAAATATTCTCTTAGATACATAAGATCCTTCTTATTTAGTTCTGACATTTTTCGAATGAAAATTTTTTCTTTCGATAGCTCTTTTTTCAACTCTAGGAATGCTTCGTTTTGCTTCTTTAATAGATCTTTAGTTTTTAATACGACCCTATTCAATTGATCCTCTGCAGTTAATCCATCTGCGCTTAATTCGTCAAAACCATCTTTAATTTGATTAAAAAGTCCAGCGACTCTTACCATAAAAAATTCATCTAAATTTGTACCTGCGATTGATAAAAATTTTACTCTTTCAAATAGAGGATTTGTTTTATCTTTTGATTCTTCTAAAACACGATCATTAAACTGAAGCCAAGATAATTCTCTGTTTATGAGTTGATTGCTAATATTAGCGTTTTCTGAAAATGATGCTTTCGACATATTTAAATGTTAAATTAAAAATATGTTTAAATTATATGCGATGAGACATGCTAAATCTAGTTGGGATTTTCCAGATTTAGATGATCATGACAGGCCATTGAATAAAAGAGGGGTAAATTCAGCAAAATTGATTTGTGAATTTTTTATTAAAAAGAAATTAAAATTTGATTTAGTTTATTGCTCATCCTCTAAAAGGACAATACAAACATTAAATATATTGTCAGAAAAAATCAGTTTTAAGAAAATTATTAAAAAAAAAGCGCTTTATCATGCTAGTGAGGATGAAATTATTCATATCTTAAAACAAACAGTTGATAATTATAAAACTTTACTTTTAATCAATCATGAACCTTCAATTAGTGAACTCATATATCGAATCTGTCTTAAAGAAAACTCTGAACAATTTGAAAATTTAAAAAGAAAATTTCCTACTGCAGCCGTTGCTGAAGTAAGTTTTAATTTCAATGATTGGGAAAAATTATCAAAAGTTAAAGGAAAATTAATATCATTTATAAAGCCAAAAGATCTTCAAACATCTAAGGAATAGCCAGCAGATCT
Source organism: uncultured Pelagibacteraceae bacterium (assembly GCA_902615435.1). GTDB lineage: Bacteria > Pseudomonadota > Alphaproteobacteria > Pelagibacterales > Pelagibacteraceae > Pelagilacustribacter. The sequence continues at coordinate 2,672 of CACMOZ010000005.1, forward strand.
TACTGTTCTGATAAGATCTTTCTTGCCATCAATATTTATTGCTTTTCTTAGTCTTCTTATATGAACATCTATAGTTCTGGACTCAACATAAATATCATCTCCCCATACAGAATTTAAAAGTTGCTCACGCGAATATACTCTTTTTGGATTCTTTATTAAAAAATCAATTAGTTTAAATTCGGTTGGGCCGACTATAACTTGTTTATCTGCTCTATAAACTCTTCGTTGAACTCTATCTACTTTAAGATCCTCAAATACTACAACATCAGCGGCAACACTTGGTTTAGATCTCTTTAATAAAGCGTTAACTCTTGCAATAAGTTCTTTTTGGCTGAATGGCTTAGTTACGTAGTCATCAGCTCCTGTTTCAAATCCTTTAATTTTGTCTTCTTCCTCACCTTTGGCTGTTAACATAATGATTGGGATATTTTTGTGAAGATTGCTTCTTTTCAAATTTTTACAGACTTCAACACCTGAAATATCTGGCAACATCCAATCTAATAAAATTAAATCAGGATTTTTTTCCTTTATATTTCTAATAGCGTCTTCTCCATTGATTGCATAATCAACTTTGTGACCCTCTTTTTCTAAATTGTATTTAAGTAAAGTTACGATGGGCATTTCATCTTCAACAATGAATAAATTTGCCCTCATTATCCTTTTGGTCGGTCTCCCTCTAAATAATCTCCTGTAATCAGAAAATAAACTTGCTCTGCAATATTGGTTGCATGATCTCCAATCCTCTCAATATTTTTAAGCATGAAAAGTAGTTGGGTTACTTTTTGTATATCGTTTTTATTTTTTTCTAAATGCTTTACTGCAGCTTCCATATTAGAATTAGTCATTTGATCTATTTCTTCATCAGAATTCCAAACATTTTCTGCTGTATCTTTAGCTCTATGTAAATACGAATTTAAAACTGCATTGACTTGTTTTGATGCTTTTAAACCAGCTATTTCGAAATTTTTAGTAATATCATTAGGTAAATCAGTTCCAATTTTAGTTAATCGTTTTGAGATGTTTTTTGCTAAATCACCAATTCTCTCTAAGTCTGAAGAAACTTTTAAGGCAACAACTGTTTCTCTTAAATCTATTGCCATAGGTTGCCTTAAGGCAATCAAATTTACAACTTGCTCTTCTATATTTATTTCATACTTATCAGTCAATTCGTCATCTTTGATAGATTTTTCTGCTAAACTAATGTCTTTTTTAACTAAAGATTTAATAGTGTTTTCAAGCTGTTTCTCAACTCCAGTTCCCATTTTCACTATTGTATCTTTTAATAACTGAAGTTGCTCTTCGTAAGATTTTACAATGTGCGGTTTTTCACTCATTAACCAAACCTTCCTGTAATATAATCCTGAGTTTGCTGATTATCAGGATTTTTAAATATTTTATCTGTTGGTCCAAATTCTATAAGTTTTCCCAAATGAAAGAAACCTGTTTTTTGAGATACCCTAGCTGCTTGTGACATTGAGTGGGTAACTATCACAATTGTGACCTCTTTTTTAAGATCATCTATAAGTTCTTCAATTTGAGCTGTTGCTATTGGGTCAAGCGCTGAACATGGTTCGTCCATAAGAATCACCTCTGGACTTACAGATATAGCTCTAGCAATACATAGTCGTTGCTGTTGACCTCCTGATAAACCAGTTCCGATTTCATCAAGTCTATCTTTAACTTCGTTCCACAAGGCAGCTTTTTTCAAACTTGTTTCAACTATTTGATCCATTTCTTCTTTGCTCTGTGCAATACCGTGAATAGTAGGACCATAAGCTACATTTTCATAAATTGTTTTAGGGAATGGATTAGGTTTTTGAAAAACCATACCAACGTTCTCCCTAAGTCTCACAACATCTAACTTTCTTGAATTCAGTTCTAGGTTGTCCATTTTAATACTGCCTTCAACTCTACAAATTTCTATGACGTCGTTCATCCTGTTCAAGCATCTTAAGAAAGTAGACTTTCCACACCCAGATGGTCCAATTAAAGCTGTAACTTCTTTTTCTGCTATATCTATAGAGACGTCAAATAATGCCTGTTTGGATCCGTAATAAACATTTACATTTTCCGCTTTTATTTTACTCATTTAACTCCATTTCTTTTCAAATTTGTGTCTAACGATTTGAGCTGCCAAGTTCATTAAAATTAAAAAAGCTAGAAGCACCATAATACATGCAGATACTTTTTCAACAAAACCCCTCTCAGCACTTTCTGACCATATATATATCTGAACTGGTAAACTTGCAGCAGGATCAACTGGCGTACCAGGTATTGTATTCACAAAAGCAACCATTCCTATTAAAATTAAAGGGGCTGTTTCCCCTAAAGCTTGAGCCAAGCCAATTATCGTTCCAGATAAAGTTCCAGGCATTGATAGTGGCACAGTATGATGCATGGTTGTTTGCATATTACTTGCACCCATCGCTAAAGCAGCTTCTCTTATACTTGGGGGAACAGCTTTTAAAGAAGCTCTTGCAGCAATAATTATTGTTGGTAATGTCATAAGAGACAAAGTAATTCCTCCAACAAGTGGTGTCGATCTTGGTAAATTAAAAACTGCTAATAAAACACCAAGACCTAGCAAACCAAATACTATCGATGGAACAGCTGCTAAATTATTAATGTTTACTTCTATAAAATCTGTAAATTTATTTTTTGGTGCGAATTCCTCGAGATAAATTGCAGCTAGCACTGCAACAGGAAATGAAAACGCTAAACATACTAGTATACTAAAAACTGTTCCCATAAACGAGCTAGCTATACCTGCTAGTTCTGCCTCTCTTGAATCAGGGCTTGTAAAAAAACTAATGTTAAACTCTGATAAAATATCCCCTCTTTCATTAAGCATATCGTAAATCTGCAGCTGATAATCATTTACTCTTCTATTCTTTTCAGGGATATCTCTTGGATAATTTCCCTTATGAACTTGATCAACATCATCAGAAGCTGTTAATTTTATGGGTACTATTTTACCCAGAAAGTCTGGATTTTTTAAAAGTAGATCTTTAACTTCAGTCTCATATTTATATGAAACCATTTGAATTAATTGACGATCCTCTTCTTCAGGAAGTCCAGGATCTAATGAGGTCATAGCTTTGTAAGCAACATCATAATAGTCTGCATTTTCTAAATCATCTTTTGATGGACTTTCTGCATCGATTAAAAGTAGTTCTTTATCATAATGAACTTCTGTTACTATCCAAGTTTTTTGGAAAGCTGAGTAACCTTTTGAAAATATCTGAAACATAAAAACTGCTAAAAAGCTTAAAGCTAATCCTATAGCTATTTTGCCATACCATTGAAATCTTCTTTCAGCGTTATATCTTTTTTTTAATAAATTTTTCTTAAAACTATTCATATTTTTCCCTATATTTTTTAACAACTGAAAGAGCGATTACATTTAAGAATAAAGTTACTATAAATAAAGATATTCCTAATGCAAAAGCTGATTGAGTTTTTGGATCTCCAAATTGTTGGTCTCCAATTAAAATTACTACAATTTGCGCTGTAATGGTTGAAGTTGACTCAAGGGGATTCATTGTAAGATTAGCCGCTAGTCCTGAGGCCATTACAACAATCATTGTTTCTCCTACCGCTCTCGATACTGCTAAAAGTATCGAACCTACGATACCAGGTAGGGCTGCTGGAAAAATTACTTTTTTTACAGTTTCAGATTTTGTTGCGCCCATTGCGTAACTCCCATCTCTTAAATTTTGAGGTACTGCCGTTATAACGTCATCACTTAGACTTGAAATAAAAGGAATTATCATTACTCCCATAACTGCTCCTGCAGCTAAAGCGCTCTCCGCTGAAACTTCTAAACCCATAGCGTTACCAATTTCTTTAACAAAAGGACCGACGGTTAAAGCTGCAAAAAAACCATATACTACTGTTGGAATACCAGCTAAAATCTCAATAATAGGTTTCGCATATTTTCTTACAGCTCTTCCAGCATACTCAGATAGATATATCCCACTCAGCAAACCTATGGGGATGGCAACACACATTGCAATAAAAGCAATAAAAAAAGTTCCAGCAAATAAAGGTACAGCTCCGAAAGCATCCTTCATTAATTCAGGATCTGGTTGACCATCTCTTACAAAAGTTTTAGCAGGATACCAATGAGTTCCGAATATAAAGTCAAAGATTTTTACTGCTTGAAAAAACCTAATCGCTTCGAATAAAAGTGAAAAAACTATTCCAATTGTAACTAAAACTGCACCTAATGATGCAACAAATAACACCCATTTAAGAAAAATTTCTACTGGTTCTCTCATGCGATCATTTTTCTGAACAGATCTATATGCAAAACTCAGAGAGAAAATTAAAATTGCTAAAATAATTGCTACTTTAGCGCTGTTAGCTATTCCTTTTAATTGAATGTACTTATTAGCAGACTCATCTAGAAAATTAGTAATATTTCCCGTGTAAGTTCCTGCGGCTAATGCTTTAACCTTTGTGTAAATAAGCTGAAGCTCATTTTTAGTTAAGTTCTGATCAGTGTAATCTTGTAAAATAAATGTTTTAACTATTGATGGTTCAAAAACTGACCAAAGAGCAAAAATTATTAATGCTGGTGCAGCACACCAAGCAGCTAAATAATATCCATAAAATTTTGGTAATGCCGTAAGTCTTTGTGATGATTGAATAACTAGAGCTTTTTTTCTACCGAAATAATAACTTGTGAAAGCTAAGAGAATAATAAAAGTTACAAGTATTAAATTCATATTGAGCTTTTAAGATAAAAAAGGGGGTAAAATACCCCCTTTTTGTTTAATTGATACTACTACTTCTTAGCAGGCATGTTAACTAACTTCGTAGCGTTAGTTCTAGATGTTTTGTATAACTTGCCATCTAGGGGTACTAGCCCGATATCAGTTAAATAACCTTTTTTACCCATAGCTTTTTTACTTGTGAACTCTTTTACGAATTCATGTAAGCCTGGTACAACGCCCACGTGAGCTTTTTTCACGTAGAAGAATAAAGGTCTTGCAACTGCGTAACTGTAATCTTGAATCGAAGATAGACTTGGTTGACCACCTTCAATGCTTGCAGCTTGCAATTTATCTTTTGCAGCTAAGAAATAACTGAAACCAAAGAAACCGAACATTTCTTTGTCCGCAGCTAATTTTTGAATAATAAGTGAGTCGTTTTCACCAACTTCAATTACCGCACCATCTTCTCTTAAAGCTTTATATTTAGCGCCAGCTTTTTTAGAAGCATCATCGATACCTTTTTTCATTACTAATGAATTCCAAGCATCTCTTGTTCCTGATGTTCCTGGAGGCACCATAACTTTGATAGGGTAGTTTGGTAATGATGAGTCGATATCACTCCAATTTTTATATGGATTTGGTACTAACGCACCATCTTTAGCAACTTCTTTTGCTAATGCTGCCCATAATTGTTTTTTTGTAAAGTTTACTGGTTTAGCATCTTTAGAATAAGCTAACGTTATTCCGTCGTTACCAACTGTAATCTCTACGATTTCTTCAACACCATTTTTTTGACATAGCGCATACTCTTTAGACTTCATAGCTCTAGATGCATTTGTTATGTCTGGGTGCTCTGTACCAACTCCGGCACAAAATAATTTAGCTCCACCACCTGTTCCTGTTGACTCGATTACTGGTGTTTTAAATTTACCAGACGAACCAAATCTTTCAGCAACGATTGTTGCATACGGGAATACAGTTGAAGAACCTACGATTTTAATCTGATCTCTAGCTTGAGCAGAAGTTACAACTAACATTGCAACTAATGAAGCTAAAGCGATTGATAGTTTTCTCATTGTTTATCCTTTCATTTATTAATTAATTAACAAACTTTGGACTCATAGAATTAAGAGGACTCTTAATTATTACAGATATGTTACAAATTTATTAAAATGATAACTTTTTAGTTGAACTTTCTAGTTATCTCGATTTGTTGATAATCAGAGGCTAAAGACCCTCCGCAACTAAAAGGTCTTACTTTATTTTTAACTGCATAGGACTGAGTTGGCTTTAATGTAACTTCTAGTTGTACAAAGTTAACTAATTTTTGAGTAAAACCTTTATCATATCTCCACGCATTCCATTGAGTGGGAGCGGTAAATACTTCGGTTAAATAAGATGCAGCTTGTGAGTGAATCATATTGCTCTCGTTTTGTCCTTTTAAAAGATTATTTTTAACTTTTTCAAAAATTTTTCTACATTTGATTGAGTCCGCCATGTACGAGTTCGCATTTAAATGAGTGCTCATCGGCGCTGACACAATTAATTGAATTCCATCGTATCGTCTTGAAAATAAAGCTTCAGTATAAATTGTAGATACATTTTTACTATCTACTTCAAGAACTAAATCGTTTTTAGCTTGCTTAAGATCGTTTTTTAATCTTAAAAGTCCAAGATCAAAAACTGTAAGAGGTTGAGAACGTAAAGTTTTCTCTATTAAATTTACATCTGCTTTAACAGTTGTAAAAATTAAAGTTAATAAAACCAGACTTATATAATTCATTAATCTAGTCATACTAAAACTTTAACTATTTTGCCGTCTATCTCAAGACAAAATTTAATAAAACTGTAATATTTGCTAAAATTTTGAAAAATGGACCTTTATTTCGGTGCCATTTTGAGGTTCACTTTTTATTTCTAGTTCTCCTCTATGCTGATTAACAATGTGCTTCACGATCGCCATTCCAAGTCCAGTACCACCAACTTTTTTACTTTTAGCAGCATCAACTCTAAAAAATCTTTCTGTTATTCTAGGAAGTTGTTCAGTTGGAATTCCAATACCATTATCTTTAATGGACACGGTATAAGAGTCTCCTATAACTTTTCCGTTACCTTGCCCACAATTAATTTCAATCTTTTTATTTTTATCTGAATATTTTATACTATTATCAATAATATTTGAAAAAACTTCAATTAATTTTTCATGATCGCCTTTAATAAAGAAATCATCTTTTATATTATTTTTAAATTCAAAAGGTTTTAAATTTTTTTGATGGATATCTTCAACGTTATTTAAAATTTCTTTTAAATTTACTTTATCTTGAGGCTGTATATGTTCCTCTAACTCAATTCTACTTAATGAAAGTAAATCTTTAATTAAGCTTTCCATCCTATCAGCTTGCTCAAGCATTATCGGTATGAATTTTTTTTGTGCTTCTAAATCATCTTTCGCATGTCCGCTTATAGTTTCTAGAAATCCTTTAATAGAAACTAAAGGCGTTTTAAGTTCGTGGCTAACATTGGCTACAAAGTCAGATTTGAACCTTTGCGCTTTTATAATATCAGTTAAATCTTTTAGAAATAAAACAACTGAGTCAGGATCATCGACATATGAGGTCGGTCCAGAGAATAGATAAACCTTAAAGAACTGAAATGAGGGAGAGGATAATTCTAAATCCATAGTAATTGTCTCTTTTTTTAAAAGCACTAAATCAATATTTTGGAGTAAATCAGGAACTCTTAATAAAGTAGCCACGTGCTTATTTAAATTATTTTCTCCAAATTTTTTTTTTGCACTATTATTAAAAAATTTGATATTTTTAAATTTGTCTACAATTAGAATTAGATCATCGATTTGATTTATAATCTTTACTTGCTCATTAGTTTTTTCAATATTTTCATTGGTGATATCTTCTATCCCCTCTTCGTTATCAGCTGGTTTATTTTCTCTCTTAATATCTGATCTTGCCTCCATACCTGCTACGATTGATTTTCTAGATACTGCAATAACTACGATCACAATTAACCCTGCGAGTGAGTAAAATAACAATTCCATAACTAAATTATACTTCAAGCAAAAGGTTTTTAAAGAACATCTTTGTAACAGATTTGAAATAAATTCTTCATATTATTGAAAGGTGAATCGCTTACTTACTCTAAATGTTGAAAAATTTTAAAAAATTACAAAATAATAAGTTATTTATTAACACAAGTAATTTCTTTCAACCGACTTTTGATTGTTATTTGGCTGACAGCAAATCTGAAATAAAAGCTGCCCAAAGATTAAGATATAAAGTATTTTTTTCAGAACGAGAAAATAAAATCATAAAACTCAATTCATTTAAAAGAGAAACTGACGATTATGATAAATATGCAGACCATATAATTGTTACTTTTAAAAAAACTAAATTTAGTAAAACTAAAGTTATTGGAACTTATAGACTTTTAAAACAAAGTATTGCTTTAAAAAATAACGGCTTTTATTCATCTAATGAATATGACCTTTCTAATCTTCTAAAATCAGATAAATATAATAACCTATTAGAATTAAGTAGATCTTGTATTAATAAAAAATTTAGAAAAAAAAATGTTTTACAACTTATGTGGAAGAAAATTCATGAATACGTTGTCGAGAACAAAGTAGATGCCTTATTTGGAACAGCTAGCTTTTTAGAAACAAATATAAAAGTAATTGAACCAGAACTGAAATTCCTAAATGATAATTTTACAATGCCTGATGAAATTAAAGTAAAGGCGCTCGATGAGTATAAAGTAAATTTGAGCAATGCTATACCTAAACTATCAAAATTGGATATTGCAAAAAAATTACCTACTCTAATTAAAGCATATCTGAGGTTAAATGCTTATATCGGAGACGGTGCAGTTTTAGATAATCACTTTAAAACTACTGATGTTTTCGTTTTTCTTCCTTTTTCTAAAATTAAAGAAACTTATCTAAAAAAATTTAGCAATTAATTAACCGATCATTTATAAAGTAAGGATGCGTTCTTTCATCGAAAGTATTTTCAAATTTAAAAAAATTAGAAAGATTTATAAAGATAATTACAATGATCCAGATTTTAACAAAAATTTTTGGGCTAAGGCTTTAAAAATATTAAATATTTCTTATAAAGTTGACGGTAAAATCAATATTCCTTCTTCTGGTCCTTGTTTGATTATTTGTAATCATCCTTTTGGGATAGCTGATGGTTTAATTATCAGTGCTCTGGTTGCAGAAGTAAGAAAAGATTATAAAATATTAATTAACGAGGAACTTGCTGAAGTTGATCACATAAGAAAGTACTTATTTCCATTAAGTTTTATAAAAACTAAGGATGCAAAAATTTCTAACATCAATTCAAAAAATAGAGCGGTTACTCACCTTAAAAATAATGGCTTGCTCATTACCTTTCCTTCTGGAGAAGTTGCAACTTCTAAATTCATTTTTGATAAAGCTAAAGAAAGAGATTGGAAACCTTTGGTGGCTTCAATTTATAAACAATCCCCATGTGAGATTACTCCAGTTTTTTTTTCAGGCCAAAATAGTTTATTTTTTCAATTTGTGGGATTTATAAATAATAATTTGAGAAGAATTTTATTTGTTCAAGAACTTCTAAATAAAAAAAATAAAACAATAAGCTTAACTATCGGTAAATCTTTTAAAATCACGGAATATACGAAAGAAAATAATTTCCATTTAGCTGAACAGATGAGAAAAAAAGTTTTATCTTTGATTAATTAGGAACAGCAGTTTTTAAAAAAATTTTAGCGCAATTTTCCCAAGTATATTTTTTTGCATGTTCCACGCATGCTTGTTTATCTGCTTTTAAGGCTTCTTCGGCAGCTAGTTTTAAATCATTATTTAAAGAACCAATATTTGTGCCATTAAAAATATCTTTTGGTCCTGCTACTGGGTAAGCAGCTACAGGTAAACCACATTTTAAAGCTTCTATAATTACAATTCCAAAAGTATCTGTTTTGCTCGGGAAAACAAAAACATCAGAAGAAGCAAAGTAACTTGCAAGCTCACCATTAGTTCTCTCTCCTTTAAATATTGCTTCAGGGTATTCTTTTTTAAGTTTATCTAAATCAGGTCCTTTACCAACAACTAGTTTCGTGCCTTCTAACTCTAAATCCAGAAATGCTCTGATGTTCTTCTCAATAGATACCCTACCCACATAAAGATAAATTGGTCTTTTATACTCTAAATTAATCTTTTTAGGCTTTTGAAATGCCCCGTGGTTTGCCCCTCTGGTCCAAACAACCATCTTATCCTTATCAAAACCAATTTCTTGAAGTTCATCTTTCATTGATTGAGTTGTTACTAAAATTTTTTCCGCCTTTGAATGAAATCCTTTAAGGAACTTTTGAGCAAGCTTAATTGGCAAATAAGGATAGTATAGCTTCAAATATTTATCAAATTGAGTATGGTAAGAAGTGGTAAATTTAAGCTTATTTTTTACACAATATCTTTTTGCAAATATTCCTATCGGGCCTTCTGTAGCTATGTGAATTATATCAGCATCGGCTTTAGAAATTAATTTACCCACTCTAGGCCAAACATTAAGAGATAGTTTTATTTCATTATATTTTGGCATTGGCACAGTAAAAAATTGATTAGGTTCAATATATTCGACCTGATGTCCAATTTTTTTTAATTCATCGCCAAGATTTTTTAAAGTTCTACAAACACCGTTCACTTGCGGATACCAGGCATCAGTAACGATTAAAATTTTCATTTATTTATTTACTACTTTTAGATACGGCTCGTAATCAACAATATCACCTCTGATTTTATCCCAGTCAATAACTTCCATGCGACCATCAAAATGTTCTACCAAGAAAGTTGCACCTTCTACCCAATCACCGCAATTTAAATATCTCACGCCATCTAAGACTTGATCGGCAGAATGATGAATATGGCCGCAAATTATTCCATCAACATTTTTTCTTTTAGCATAAGTTGCTAAAGTTTTTTCATAATCACCTATGTATTTAACTGCATTTTTTACTTTATGTTTAAGATACTTTGCTAAAGACCAATTACCTTTTTTTAATAATCTTCTAAAAAAATTTATGACTACGTTAAACTCGAGTAACAAAGTATACGCTATGGCTCCGGCTTTTGATAACCATGGAGCATATTTCATCACTCCATCCCAAGCATCACCATGAACAACAATATACTTTTTATTATCTGAGCTTACATGTATGGCTCTATTTACAACTTCAATATCGCCAAAATGTAATGGTAAAAATTTTCTGAAGACATCATCATGATTTCCTACAATATATTTTACTTTTGTTCCATGTCTTGCTTTTCTTAATGTTTTTTGAATCACATCATTATGTTCTTGAGGCCAGTAAAATTTTGTTTTTAAAGCCCAAACATCAATGATATCACCAACAAGATATAAATTCTCTGACCTTGAATGTTTGTAAAATTCTAATAATTTGTTTGCTGCACTTTTTCTATGTCCAAGGTGCACGTCGGAAATAAAGATGCTTTTGTAATTTAAAATCTTTCCCTTAGATTTAGTTTGAATTGTTTCCATATTTTTTATAAAACGAATCTCTAGTACAAGTAGAATCATAAATATGTTACAGAATTGTTAAAATATGAATAAAAAATTGAATTTTGCGGTGATATTTAACGCAAATGCAGCAGGTGGTAGAAAACTTAAATTAATTAACAAGGTCATTTATCTTTTAGAAAAAAATCATATTGTAGATCTTTTTAAAACTGAAAGCGAAGATCATGCAAGGAATGTATTTAAAGAATTGTCTAATAAAAAATTTGATCGGTTAGTATTTGCTGGCGGTGACGGGAGCGTATGTTTTGGCATTAATGAAATGTTTAAAAGTGATAATCTAAAAGACAAATTAGTTGGATACATACCTGCTGGCACTGCAAATATTTTACAAATAGAAACTCAAATTAAGAAAAAGGCGGAGGAGATTTACAACGTCCTAGTTTCAGATAATCATAAGAAAATTTCATTAGCAAAAATAAATGATAAGTACTTTTTCTTGATGGCTGGTGTAGGTTTTGACTCTCGAATTGTTGAGTCCATAAATACTAATATTAAAAAGTATCTTGGAAAAGTAATTTTCGCTTTAAAAGGTTTTCAGCATTTTTTATTTTTAAAAAATAATAAAATGGAGGTTGAGGCAGATAATGAAAAAATTATGGCTGATTGGATTTTATGTACTAATTCAAAATACTATGCTGGTCCCCATTCTATAACAAATGATACCAATATATTTGAAAACAGGATAGTGGCTTACATATTTAAAGACCTGACCAGAATAAAATTACTTTATTATGTTTGGTTAATTTTAACCAAAGGCGACTTAACTCCTGCAAAAAGTGTAATTAAAAAAGAATTGAACAGATTAAAAATAAATGGTGTAAACAATAAAGTTCTATCACAGGTTGATGGTGAAAATTGTGGTTACGTAAACAGTCTTGAGATCCAAAAAACAGACAGATTTATAAATTTATTAGTTCCGTAGGATTTTCTAAATTTTTTCAACTTTTAGTTTAAAAGATTTTTCTTAATTTCATTTGAAAAATTTTTTAGATTATTTTAGATTTTTCTTTTTTGGAGGAACAATATGAAAAAAAAGTTAAAAAAAAACGAAAAGAAAAAGAAAAAAATACTAAAATCAATCGATAAGCTTAAAAATAAGATAAGCACTAAACAAAAAAAACTATCAAAGATTGATCTAAAGATAGCTAGTATCGAGAAAAAAATTGCTGAAAAAAGAGCTAACAAAAGCAAAGCACCTATCACAGCGTCTTTAAATAACTAGTTTATAAATAAGTTTAAAAACCCTTGAATTAAAAAATCAGGGGTTTTTATTTGGCTTTTCCAAAAAGATTTAACAGAACTACTCCAATTACAATTAAAATTAATCCTATGGTTCCGAATAAGTTTGGAATTTGATTATATTTAAATATTCCAAATAATGTTACAGCTGTAATTGTCATTGCTCCGTAAGTTGCGTAAGTAAAGCCAACTGGAATAATTGTCATTGCTTTTGAAATGCAAAATAAACAAACCACAATACTTGTAACACAAAAAATTGTTGGGCTTATTTTTGAAAATCCCTCAGTTGTTTTTAAAAAACCATTTGAGGCAATCCCTGTAATAATCGCTAAAACAAGATATATATACCCTGATAGTAAAGTCATACTTTTCATTTAAGCTTTTGCGAATTGACCACCGTCTTTATATCTCCATAGCCATTTCTTCATTTCCTCTTCTACATCTGACGGCTCAATATCTAAATCTTTTAAAGTAAGATTGTTATCAGATACTACATTATCAGCTTCTGATAAAATCTCACACTGATCTTTCGTTAAAATTGGAGGAAAAGGTAAAAGGTCAGTGATGGTACTTTGAATCTTTGCGATCGGCATAGGCATTGGTACAACAAATCTTTTTTTATTTATTGTCTTTAAGATTGATTTAACCATATCGCCGAAACTAATTACTTTTGGTCCTCCAATTTCATAAATTTTTCCCTCATTGCCTTTTAATTCAATAGCTTGAACAATAGCATCAGAAACGTCATCTACCAAAATAGGTTGAAATTTATAATTTATTCCAACAATTGGAATGACAGGTAGAATGCTTAATTTTGAAAAAAGATTTGTAAAATTATCCTCAGTCCCACAAACTACGCTTGGTCTAATAATCACTGTTTTTTTAAAATTATTTAAAGATTTAATTTCTCCTTGATATTTTGATTTTTGGTAAAGAGATTTTGAATTTTCATTAGCGCCAATGGCTGAAACGTGAATAAATTTTTTTACGTCTGAGTCTGAGCAGATTTTAGCTACCACCTCAGGTATGTTTGTATGAATATTATAAAATTTTTGTTTTCTCGTTTCATATAAGATTCCAATTAAATTAATAACAATATCTGAATTTCTGATAGCTTCTTTTAATTCTGAAAAGTTATTCGGATTCCAATCTAATAATTCAACCGAACCTGGGGTGCCTTGAGTCTTTAAATATCCCTTTTGAAAGGCTTTTCTAGTAGTGATAATACATCTGTAGTTCTTCTTAGTCATATTTCTGACTAAGTATTTTCCGATAAAACCTCCACCACCTAAAATTGTGCAAATTTGATTTTTCATGGTATTTAGAACACTTATATATGAAAATAACTAAGTTTAAAGAGGACATAACTTCAGAGATAGCTAATTCCTTTAAAAATAGTATTGCAATAGATACTGAAGCTACAGGTCTACAGATACCAGAAAGAGATAAATTAAGTTTAATTCAAATTTGTGATGAAAAAGGAAACGTTTACATAATTCAGCCAAACAAAAAAAATTTTAAAGCACCTAATTTAGTTTCAGTATTAGAAAATGAGAAAATTCTTAAAATCGGTCACTTCTTGAGATTTGACAAAAATGCTCTTGAGTATTTTCTTAAATGTAAAGTAAAAAATATTTTTGATACTAAAATTGCTTCAAAAATTGTTAGAACTTACACTGACAGTCATGGTCTTAAAAACCTTGTTCAGGAGTTTTGTAATAAGACAATTGATAAGAGACAAGGAAGTAGCGATTGGAATAAAGAAATTGATGAATTAACAGATAAACAACTCGAATATGCAGCTAATGATGTGATTTATTTACACAAAATTAAAATTGAATTAGAAAAAATGTTAATAAGAGAAAAAAGAACAGATATTTTTAATGAGTGTTTATCTTTTTTAGACACTAGGGTAACTCTTGATCAAAGTGGATTTAAATTTGATATTTTTGAACATTAATGAAAAAGAAACAGTATATATCAATAGCAAAAAGATCGACCGATATTCAGATAAAAGAATTAAAAAAAATTAAAAAAATTTTTGATAATTCTTTTATAAAAGCCGTTGATTTAATTTTAAATTGTAAAGGAAAAGTTATCTGTGCAGGTATTGGAAAATCAGGTTTAATCGCAAGGAAAATATCAGCAACATTTTCTAGCATAGGAGTACCAAGTTTTTTTTGTGATCCTGCTCAAGCTTTACATGGAGATATGGGCCAAATAGAAAAAAAAGATATATTAATTATTTTTTCATATTCTGGAAATACATCCGAATTAAATAATATGCTTAAGTATGCCAACAGATTTAATATAAAGATTATTGGCGTTGCATCAAAGCCTGAAAGTATTTTATTAAAAGCAAGTGATATCAAATTGATAATTCCAAAGGTAAAAGAGTCAGATATTACAGGTATGGTTCCAACTTCAAGTACATCTATTACATTACTACTCGGGGATTGTTTAGCTACAACTGTAATGTATCAGAAAAAATTTTCTAAAGAAAAATTTAAGATATTCCACCCTGGAGGAAACATTGGAAATTCATTACTGCTAGCAAAAGATATTATGGTTACAGGTTCTAAAATGCCAGTGGCAAATTATAAGGACAATCTAAGTAAGGCTATTAAAGTTATGAATAAAAAAAAACTTGGTATTGTAGTTATAATGAAAAATAAATTTATTGTGGGAATATTAACAGATGGCGATTTAAGAAGGGAGTTAAATCACATTAGAGATAAAGAAAAATTAGAAAAACTTATGACTAAATATCCATTAGTTGTAAATGAGAATATGTCTGCTTCTAAAGCCTTAGGAATAATGAATGAAAGAAAAATTACTAGTCTTTTAGTAACATCTGATAAAAATTTAAATAAAACTAAAAAGAATTTAAGAGGTATAATACATATACATTCACTTTTAAAAAATGGAATAAAGTAATGAATAGAAAAAAAAAATTAAAGATAATACAAATTTCGCTATTTTTAGTTGCTTTAATAATTATTTTTTCAACTTATCTAAATAAGAATACAGTCAACGAAAATGATTTAATCAAAATAACCGAAAAGGATAAGAATATTTTAAATTCTGAAACAGAGGAAGAAACTAATCTTTTTTTTAATATAGAATACTCAGGAATTGATTTATCTGGAAACAGATATATCCTTAAATCAGAAAAAGCAAGAAGCAAAAAAGAAAGCCAAGAAATAACTAGTATGGAAGGCGTGGTAGCTTTCTTTTATTTTAAGGACGGTACGATATTGAATATAAAATCTAAATTTGGAATTTATAATAATAAAACCTTGGATATGAAGTTTTCTCAAGATATTGTCGCAAAATATAATGAAAGTATTTTGAATGCTAATAGTGCAGAATACCTAAATTCTAAAGGCACACTTAAAATTTCAGAAAATGTAAAAATAACCGATAAAAGAGGAAAATTAGACGCTGATGAACTTTTATTTGATTTAAAAAAACAAACTCTTAAAGTAGCTTCAAAACAAAATAATTATATTAATACAAAAATAAAATTAAATGAAAAAGGGTTTTAGAATACTAAAATTTAAAAAAGATAATCCAATTTTTGAAGTAAAAGATATAAGTAAATCTTATGATGGCAGACCTATACTTAAAAAATTATCTTTAAAAGTTTACCCTGGAGAATGCGTTGGAGTTTTAGGTCCTAATGGTTCAGGTAAAACAACGTTATTCTCAATGTGCATTGGAGAGCAATCTCCAGAAAGTGGAAAAATTTTTTTAAATAGAAAATCTATTGAGGAAATACCAATCCACTTAAGAGCAAAAGAAGGTCTTGGATACCTGCCACAGCAAAGAAGTGTATTTGATATGTCTGTTTATGATAATATTTTAGGAATAGCACAAATCACTGTTAAAGGAAGTATTAATCAAAAATCTATTACGGAAAAACTTTTAGACGAATTTAATTTACAACATTTAAGGACATTAAATGCTTCAGTTCTTTCAGGTGGAGAAATAAGACGATTAATGATGGCTAGAGTGATGATTAATAAACCTAAAATTGTTTTACTTGATGAGCCTTTAGCTGCTCTAGACCCTTTAGTAATTCAGGATATTCAAAAATATATTTTAAAAATACAATCCAGTGGAACAGCTGTCTTAGTTACAGATCATAATGTTAAAAACTTGTTTGATATAACCGATAGAAGTTACGTGTTAGGTGAGCAATCTATAATCGCTGAAGGTACTGCTCGAGAATTATTGAAATCTTCTAAAGCAATAAAATATTATTTTGGATCTCAATTTTCTTAAAAATAATGTTATCAAAAAGTTTTAATCTCGTAGTAAATAAAAATATAAAACCATATAAAAAAATTATTGAGGTTGACTCTGATAAATCTATCTCAATTAGAAGTTTTCTAATCGGATCAATAAGTCAAAATATTTCATTTGTTAAAAATGTTTTGGTATCAGAAGATGTCTTATCCACAATAAAATGTTTAAAAAAATTAGGAGTTTTTATTAAAAAAAAAAGTCGAAACAGCTTCTTTATACATGGAAAAGGATTAGGATCTTTAAAAACAATTAAGAATACTAAACTAAATTTTGGTAACTCTGGGACTTTAGCTAGATTATTAATTGGGATACTAACAACAACTCCTGACATAAATGTAAAAATACAAGGAGACAGCTCGTTGAATAAGAGAAGTATGAAAGATTTAATTAAACTTATGTCAGAATTTGGAGCAAGTTTTTTTCCTAAGAATAAATTTAATTTTCCTTTACAAATGCATTCTTCAGCTATTCCAATTGCAATCAAATATAAAGCAGGTGTATCGGCTCAACTCAAGAGTGCTGTTATCCTGGCTAGTCTAAATTCTTTTGGTGAAACAAAAATTTATGAGGATAAATTAAGCAGAGATCATACAGAAAATATGTTAATCAAAAATTCTAAAGTAATAAAGGTAAAAGGGACGAAAAAAAAAATAATCAAAGTTCAAGGTAAAAAATTTTTAGGTTCCTTAAATATTGATGTGCCAGGTGATCCTTCGTCGGCAGCCTTTTTTACTGCTCTTACTTTATTAAACAAAAAATCTTTTATTAAAATTAAAAATGTGGGACTAAATCCAACCAGAATAGGATTTTATAATTTATTAAGAAGACAGGGAGCTAAAATTAAGTTTTTAAACACTCATAAAGAAAATAATGAATTAAGAGGAGATATTATTGTTCAGAGTAGTGAGATTAAACCAATTCGAGCAAGTAAACAATATTATGTAAATTCAACAGATGAATACCCAATTTTGTTTGTAATTGCTGCTTTGACCAAAGGTACTTCAATATTTAAAGGCATTAAAGATTTGGCAAACAAAGAAAGTAATCGAATAAAAGAAATGCAAAAGGTATTAAAACAGATTGGTGTAAAGACATCTTCTTCAAGTAATGAACTCAAAATATTTGGAAAAGGAATGATAAATGGGAATAAAAAAAATATATCAGTCCCCGGTCTAGGCGATCATCGTATTTGTATGTCATCCTTCATTTTAGGAGTTTTGACTGGAGCTAAAACAAAAATTAAAAATTTTGAGACTGTTTATACTTCTTCGCCATCATTTTTAAAAATTATGAAATCATTAGGAGTAAAATTTGAAATTCAAAAATAAAACTTTTCAAATATCTTGCGATGGGGGTGCAGCTACAGGAAAATCTACTGGTGCCAAAATGATATCAAGAAAATATAAATTAAAGTTTTTGTCTTCTGGCTTATTATATAGATACGCAAGTTATTTGATAATTAAATTTAAACCGAAAAATGAAATTAAGTTTATTAAACAAAAGTTTAATAAACTAAATTACAAAAAACTAAATAAAATTAACCTTCACACACCTAAAATCTCTGAATTAAGCTCTAAAATTGCCAAAAAAAATACTGTAAGAGTGATACTAAAGAAGTATCAAAAAAATTTTTCTAAAAAATATAAAAATTGCTGTATAGAAGGAAGAGATATTTCTACAAAAATTCTCCCTGATTCCGATGTTAAGTTTTTTTTTAAATGTAGTTTGAATATTGCCGCAAAGAGAAGATACAAGGAACTTAAAAGAGTTAACAGAAAGATAAAATTTCAAGATGTAAAAAAAGCCTTAAGAATAAGGAATATTTCAGACATCAAACGAAAAAACAGCCCTTTACTTAAACACAATGACGCGGTATCTATCGACACCGGAAAATTAGATAAAAAAGCTATGTTGGCTAAAATGTCTAAATTTGTAGAGAAGGAAATAAATAAAAAATATGGCAATTGAACAAGAAATTAAAGACAACCCGCTTCACAAAGAATTTCAAAACTTATTAGATCAAGATTTTAAAGACAGGAAACTCAAAGAAAATGAAGTTATCAAAGCTACGGTAACTGAAATTACTAAAAATTTTGTAGTTGTAGATTGTAAAGCTAAAATGGAAGGAATGATACCAGTTGAAGAATTTAAAAATGATAGTGAATTTGAGAAACTTAAAGTAGGATCTAAAATTGATGTTTATCTTGAGAGGATCGAAAGTTTTAAAGGTGAAATAATTATTTCTAGGGATAAAGCTCGTAAAATGCGTGCATGGCGTAAAATGGAAAAAGTTTTTGAAACTCAAGAAGAAATGACTGGCTATATTTCTGGTAAAGTTAAAGGTGGGTACATAACTCACGTTGAAGGCTTACCTTGTTTTATGCCTTCTTCTCAAATAGATGTTAAACCGCTTAAAAGAATAGATCACTTAATGAATACTCCTATAAAAGTTATGGCTACAAGAATAGATAAAAACAGAGGTAATGTTTGTGTATCTAGAAGAGCTGTTTTAGAGAAAAGCAAAAATGCCGAGACAGCAGAGGCACTTAAAGAAATTAAAGAAGGTGACATTGTGGAGGCGCGTGTACACGCATGTGTTGACTGGGGTATATTCCTTACATACAAGTCACTAACACTCTTACTTCATGTGAGTGACCTTAGCCACGGCCGAGTTAAAAAACCTTCTGATCTTGTTTCTATAGGCGACACTATGAAAGTGAAGATAACAAAAATAGATCCCAAAACAAATCGTGTATCTGCGAGTGTAAAAGCATTAACAGAAGATCCATACGAAAATATAGAAAAAAAATACAAAGTTGGTGAAACATATGAGGGTGTAGTAACAAAAATAATGGATTACGGTTGTTTTGTTAAAATTGAAGATGGCATAGAAGGATTAATTCATAATTCTGAACTAGATTGGACTAACAAGAACATTAAGCCTAGTAAAGTTCTCTCTGTTTCTCAAAAAATTAAATTCAAAATCGTAAATATTGATAAAGAGTCAAAAAGAATTTCACTTTCATATAAATCAACATTAGAAAATCCTTGGAAAAAAATTAGCGACCAAGTAGGAAAAGAGATAAAGATCAAAATTAATAATATTACAGATAGGGCAATTTTCGGTGAAACTATAGATACAAAATTATCAGGAATGCTCCATTATAAAGAGATTTCCTATCAAGAAAATATTGAAGATCTAAAGAAATTTAAAAAGAACGATATAATAGACGTTAAAATCTTAGAAATAAAAGATGACAAAATAAGATTTTCAAAAAGAGCGATGGAGAAAGATCCTCTTGACTGGTTTAAAGATAATAAGAAAAAAATTGGAGATATAATCACTACTAGAATTCATGAGGTGCTTACTACTGGCGTAAAAGTATCAATTGATAAAGACAAAAAACTTATCGTAACTATCAGGAAAATGGACTTAGCTAAAGACTCAGCAGACGCAAGGCCGGAGGTATTTTCTCCTGGCAATGCACTAGACGCCAAGATAACTGAATTAGATTTAAAAACGAGACGAGTTAAATTAAGTGTTAAAGCTGCTCAAATAGACGAGGAGAAGTCATTGATAGCTAAATTTGGAGAAGGTGCTACAAAATCTGGGGCTACTCTTAAAGGGATATTTGAAAAAGCTATCGGAAAAAAAAATAAAAAAGAAAAATAATTGTCAAGAGCTGACTTAATTAAACAACTCAAAAAAAATAATCCTAATTTAAATCATTCTGAATTAAAAACTATAATTGATGTTTTTTCTGAAAGCATTTTCAACGCCCTTAAAGAGGGAAATACTATTGAGATTAGGGGTTTTGGCCGATGGTATTGCAAAAAATTAAAAGAAAATTTTAACCTTAGAAATCCTGCTACTAATGAGTTAATTTATAAACCCAAACGTGTTAAGGTGAGATTTAGACCGTCAAAAAAATTAAATAATATAATAAATGAATGAAACCTAAAATATTTATAGCTTGCGATACAAATAAAGAAAGTGAAGTAAAAAAAATTATTTCTCAAACCAAAACTAATAAATTAGATATAGGTTATAAATTTGGTTTAGAATTTTTTTACTCAAAAAATGGCCGTAAATTTATTTCAAAGATAAAAAAGAATAAATTATTTTTAGATCTGAAACTGAATGATATACCAAATACGAGTGCTAACGCCTTAAAATCTTTAAGAGACTTAAAGAATATAGATTATATTACAGTTCATGCAAATTCTGGAGAAGAAACTATTAGAACAGTAATTAAAACTGCTAAAAAGATTAATTCAAGAATTAAAATATTGCTTGTTACTGTTCTTACCAGTATTTCCAACACATCTATTAAAAAAATTGGCCATACAAAACCCATAAAAGAATTGGTAAAAAAACAATCTTTACTGGCTAAGGAGTGTGGTTGTCATGGAATTGTATGTGCTGGATCCGATTTAAAATTTGTAAAAAAAATATTTAAAGGTGAAATTTTTACACCTGGAATACGTCTCAAAGGTGATAGTTCTGGAGATCAAAAAAGAGTAATGAGTCCTAAAAAGGCTTTTCAGAATGGAAGCAGTGCTTTAGTCTTGGGAAGATCTATTGTTAAGGGAAATATAAGAAATAATCTAATTAAATTAATTAAAGAATTAAGTTAATGAAAGTTAAAATTTGTGGTTTAAACATAACCAGGGATGTCCAACTATGTATTGATCTTAAAGTAAATTTTCTTGGCTTTATTTTCTATAAAAAATCACCAAGGAATATAGATCTAAAAGATATTGCTGATCTTTCCAAATTTAAGAAAGGAAATTCATCATTTGTTGCTGTCACTGTAAATCCCACTGACAATTTCATTAAAAAAAACTTGATAGATAATTTTGACTACATTCAACTCCATGGATCTGAAACAAGAGAAAGAGTAGAGGAAATTCAAAATATGGGTATCAAAATTATTAAAACAATTAAAATCGAGAAAGAAGAAGATATTAATAAATACAAAGAATTTAACAATGCTGATATAATTTTATTTGATACACCGAGTATGGAAAAATCTTTAGAGTTCCCAAAGAGTCTAATTACTAAACTACCTTTAGGTGAAAAATATGCGTTAGCTGGGTCTATTTCTGAAAATAATGTTGAAAATATAAACAAATTAGGGGTTAATTTTTTTGATTTATCATCTAGTTTAGAAAGTGAATTAGGGTACAAAGATCACCTTAAAATTAAAAAATTTATAAATAAAATTAATGGGCTTAAAAATTAAAAAAAACGTACCACTCATTGACCAACATGATAAAAACTTTATGTACGGAGGAAAGTTTGGTGGTAATTTTATACCAGAAACTTTAAAAAAACCTATTGATGATCTAACAAAATTATTTGCTAGACTAAGAAAAGATAAAAAATTCTTAAAAGAGAGAGATCATTTTTTTACCACATACGTGGGAGCACCAACACCTTTTATTAAATTAGAAAATTTATCTGATCATTTAGGAGGGGCACAAATTTATGCAAAAGTTGTATCTGAAGCAAATGGTGGAGCTCACAAAATCTATAACGCCACTGTTCATTGTCTTATCGCGAAAAAAGCGGGTAAAAAATATATTGTTGGTGATACAGGTGCAGGATATGCAGGGAAGATGCTTTCAATGGCTGCAAAAAAATTTGGTCTCAAATGTAAAATTTTTATGGGAGCAAAAGATATTAAAAGGCAAAGACCTAACGTTGAGGCAATGAAAAAAAATAGGGCAGAAATAGTTCCTGTTACAACCGGAAGTCAAACACTTGTGGACGCTGTAAGTGAATGTATGAGATATTGGGTTTCAAATTGCGATACGACACATATGTGTGTTGGTTCAACGGTTGGGCCAAATATATTTATTAAGATTTGTGCTTGGAGTACAGCTCAAATTTCTAGAGAACTAATTAATCAAGTAAGAGAAGAATTCGGAAAGATACCTGATAAATTAAAATTAATTAATTGTGTTGGAGGAGGTAGCTCAGCAGCTGGATTCTGGAATGAATTTATGGATACTCAAGCCCAATTCATTGGAGTGGAAGCAGGAGGTCCAAAAAAAAGTAATCTGCATGCTGCCCCATTAACTAATGGATCTAAAATTGGTATTCTTCATGGAGCTGCACAATATGTGATTCAAGATAAAGAAGGTCAAATAGGTTCTACAGAGTCAATATCTGCAGGACTTGATTACCCAGGAATTTCTCCTCTACATTGTTTTCTTAAAGACGTAAAAAGAGCTAAATATACTTCTGCGAGTGATGAGGAAGCACTTGAAGCATATCAATTAGTCTCAAAACTTGAAAATATTTCACCTTCGCTTGAACCTTCTCATGCATTTGCGGAAGCAATTAAATTAGCTCCAAAATTAGATTCATCTGAGATTATTATTGTAAATTCTTGCGGTGACAGTCTTAAAGATAAAGATATAATTAAACAAAGATTAGGATCTTACGTAAGATGAAGTCGAAAATTGCTTTAGCTTTTAAAAACTGTAGAAAAGAAAAAAGACCAGCTTTGATTACCTATACTGTTGCTGGAGATAATACTAAAAACAACTCTTTCAAAATTTTAAACAAAATTTCCAAACATGCTGATATTTTAGAGCTTGGTTTTGCACACAACACTCCGATAGCAGACGGCGGACAAATACAAGGCAGCTCGCATCGAGCTCTTAAAAATGGAATTAAATTAAAAGATGTTTTTCAAATTGTAAAAAAATTTAAAAAAATTAATCCTCATAAGCCAATTATTCTAATGGGCTACTTCAACCTAATTTACCAAAATGGTGAAAACAATTTTTTAAGAAGCTGTAAATCTTCAGGTGTAGATGGTTTAATTATAGTTGATCTACCTTATCCTGAAAATAAAAGCTTTGCCGATAAGTGTAAAAGAAAGTCAATAAATTTTATACAACTTTTATCTCCAACTACATCTAGAGACAGAATGAAAAAGATCATCAAAGACTCTCATGATATGATCTATTACATATCAATGTTGTCAACTACTGGGGGAAAGCTTAAAGTTTCGCCTAAGAAAATTCTAGAGAATTATAGCATGATCAAAAGAATCAATCCTAAAAAAAACCTTGTAATTGGATTTGGAATTACAGATAAAACGATTTCCTCACTGAAATCAGCGAATGGACTAGTAGTAGGTAGTATGTTGTGTAAAACAATAACGAATTCACTCAAAATGGGACAAAATCCTGTCACAAAGTTAGATAAAGTTGTGTACAATCTTAAAAAAAAAATTTTATGAATTGGATTACAAAATTTATTAAACCAAAAATAAAGTCTCTTTTTGAAAAGAGATCATCAAAAATTGAGGAAAATCTTTGGACAACATGTGGATGTAAAAACTTAATTTATACTGAAGATTTAAACTCCAACCAAAAAGTTTGTCCTAAATGCGGTGCACACCACAAATTAACATGTAGAGAAAGATTTGAAACTTTTTTTGATAATAGAGAATATGAAATAATTGAAACACCATTGCCAAAAGATGATCCTTTAAATTTTCAAGACAAAAAAAAATATACTGATCGATTAAAAGCTGCTCGAAAATTAACAGGTCAAGATGATGCAGTTTTAATTGCTAAAGGAAAAATTCAAGACATTGACATTGTAGCAGGATCACAAGATTTTAGGTTTATTGGTGGGTCGTTTGGTGCAGCATCGGGCGAAGCATTTATTGCTGGTGCACAACATGCTATTGAAAATAGAGCTCCTTACATATTTTTTAGTTGTTCAGGTGGGCAAAGAATGATGGAGTCGTCAATCGCTCTGATGCAAATGTCTAGAACGGCATTAGCTGTAAATGAATTGAAGAAAAAAAATATTCCTTTTGTGGTAGTTTTAACTGATCCAACTACAGGTGGCGTGACAGCCTCTTGGGCAATGTTAGGTGATATCTTGATTGCAGAACCTAAGGCAACAATTGGGTTTGCAGGCAGACGTGTAATCCAAGATACAGTCAGAGAGACTTTACCTGAAGAGTTTCAAACAGCTGAATATGTTAAAGATCATGGTGGTATTGATTTAGTTGTCGAAAGACAGTATTTAAATTCAACTATTGGAACACTACTAAATGTTCTATTGAAAAAATCAGAGGCTCAAGTTAAACAAGACTCGAATGTCACAGTCGATAAGTCTCTACAAACAGCTAGCTAATCACAAGCTTTTTAAAAAAAATATTAATTTTGAATTAAAGAGAATTAAATTAGTTCTTAAAAGATTAGGTCATCCAGAAAGAAAGCTAAATAATGTTATTAACTTTATAGGCTCTAGTGGAAAATTTACCACCTTGTATTCTGTTAAGTCTTTCATTGAAGCAAATAAGCAAATAACATCAGCTTACATCTCGCCATCATTAAAAGACATTAAGGAACGATTTTGGATGGGCAATAGATATCTAACTCATCAAGAAATAAGACAATCCATCCTACTCATCGCAAAATTAAAAGTTCCACTTACTATTTTTGAGGTTCTTACAGTTGTTTATATACTCAACGCTTCAAAACAAAATACTAATTATCATCTAGTAGAAGCAGGTGCATTATTTGCTAAAGACTCAACTAACGTATTTGATTTTCCTTTGGCACAAATAATTGTCAATATTAATAAGCAACATTTAAATTTTCTAAAAAAAAAGACATTAGATGAAGTTGTTTATCAAAAAGTGGGTTTTTTAAGTAATTTTACTGAGATTTATGTTGGCAAACAAAGACCAGATGTTTTAAGAAAAATTAAAAGAAACCTCAAAAAGAATAAAAGTAAGATAAATTATCCAAATTCATGGAAATTAATAAAAAAAGATAAACACTTTTTTTATAAAGACAAAAAAAATAAAATTAAGCTTAACACTAAAAATGTCCATTCAAAGGGATTGTTAGAAAATCTTTGTCATGCAATCAAAATAGCTCTTAATTTAAAAATTGATAAAGAGGTTATTGAAAGGACCATTCCGAATATTTTATTTGAAGGAAGGTTTCAGTATTTAAAAAGTGGGAAGATAAAAAATAGACTTCATAAAAATGAGCAGATTTTACTAGATGGTGCTCATGCAGAGGCTGATGCCAAAAATCTCGCTGATTATTTAAAAAATATAAAAGTACCTAAATATGCTGTTTGGGCAATGATGAAAAATAAAGAGCCTGATTTGTTCATCAAACAATTTAAAGGAATTTTTAAAAAGATAATAACTATACCTATTGAAAATGAGAAGAATTGTATGTCTGCTAAAGATTTAGAAGCTATAGCAAAAAAAAATCAATTTAATTCGGAAAGAGCTAATAATTTTAGTCAGGCAATTAATAAGATAACCTCATCGGAAAAAAAGATAATAAATTGTATAGGTTCACTTTATAATGTTGGAAATATACTAAATAAAAATTAGATGTGAGGCTGGATAAACTCTAGCATATCTTTTTCACTTGTAGCTCCAACTTTAGTACCCACAAGCTTTCCATCCTTGAATAAAAGCACAGTAGGCACACCTCTTACTGAATACTTGGTAGGTTCGTTAGGTTGGCTTTCTATATCATGATAATAACAGTCAATTTTATCAGCCATGTCGTTAGAAATCTTTTCTATAATTGGTTTTAATTGCTGGCATGGTCCGCACCAACTTGCTGAAAATTGAATTAGATTTAATTTACTTCCATTAATCTGATCTTGAAATTTTTCGTCTGTAGAATTTTTAAATGCCATACACCTTAAATAAGTATTTTAAATTTTTTGTCAACTATGCAGATGAGTAATGTTTTTCTAAATCTTCAACGTACGCGTTAATATCATCTAAAATTTTTAATTTTTCTTTATCATCTTGTTTTTCAAATTTTGCCCTTAAAGTATCAATCTCTGAGTAAGTTCTTGGTATTGTATTCCATTTTTCATTGTTTGTGCTTAATAGTTTCTTTGCAATGTCTTTATGTATTAAATTATATTCTTCTTTGCTTAATAATTCAGGTTTTTCCATATAGAGAAGTTTTTTTCCAAAATATTGAAGACGCTCATCTTTAAATTTAGAAATCACACTCAACTTTTTATCCCACTCAACAGAATGGAATTCAGGCATTACTTTATTGTCCTCTGCTGTTGTAAATTTAGCGTAAATACTTTCCTCATTGTATAAATCTTCTTGAGATTTGGTTTGTTCTTTTTCCTCTACTTCTGAACGTTTTATAGATTGTATTTTTTTAGCGAATTCATTATTTTCTCTTACTAATTGTGCCCTAGCTTCTAATTTAGACAAACCTATAATTTTATATTCATCGAAATTATCTCCATAAGTTGGGTTCATTATTACTGGATGTTTATTATGTCTTACGGTTCTAATAAACTTTGGTTGTTTTTTCATTACAGCTTCTAATTCCTTTAATGGCATGCTTAAGTAAGGTATTGGATCATGTCTTAAATCAAAACATAACGGCCATTGATATTGAGGGTGCTGACACACAAAAGTTTGTACATATGGTCTGCTACGTCCATAAAAGTATTCATTTGTGCAAAAGAAAAGTTCTTTTTTAATTATTTCTAATGATTGAGTTTTATCCATAGTTAACATGCTTGCTTTCCAAACGTTAGGTGCTTTTTTAGAAATAATTTTAGCTATTCCTACTGTTGCCATAACATCGCCAATTGCACTATGAGCATCACCATGTTCAATGCCGTTTAAAGGCGCCATTTGATCTAATTTATAAACATCATTACCTTTTTCGTTAACAGAGTTTTTTAAAGTGTTTGGGTAATACAAATTAGCAGCTCTAGCTAAACTCAGAATGTCTCCTCTAGTGTTTCCATTCGTGCTTGTGATGTAAGGATACTCTAAAGTTTGAAATAAAGTGCACCTTAGAAACTCTTCGTCGAATTCTATTGAGTTGAATCCTATGTAAGTAGCTTTTCCCCATCTTTTTAAAGTTTCAACAAATTGTCTGATCATCTCATAGTGAGATAAATTTGAATTCTTTAACATCTGAGGTGACGATTTATTTACGATCAGTGCCATAGCTTCAGGAATAATTCCTGGACTTAACCTGCATCTAGCATCAAACCTATCTAGTTCATCAAGATTATCATTGGTTAAAACAGCACCAATCTGAATTATCTGACCCCAGTATTTATTAGATGAGCTGGTCTCAAAATCGTAAAATACAAAGTTGGCCATTAATTTATTTGATTACTTTTACTTTTTCTGGATTTTCTTTTATTGAGTCTTTTACATTATCTGGGTCTTTAATATTTTCTAATGTATTTTTAATAGATCTTGCATCTTTACCAAAGTTGTCAACTTCGTCTAAAGCATCTTGTAAATGTGATCTAAGTTGTGCCACACCCATAAAATGTTTTTCAAACCTTGAGGATATTTTAGTAAGATCAATATATATCTGTTTTGCGTGCTTTTGAATTTTAAGTGTTTGAAATCCAAGATGAAAAGCTTGTATCATTGAGCATAGAACATTAGGTCCTGCTAAAGTAATTTTATAATTCTGTCTTAATTCTTCAATTAGTAATGTTTTAGTAATTGGATCTCTGTAGCTTGTAAGCTCAGAGTATAATCCCTCAGTTGGTAAGTATAGAATACCAAAATCAGTTGTCTTTGGTGGTGAAATATAAAGCTCCATTATTTTTCTTGCTTTAATTCTAATAGCTGAGGCTAATTTAGACCTTGCATCAGATAACATTTTTTTATCTTGAGAATTAAAAGCATCTTCAACCGCCTTTAGTTTTTCAATTGGCCAGTGACTATCTATTGGGCAAAGAACGTCATTTTGTAATCTTACAGCAAATTCTACTTTTGTTCTGTCTTCTTCAGGTCTCATTTTTGCATTAGCAATATATTGATTTGGAGGAAGTAAATCTTTAATTAATGCCTCTAAAGAGTATTCTGCAAGTGTTCCATATTTTTTCACTCCTGATAAAACTTTTGAAAATTCTTGTTGTTTTTTATTTATTTCTTCAACTGACTGATTAAATTGATTTATCTTCTCATCAACTTGAGTAAGAGTTTTTGTTGTGTCTCTTGTCACTCCTTGAGAAAGGCTGTTAAAAGATCCAGCCATATTTGACATTTGCGTGTTTACCGAATTTTTAAAACTTTCAAAATCTTGCTGAAATTGTTTTTGATCTTCTGAATTATTATTTTGATTACTTTTATTTTGTTTGTACAAGAAAAATATAACTGCCGATAATAAAACAACTGTTGAAGTAGATAATAATATCAAATATGTTTCCATATTATATGTTATAACCGTAAGAATATTTTTTTAAAGAAATTAAATGAGTTATTATCTGTCTAAATTATATCTTGAAAATTTTAGATCTTATAAGGATCCTACAACCTTAAATTTTGGTAGAAAACTGACGCTACTTTACGGAAAAAATTCTTCAGGGAAAAGTACACTTATAAAGGCTATACAATTACTAAAACAATCGTCTCAAAATAATGTGGATATTTTATTAAATGAGAAAACTGGAGATCCAAGCACAATCGATTTTGGAACTTTAAATAGTAACGCCCCTGGTATTCCAAAAAAAGGTGCTTGGATCAAAATAGGCCTTGAGTGCTCCTCTATTAATATGGACGAAAAAGATTCTGAGACATCAACTCGAGCAATTAAAAAAAAATTTGTACAAAAAGAAAATTTTCAAGTACTTCCCGAAACGGTAGAATTATATTCACCATCTGACAATTCAGAAAAGTTCATAGAAATCCAGAATGACTTGAACGTTTCAAAGAATTTCGTGAATAAAAAAATTCAAACTTTTTATAACTCTAGAATCACGTTTAATAAAAACAAGGGCGCTTATAAAGAGTTATATGATGGATTTTTAAAGCACCAAGATAAGCTTTTCCATCGATTCAATGAAATAATATTAGTAAATAAAGAGTTATCTAAAATTTTTAATGAAGAGGCAGTTTTAAAAAAAAAGGAGAAAAAAACTGAGAAAGATTTAAGAGATTTAGAGTTTCTTAAAGACAAAGCGGGCTCCTATTTTTCTCTCCCACAACGTAATAAAAAATATGTTCCAGCGCTTTATTGGTATTTACTGGATGACCAGAAAAGTCACGAAAAGTTTTTAAAAAATAAGAGTGTTAGTTTTAATCAATTTTTAGATTATTGCGAGAAAGACTCAATTAATCATAACAAATTTTTGTACAAAAATAATAGAATTTATTTTGAACGTTATTTTGAAGAAAATTTATTACTTGGAGAAAAAGGAGATTCGGAATTAATGAAAAAGAATTACAATAGTAGACCAGATTTTATTGGTTGGTTATGTTTTAATATTTCAGATCTAAACAGTGAGAGACTCTCACCAAGATTAAATGAAATCTTTGCGCCAAACAATAAACAGCTTGCAATTTTTAATGATAGAGATGAAATTATGCAGAAAATTCTGAGCGTAGACGAAATGTTTAAAAATTGTGCTGGATATATTAACAATACTTTGAATAACACTTACATTTTTTCAGGTATAAAAGAAATACCTCTTATATTTAATCAAGCTCCAAACCCTATTGATAACTTTGTTGGGTATAGCTATGAAAATTTACACCAAGTTGTTGAGTCTAATACTAAAACTTTAAATAAATGGTTAAAAGAATTTGGTTTTGATTTTAAAGTTAATGTAAAAATTTTACAAAATGGAAGCAAAGAAATTAAATTTGAAAAAGATAATTTTGAAGTTAATTTAAGATCCGGAGGTCTCGGAGCTGAGAATATATTGCCTATTCTTAGTCAGTTAGTTGCTTCAAAAGATAATATACTAATTTTTGAGGAGCCAGAAAGAAGAGCTCATCCAAGATTACAAGCAGCATTGTCAGATTTATTCATTAATTCAACAAATGAGAAAAATAATAATCAAATAATTATTGAGTCACACAGCGAAAATCTACTTTTGGGAGTGTTAAAAGCAATTAGAGATAAAAAAATATCCAACCGAGATGTAAGTGTAAAATATGTCTATATGGAAAATGGAAATTCAAAAATTCAAGATTTAGAAATAAATGAAAGAGGGGTTTTTACAGAACCATGGAAAGATGGTTTCTTTGTTGAAAGACTAGATCTTATTTAATGATTAACGCTGTATATATATTAAATGATTATTTTGATAATGAAGAATATAAAGATTTAAATGATTTAATTAAAGAGATAAAAAAAGAACCTCAAATTTTTTATAAGTTAGAAAACTTGAGTTCAAACATTCAAACTTTAAAAGAGCAATATAAAATTCTTCCTGACGGAGATCCAAAACGCATCTTAATTGAATTTTTAATGTCTGGTCAAACCTTAAAAAAATGTAATTTGGAAGATTTTGAAATTAATGAGGAAAAAACTGACATTTATTTATCAAAGAATAAAATTAAAAAGAAAATTCAGAAATTTAGCTCTACTTATTATTTTAATAAGTTGACTAAACAAAAGCTTGAAACATTACTTTCATCTTTAATAAGATATTCAAATCGAATTGAAATTTTTGATCCTTATATTGCTCAACGACTTGTCGATGATTCGAAAGTTGAAGATATAGAGTATTTTAAAACAAATAGGAGATTAAAATTTGCCCTGCCAAAAGACAAAAGATACAAGATTACTTTAGAGTTTCTTTACGAACTTATTGAGAAAGCTAACTTTAAAACTTCTGATCTAGAAGTGACGACTTATACATCTGTTGAATATGATTTAAATAAAACATTTGAATCTCTAAGTAATCAAACTTCAGATCTGGAGGGATATAATTTTGCAGGCGACTTAGAAAAATACCTAGAAAAGGTGTTTTTCAAAGAAAATCAAAAATTTAAGAAGAAATTTAAAATTTTAGAGAGAAAACATGAAAAACTTGAATTTTATAAGCCTAGAGGTCTAAGATTTCACTATAATGGATTTCGAAAAATAATTGATAACGGAAAAGGCATAAACTTTATCAAACAAGATAAGAAACTGGATAATAGTTCTGGTTATAGTTTTGTTTGTTTAGATAGGCGAGAAACTGACCAACAATTAACAGATTGGACAAGGTTTCTGCCAGAATATAGTGTTGAGAGTTCAATTCAAGGTTGAACAGAATTCTTTCTTGAAAAAAAAAAATTAGCGGTTATATAAGTATCTAAGACTAGCCAGCATTTTATGAGAAATGCATATGGTCAGCTGGCGGGCCAAAATAGTCTTATTATAGATACCAGAATTACCCCTTCCGGGCTAAAAACCGTTTTAGACGCAGAAACTAAATGTTTAAATCACTTGCTGCAATTTATCAGCAAGAAAAGCTTAGCTAATGGTACCACAGAAATATATCCTAGCAAAAAAGAGCTCAAAGAACTTAAATCTAAAACAAAAAATTCCTTTATCTATAAGTGCATCACAAGCAAGTACAATCAACATCTAAAGTTTAAAGACTTGTTTAACGAGGATACTTTGATGGCCTTATTTGAGATCTTCATAAAAACTATAAGAAATTTTGACAAAGACTCTACTTCATTTAATTTTGATAATATTAATGCCTCATACATTGAACTTAAAAGTAAAATAGAAATTAATTTATCACTTATTAGTAAAACGGTTAAAAATAAAGATAGAGGGCTAAATTCCTCCGATGAAAATGAATTAATTCATTCAGCAATTAAAACGGAAAAATATAAATCAAATACTCATGAATTATCTGATAAACAAATTGATAAAATTTGTAAACATTTTGATCTCACTAATGAAAAAGGGAAACGGAAGTTTAATTTATTATATAATTTACATCATGAGCAAGCTTCATTAGAATCAGATCAGGGTTGTATTTTCAAAAATATTGAAGATAAGAATACTTTTTTAGAACCTGCTCTATCACCTGAAGAGGAAACGAAAAAAAATCAAGAAGAAAATTTTATAAAATTACAATCTATCATTTTCAAAACGACATTAAAATCAAATGATATCAAAATTTTTAACTCAAGAATATTTAATGAAAAATATAATTACATTAAACTTAATGAGTTATCTAAAGAAGTAGGTAAATCTCCCCAAGCATTAAATCAAAAAGAAAAAATTATTAAAGAAAATTTTATTTCTTTTTGTAAAAAAAATTTAAAAATAAAAAATAGCGGTTAAATAAATAGGTATGTACGTAAACTTTAAACATAACAATAGGAGGTATTATGGCTCGAGTGTGAGCTGGGTTAGGGTACCGGTAACGGCTCTTAAGGTTGGGAAACTTTCTTCTCTCCTTTCATACGGTTCTCGATCTTCTTTCGACACCAGCTCATCTCGAAAATATAAAAAAGTTTTTGTAAGAAGTTTTCGTCATCATAAATGGTGCAAATCATTTATGGCAAGTTTAACTAAAAGATTTCACAGAAGATTTAAGAAACCAATAATTTTTAGAATTAGTAATAGAGGAAAAAAAATTGAATATTATGTCAAACCTAATTTAAGAAAGGTACATTAATGGAAAAAATAAATAAATTTGATAATAATCTATTTTTAAAATGTATGGATTTCTCCGTGAATTCATCACAAAGACAATCAAAATATATGAATGTAATGCTTAATGTTTGTAATACTATTCATAATTTACTTAAACACGAAAATTTAATAATTGATCTTCAGTATAATCCTTCAGAATTTTGGCCAAAAGCAAAAAAAAAGACTGTTGCATTTGTAGATGGTGGTTTGGCTAGAAATAATCTTTTTAATTCGTCTCCCTTAGCTATCAGATCAGGAAGCTACATCGTCAATAAACACTTAAAAGAGGAATTGTTTGAACATTATACAAATGTTGTTTTGAATTTATTTGATAGAAAAAATGACTTATATGATTCTATTGAAGATGAATTATTTGAGTCATTAATGCTCACTAAGAAAAAAGATGCAGCGAGAATTATTATTGAGGCTGCTGAACTAGTTAATCATATAATTACAAAAAGAAGGATTGATTTATGTTTTTTACATGGCCCAATCCAAGCTGTCCTTACCCCATTTGTGCAAGAAGGTTTTCCTCCTTTTACAAACTTAGCTGTTCAAAAAATTATTCCTACATATAAAAAAAACTTAAATATAGATGATAGACATTTTATTAACGTTTACCTTGAGTGTATTAAATTGATAAAAAATGCTTCTTATCCTATTTATGGTGTTCTTGAAACGGCAATTTCATCATCCTACTCAAGAAATCTACTTTATGCTTTCAAAAATAAAGGGATAATTTCTCAAAAAGATTATGACGAAACTATTAATGTAATTAAAGAGTATAGAATTACAGACAATAATATATT
The DNA here is from genome assembly GCA_902615435.1 of uncultured Pelagibacteraceae bacterium. Taxonomy (GTDB): domain Bacteria; phylum Pseudomonadota; class Alphaproteobacteria; order Pelagibacterales; family Pelagibacteraceae; genus Pelagilacustribacter. Next base: position 36,794 of record CACMOZ010000005.1, read on the forward strand.
TGAAATTATACTTGAGAAAAATCAAGCCTTGAAACCTCTAGAAATACAAAAACAATTTTATGGATCTAAAATTATTCAAAAATCAAGATGGGATGAGAAAATCATAGAGTATCCAAATGTATTTGTAGGTTTTATTAAAGTTAATGATTTTCAATCCCCTATAAGAATTGAGACCTATAATTACCCTAAAAATCTAATTAATGATTTTAGTTATATTTTAGCGATAAGTAAATTATTGCCTTCGTACTCTTACCCTGTTGGTCTTCATATTGTAGACAAACTAGTCAAAATTCCTCAGTGGTGGAATAAAGCTAATAAGAAACAATGGCAATCTCATGCTTTAAATGATTTTATAAAAAGCAACCAAAAGAATCCTAATTCACTAATACTTAAATACATCACTAATAAAAATAGGACATGGTCAAATCGACCAAAAAACACAGGAGCAAGAATTGAAAAATAAAACTTTTGAAAACATAGGAATAGTTTTAGGTGAAACACATATCAATGGCTATGATTTTATGCTTAGAAGTTTTAAAGCCAAAAAAAATGATATGGTAACGACAGAGACAAGTATTCCTGATGGAAATGGAAGAGTTATCAAGGTAAATGTTTGGGGAAAAATTGCTAGCATCAATTGTTCTAATGGGTGGTTCCCACGACAAGTTGCTCAGGAAATGGCCCTACAAAAAATAAATATTGAAGATACGCCATTACCCGACTCTCAAAATGAACTTATATGTAAGGTTAATATTTTAGGATATACAAATAAAAATTCTGAAAGCCAAAAACTTCTCCCAATGGTATATCCTGTTAAACCAGCTAGTTCTGTAAGTTACCCTAGTAGTGCTGATGTTGAAAAATTGCTTGTTTCAGATTTAAATTCCAAACACCCTATTCACATTGGAACATTATTAGCTCGAGATAATGTAAATATTAACATAGATGCTGATAATCTTGTATCGAGACACGTCCTCATAACTGGGATGTCAGGTTCAGGTAAAACTGTTGGTGTAAGAAGAATAATTGCAGAACTTATGAAATTATATTTCCCTATGTTGGTTTATGATATGCATGGAGATTATTTAGGATTTGTTAAAAAACAAAATTTATTTCCAAATAACAAAATAAAGTTATTTTATCCAAGTTTGTCTGTTAAAGCAGAAGATAAAGAAATTATTTATACTTTGATAAATAAATTAGGAAAACCATTAACAGAGCCACAAAATGATTATCTTAATACCCTTCTCAATAAAGTAAAATTTGATGAGAGTAGTATAATTAAATTTTTAAATAGTCTGATCTCTTTCTCTAAGGGTTTGTTAGACTCAAAAAATTCAAAGTCTAGTGGCTCAAGTTCAATGCCACATATAAAACCTGCAACAATGTTTGTTGTAAATAGAAGTCTTAATCAAGTAGTTAAAAAGCTTGTAAATATGGAAAATACAAATGCTAGACATAGACAAAGAATGTCCAAATATTATGATTTTGAGAAATTGCCAGATGCTAATACTGAGCCAGAAAAAATTATTTCAAAAGGTCAATTAAGTATCTTATATCTGAGAGGATACGAGACTCTTCCAGCAAGTGCTATTGTTTCTATACTTTCAGAGACTTTATTTAAACACCGTCAAGAGGTCGAACAACAAATTCCACCTTTTTTAAGTATTTTAGAGGAAGGGCATACTCTAATTCCATCAAGATCAGAGAATAAAGATAATCTTCCAACAGTAGATACTTTCAGAAAATTTGCTGCTGAGGGTAGAAAGTTCTCGACTGGAATAATGATTGTAAGTCAAAGACCATCTAGGTTGGATGAAACGATTGCTTCTCAATGTAATAGCCATTTTAGCTTTAGAAAGAAAAATCAAAAAGATCAGAGGTTTGTTAGAGAAACCTCCGAGCATTACGATGCTGAGGATGTTAATCAATTACCTTCGTTGGCTAATGGCCAATCTATTGTAGGTGGACAGGTTCTAAATTTTCCTTTAGCTGTTCAGTTTAAATTTGATGACAATTTATTAAATGATGAAATAGGTGATGAAGATTTCATTACAGCTGTAGAAAATTGGGATGATAAAGATTCAGTAAAACTTAGAAAAAAATTCGCTAAAGATTTTTCCAAAATATCTAAATCTGCAAATAAGAGGTTAAACTAATGCAATATGAAATTCCCCTCTTAGCTATGAGGATAGCAGCTACAACTTTACTTTTCATAGCAATGTGGAATATTTGGACTTTCAGAATAACTCCAAGATTTTGCGCTCCATTTGCTTTTCTATTTAATATTTCAGGTATTATTTTTTTAACTCTTGGAATTAAATATGAAATCTTTGATTTAGTAAGAGGTGGTGGTGTAATTTTGTTTGTTTCATACATCTTAATAATAAGTTTTCTAATTGATAATTTTCTAAGGAGTAGAAATGATAGCAAAGATTAAATGTATTTATTGTTTTGGTGCAGGTAGAGAAATAATTAGGACTCCATTAATAACCTTAGGGAAGTTTGGAATTTTTAGAGAAAAAACTAGGCTTTGTATTGTTTGCTATGGAAAGGGCCATCTTCATCCACAAGTATTATATGACCTTGAACAGGACTGTAGGACTTTTCATTAATGAAAATTTTATCAGCAGATAAAGTCGAGGTCAGAATTGAAAGGCAGCCAGATAGCAGCGCTTGTAAATGGTGCCTTTATTGTAAAATAGAAAAAAAGGATAAATCAAAATTATTAATCATGATTAAGACCAATGTTTCCCCTTTCTTATTATTCCAAGAAAATAAGAAAAATTTAATTGAAAATTCGAAAAAAATTAAATCAGAGGTTCTTAAGCACAGTGAACTTTAAAAGAGAAGAATTAGATCTAATTTTAAAAAAATGTTCGGTAAAACTTGATTTAAAAGAATATAACGAGTTATGTAGAATACTGTGGGTGTCATTAAATGGTGCTACTTTTGAAATTAAAAATCCATGGAGCTCTGATTTTTTAAGAGACTGTGAAGACATTTGGAAAAATGAAAATAATGCCTCAAAAATGATAATTGAGAATAGTCCTAATATTATCGATTTTGACGAGAGAAAAGAAAAGCTCATACAAGATCTTTATGAAGAGTATGAAAATTTAAAAATGAGAAATGATCCAGATATTATTCCTGATGATTTTGAGGTAGATGATGAACCTTAATTTAATATCTAGTTTTCTTCACCTTACAACAACTAAAACTAAAGTTGTTATTAACGATAAATTCAATAACCTAGTTGAGATACCTTATAAATGGATCGATGATATTAAAGATTTTGAATTTAACGAACTGCTCGCGTCTTCTCTAGGTCCTTTGGCTATTTATTTTGGCTGGAAAAAAAAACAAAAAGAAAAATTTGCTGAAATGGCATCAGGTTCTTTGAGCTCAAATTTTATTCATGGTGAACCGATTACTACTTTAGCTAGTATATCTGTCTTGGCCTTTAAATTTTCAAAAGTTAAAAATGACGATGATTTAAGGAAATTAAAATGGGGAATAATTAAGGGTGGTGCCTCAATTGGAATTTTTGCATCAACAACAAAAATAATGGGTGTTTCCATAATAAGTTTTTTAATTGGAACTTGTGCTTTTTTTGCAGTCAGAAAATCAATATCAATATTGAGGCTGTTTGAGTATTTTAAGTTTCTTAAAAAGATTACTATAAAATTCCCAAAATTTAAAAAAGAACTTTCTAGAAGAGAGTTTTTAACTTTTAAAATATTTTCCTATAAGTAAAGGTTTTTTAAAATATTTTTAGCTGGAAAAGTTTTTTTAATCCAAGGTGAGGGAATATTTTTAAAACCTTTATAAGCTGCAAAATAAGCCCCAACAAAATTAGCCCTTGAACAATTACAGCCTCCAGCCTTAATAGTTTTAATAATTGCAGATTTATAATTATTAGAGGTAATCATGGCATGAATGGAGCCCATGAACGTACCCGGATAACTGCACGCCTTTCCAAATTTCTTTACAACTTTTGTATGATTATGTTTTTTTAATCTTAAAACCTTTTTAATATTAGCAACAACGTCTTTGAAATAACGTTTTCTCCCATACTTTCTTGCAAAAGCATTTACAGGACTTTTCTCACCTTTCATTGCTAGATCTATTATCTCTAATTTTGCTAACGCATAAGTTTCATTTACTTTAGAATTAGCTACACTTTTTATAATTCTTTTTAAGTCTGGCTCTGAATTATTATAAAGAAAATAAGGTAAAGCGGCGCAATAACCATCAGACTCGTTTACCTTTTTGCCTCCAGTTGTGCTCTTCTTAGTTTTAATGTTTTGAATAGTTTCTAATATGTTTTGGTGGATCCATGGACCATTCATGGGCCCTTTCCATTTAATCTTTTTGTATTTTTTTCTGAGTTTTAAATTCTTCCAATAAGCAGAACCTGGTCCAAAGTTTTTGACAATATTTCTTTTAAAATTTTTTAAAATATCTGACTTTTTCTTTGTTGAAATTAATGTTCTAAACATTACTTGTCCAACATCATTGTAGCCGGAAACTTTACCTGTTTTGATCGAATAAAATGGACTTCTACTTTTTTTTAAAAAGGCAATTTCTTTTTTTCCTTTAATGTATTGATTTAATTTTTTTGGATCATAGACCCAGTGCAAAGGTCTGGTGGCTGCATCAGCAACTGTTGCACCTAAAAAAATATGTAAATTATCCATTAAGTATAGCTTTACTATTAGCTAGAGATCCACAAGATGCATTTATGTCTCTACCTCTACTTCTTCTAAAAAGAGATAAGAAACCATTATTTTGTATAATTTTTGAAAACTTATCTATATTTTCTTGTGAAGCAGGTTTAAAACTTTTATTTGCAAGTGGATTGAATTCAATTAAATTTAATTTTGATGGAATTTTCTTCATTATCTTAACCAATTCTTTAGCATGCTCTTCGGTCATGTTTTCCTCTAAACAAATCCATTCAATAAAAATAGGTAACTTTGTTTTATCATAATATTTTTTTAATTGAGGTATTAAAGTACTTATAGAGTATTTTTCGTTAATAGGCATAATCTCAGATCTATGTTTTGGAATTGAGCTATGCAAGCTCCATGCTAAATAAACATCAAGTTCTTTTGCAGCCCACTCAATTGCATCGATATTGTCTTTTTTAATTCCAACTCCAACTGTACTAACTGTAATTCTTGTTCTTCCATATTCTAAGCCGTCTTTATTCTTTGAATTATCAATTGCAATTTTCACATTATCTAAATTTAAGAATGGGCTTCCCTCTCCCATTAAGACTTGGTTGGTAATTTTCTTTTGTGTTGACCAATCATTTATATAATCTTTACATAGAATAATTTGAGAAATAATCTCACCTGGACTCAAATTTCTTACAAGACTTTTTGAAATTTGTGCTGTCGCGCAGAATTCACATGATAAATAACAACCTACTGACACAGAAAGACATATTGTATAGCGGCTTTGAGTTTTATTTGGAATGAGAACAGTCTCTACATTTCTTTTATCTGCAAGTTCAAGTAGGAATTTAATTGTTCCATCTTTAGATTTTTGAATGTCAATAATTTTAGGCTTCTCTAAACTTATTAGGTTTTTGATTCTATCTCTTAAATCAAGTCCAAAAGTAGTGAGTTCATCAAAGCTTTTGATATTTTTTTTATATACAGCATTAAACATTTGCTGTGCACGCATCTTAGCTTTTTTTTCACCTACTTCTGCTTTATCAACTAAAAAATTTTTTAATTGATCAAAGCTCAGATCGTAGAAATTTTGTTTATCCATTAATCAGATATTAAAGACTTGGGTGGGGTATTTAAACCCCACTCCATAAGATTAGTTAAAGTTTTGATCGGTCAGTTTTTAAATGCTTGAGAATTTTCCCTGCATTTGGACCTTGCTTAATCAAATAACCCGATGTTCCATTAGCATTTGCTTCTGGAGCTTCAGTTTTTTTATTAAGTGCGCTTGATAGTTTAGCCTCTGACTTTTCTCGGCTGAACTTACCAAGCAAACGTGAAAATCTATCCATCACATCTCCTTTCTTCAACCGCTTTGCAACTCCCCTATGGAGTCCGGCATGCGAATGCCGAGTCTTTTTTTCCATGACTTATGGACAGTCAAACTTTAATATAAGTGTATTAAATGTCAATGAATAATAAAACACTTGGGATAATTCTTATTGTATTTGGTGGTTTGGTTCTTTACAGCGAACAGGAATATGCCTGGATAGTTTCAGCTATTGCAATTGGTATAGGAAGTGGAATTTTTTTCTGGAAAGATAAAAAAAATGATATAGACACTTAACATGTCTAGAAAAATTTTCATTGTTTACGGACATCATAATACTAAAAAATCTTTTAATGCGTCCATAAGAGATACTTTCATAGATGAGGCTACGAAATTAAATCATAAAATAGATTTAATTAATTTACACGATGAAAAACCACTTCCATTCTTCGACGGATCAAGCCCAAACGATCAAATTTTAAATTACAGAAAAAGATTAGAAGAAAGTGACGTGTTGTTCATGATTTCACCATGTTACAATTTAAGAGCTACTGCAATTTTAGAGAATTGGATCGATCTTACTTTAGCACCTAAATGGTTTTTTTCATTTAAGAGACTTGTAGGTAATTGGGGATATCCAGTTGCTGGAGCTATGAAAAATAAAAAGGCTATTATGTCAATGTCTTATGGTGGTAATTGGTTTTCAATTCAAACTTGGTTTCAAAACATACCTTTTAGAAGAATTAAAGCTGGAGTGCTTAAATTAGGGGGTATGCAAACAACATATGTAAGATTTTATGAAGTCCTTCCTGGTATGTCGCAAAAAAGATTTGATGAACATATGAAAAAAGTAAGACAATTAGTGCGAAATTTATAACAATTTAAATTTCATTTTAAAAAGTATATAAAACTCATATGGAAAACTTTAAAAATTGGATGACAGAAGCTGCGAACATTATGTTCGATGATAGTAAAAATGACTTAAGAAGCTTGCCAAAATCTGTAAGGCTTCAAATTTTAATTGTACTGTCATTTGTTTGGTCAACTGTCTTTAGTTTGTATGTTTTCAGCGTAACATCTTTTATTTTTGGTTGGGCTGGGGTCGTGATGGCTCATATAGGTTTAATAATTGCTGTTTATTTAACGTTTAAGTTTTTCCATAAGAAACAAGAACAACCCATTAGTGTTTTTCAGTCCGGAAATTATAACCCGGCCAAAATTTTTGCAGTATTTTTCATAATTTTCTTTATCTTTATTTTTACAAAAGGAATTGACGTTTTAACTAGAACAAATTCTTACGAAATTCCTTATTCGGGTCCTGATACAACCACAGAAGAAAGAATTAAAAAATTTGTAAAATAGATAATTCTTATCTAAAATTATTACATGAAATTATTAAGAGTTGGAGAAATTGGGCATGAAAAAGTTGCAGCCTTAGACGCTAATAATGTTATTCGAGACCTCTCTGCTCATATTGAAGATTTAAATCCTGAAACTATAAATTTTGATATTTTAAAAAAATTAGAGCAAGTTAATTTAGAAGGGCTACCTGAAATTAAAAAAAATATCCGAATTGGATCTTGTATTAATAGGCCAAGTAATATTCTTTGTATTGGCTTGAATTATTCGCTACATGCTGAACAAACAGGATCTAAACTTCCAGATTATCCAATAGTATTTAATAAAAGTCCCGATTGTCTCCAAGGACCTTTTGATCCAATTATAAAGAAAAAAACACAAGAAAAATTAGACTATGAAGTCGAGCTTGCTATTGTCATAGGAAAAGAAGCATCAAACGTTTCACAGGATGAAGCATTAGATTATGTTTTTGGATATTTTATATTAAATGATATTTCTGATCGTCATGTTCAAAAAGTAATTGGTAATGGACATTGGACACTAGGTAAGTCCTGGTGTGCTCCAGCAGGTGGAGCTTTGGTAACAAAAGAACACATTAAAGATGTAAACGACATTAATTTATCTTTAAGTGTTAACGGTGAAGTCAGACAAAATGGCAATACTAAAAATATGATATTTAAAGTGAAATATCTAATCTCACATATTAGTAAATATTTAACTTTAAGACCTGGCACTATTATATCGACGGGTACACCTGCTGGAACAGGTATGGAGCAAAAACCACAAAAATTCTTACAAGCAGGTGATAAACTCCATCTAAAAGTTGATCATCTAGGTGAACAGAAATATGAGATCGTGGAGGTTTAATGTCGAAAAGATATAGTGGAAAAAGTTTTAAAGATTCAAGTGTGATGAAAAAGGCTAAATTAACTTTGAAAGAGAAAAGAAAATTAAAAAGAGAGAAGAAGAGGAAATAATGTGCGGAAGATTTACTATAAGAAAGCCTGTTACTAAAACAGTCGATATCGTTAAAACGTATATTAAAGTTGAGGATAATGACAATTATAATGCACATCCTACCCAACAACTTCCAATCATAAAATCTTATACAAATGGAAAAGCACTTGAATTATGTGAATGGGGATTAGTGCCTGCTTGGTCAAAGAAGCTTGATAAGTTTTCTCCTCTAATCAATGCTAGAAAAGAAACATTGATGGAAAAAGTTACATTTAAAAACCTTATTCAAACCTCAAGATGTATCGTGCCTGCAGATGGGTATTATGAATGGAAAAGAGAGGATAAAACTAAAACTCCTTATTATTTTACTAAGGAAAATGATGAGCTAATGTTTTTTGCAGCTATTTACCAAAACAACCAATTTTGCTTAATTACTAGAGAGGCAACTGAAAAAATAAGTGCTATTCATCATAGAGAGCCTTTAATTATTAATCAAAGTCAAATAAACAACTATTTAAATGTTAAAAAAGATGCCATGGAAATTTTAAACTCGATTAAACCACCGGTACTAAAGTTTCATGAGATATCAAAAGATATTAATAACCCAGTAAATAACGACCCTGCTTTAATTAAACCTTTGAACTAAATGAATTTATCTATCTCACCAGGAAAAAATAATGTTGGAGCTTATATCAACGACATTAATTTAAAACTCCTAGATCAAGATCAAGCAACAGAAATTAAAAAGATTTTAAACCAATTCGGAGTGATATTTATTAAAGAACAAAATCTTGATCCTGAAACTTATCAAAATTTTGCAAAGACTATAGGTCAACCTGTTGTATATCCAAGACTTAAAGGCCTAGATAAAAAATTCCCATTTATAAACGTAATTGAAAGAAAACCTGATGATAAAAATTTAAGCTTTGGTTCTAGTTGGCTTCACCAAGACACAAGTTATTTATCTGAAGATAGACCAAGATACACAATGTTGATGGGTAAGGAGATACCAGTTGGACAAGGTAATACAATATTCTCATCTGGTTTTAATGCTTACGACAAATTACCAGATGATATTAAAGAAAAAATTAAGGATGCTACTGGAGTTTTTTCATCAGCAGGTCCAATAGCAGTAACAAGACTTGAACGAGAAAAAGAAATGGGCATCAAATCATCAGAGAGTATGGAAGCTGAGCATCCAATAGTTATTACGGTTGATGGCAAGAAAACTTTATATATTTCTCCAGGACATTTAATGAAAATTAAAAACGTAAAAGATGATGAGGCTGAATATTTAAAAAATTATTTAGTAGATCACGTAAACAAAGAAGAGTTCATATTTTCATATGAATGGACTAAAGGTGATATCTGTCTTTGGGACAATTTAAGCATTCTGCATATGGCTAGTGAAATAAAAAACTGTAGAAGAGTTATGCATAGAATAACGATTAAATAATTATTTTTTTAAAACCGTAAGGTGACCCATTTTTCTTTTATCTTTAATAGATTTTTTTCCATAGTCATAAAAGAACTCATCATTATCAAATTTTTTTGATCTATAAGTTTCGATATCTTTTCCTAAGACATTGAACATTTCAGCATTAGAAATTTTTTCTACTTTCTCTAACCCTAAATCACATACTGCTCTTACATGATTTTCAAATTGACTGATGCTAAAAGCGTTAATTGTTAAGTGGCCTGAATTATGGACTCTTGGCGCAATTTCATTAACTAATAAATTTTCATCTTGGTCAATGAAATATTCTACACACATCGTTCCAACATAACCTAATTTTTCTGCAATAATTTTTGCATTACTCTGTGCTTTAGAAAAGATATCTTTATTTATATCTGCAGGGATTTTCGAATGATTTAAAATTTGGTCTTTATGAATATTTTCTATAGGCTCATAAATATAAGTCTCACCATTTAAGTATCTTGTAATTACAACTGATATCTCTTTCTTTAAGTCTACTTTCTTTTCTAAAATGTAATCAGCAGTAAAACACCAATCTTTTTTTACATCATCAAGGGAGTTTAAAACGAATTGACCATGTCCATCATAACCAAGTGTATTTGACTTTAAAATTCCAGGTAATAAGTTTTTATTCTTTTCGACATCTACAGCTTCTTTAACAAAAGCCCAATCTGTAGTTTTAATACCTAAATCATTTACGAATGTTTTTTCTAACTTTCTATTTTGAATTATTTTATTTATTTCTGGTTTGGGAAAAACCTTTTTCTTTAATTCTATTTTTTTTAAAATATTAACTGGGATGTTTTCGAATTCAAAGGTTGCAATATCAACTTTATCGATAAATTCTTTTATCTTATTTTCATCATCATATTTAGAATAAATAAATTCATTAGAATAATTTTGAGCAGGACCTTGTTTATCATCAGATATCACCACAGTTTTTATACTAAGTTTATTAGCTGCCTGGCAAAGTAATGAACCTAATTGTCCTGAGCCTATAATCCCTAAAGTTATGTCAGACATTTATTATTTTGGTTTTTTTTTAATAGATTGAGTTTGGAGTCTCCTCCATCTTTCTAAATTTGATTTTACTTTTGCATCAAAGTTACTAATTATTGAAGCAGCAAGAATACCTGCATTGAAAGCGCCATTGATAGCCACTGTTGCCACTACCACGCCTCTCGGCATTTGATTCACACTTAATAAACTATCAAGTCCCTTTAGTTTTTTGCTTTCAATAGGAACACCTATGACCGGTAGAGTGGTTAGAGAAGCAACCATGCCTGCTAAATGTGCAGCTCCGCCTGCTCCAGCAACAATCACACCAAATCCATTTTTTTCCGCTGTTTCTGCAAAATTAAACATACGCTTTGGAGTTCGGTGAGCACTTACTATAGAAGTTTGGTATTTAACTTTAAGTATTTTAAGGATTTTTTCACAATCCTTCATTATAGGATAATCGGTATCACCAGATCCCATTATGATGGCTACTTTGTTATTTTGTTTCTTAGTTATCACAGATTAATTTAACAATTATGGCCCTAAAAACAATGGCCTAATATAGATTAGGCCACTAAACAGTTATGGGGGAAAGATGTTAAGCTCTTGCTCTAAAAAGTAAAGCTTTTGGCGAGTTTTGAAGCTCGAATAAAGAAACTCTTCTAAATTTTCTAGTAGTTGATTTGTTTTTAATTTTTTTAAGTGCTTTTAATTTCATGTGCCTTTTATAGTTTATTTTTAGTGGTTTAAGTAATGCTAAAATTGCAAATTTGATTTGAATTTAGCCATAGATTTAGGCAAAGATTTGTCTGATTTTGGTTAAATTTATATTTTTTCTAATAAATCTTGCGGAAGTTTGCTAACAGACCCATTGCTATCTATAACTGCTAATTCAACCTGTGCTGTAACTAGTGTTTCATCATCTCTAGAAACTTCTTGTAATAAGTTAAGTCTTACAGGTGATTTTTTTATGACCTTCGTTTTAACCTGTAAATGGTCCTCAAAATTTGCGGATTTAAGGTATTTAACATTACATTCTCTTACCACAAAGATTGCGTTAAATTGATCCCTAAGCTGTCTATGGTTAAGCTTAAAATGATCATAAATCATCTCTGTTCGTGCTCGCTCAATAAAATGTAAATATCTAGCATAATAAACTATACCTCCAGCATCGGTATCTTCATAATAAACTTTTATTTTGTAAATATGTTCTGCCATAAAACTGACAATAATCTTTAAACAATTCTATTTCAACAAAGATAAATTTTTCTTTTTTTTGACCAATTTATGCCAAGCAAAGTACGGAATCTTTAATTATTTTTTAAATTATGAAAATATTATATATTATATCTTTATTACTTTTATTGACAAATTGTGCTGGTGGAAACATGGCCAAAGTCAAAATTGGTAAACGTTGTACAATAGCTGATGCTAAACAGTTACAAGAATCGTCTTATGTTTGGTTAGTAAGCAAAGAGGCTCAAAAAGATTTTGACAAAAGAATTAATAAGTCAAATTGTCTGGACAGCTAAATAGTTATTTAAATTAAAATAATTTATGATAATAAGGGGTATGAATTTATCCCTTATTATTGCTTGTATCTTAATCGTTTTAGCTCTTATTATTCTCCCTTTACTTGTATCCTATAAAGCTGAAAAAAAAGAAATACATAACAAAAGTGAGTGGGGTAAAATAAAGGAATATGCGAATAAAATTAACAACAAAACTAGAAAAAAATATTAATAGAAATAATGAAAAAATTATCATTGTTTCTACTAATTATTCTTTTTTTTAATATAGAACTTTTTGCAATGGACCAAAAACCTTACCATCATATTTATAAAGATGGTGAGTTATTTGCTTTTAGAAACCTTGAAGGTGGTCCAAAAAGAGATCCTAATTTTAAATGGAATTGGAAAGTTTTTAGAGAAGAAAAGAAAAAACTTAAGATAGATTATCCACCTGAACACGTAATTGATAGGGAGATAGTTTTAAAAAATCTTGAAAAGTATAAATCTGATTCTTTTGTGATGTGGCTTGATCATGCAAGTTTTATAATCAAACTTGGAAGCACTACAATTATTACTGATCCAGTTTTTGAAAAGAATTATGGACCTATGATATTTGGCCCTAAGAAATACATAGATTCTCCTTTGACACTAAAAGAACTTCCTAAAATAGATTTATTTTTGCTGACACATAATCATTATGATCACATGAGTATTCGTACAATAAAAAACTTTCCTTATAAGAATGCTGAAGTTCTTGTGCCTCTAAAGCTTGGTAAGTATTTTACAAAAAATGGATATAAAAAAGACACTGTTAGAGAAATGGATTGGTTTGATAAAATTAAAATTAATGATGAAATCACAGTAACAATGCTTCCGAGTCAACACTGGTCCAAGCGGTGGATTTGGGGAGATGGAAATACTAATAGAACACTTTGGGGAAGTTTTTTAATTGAATACAAAGATAAAAAAATCTTTTTTGCTTGTGATACAGGGCCAGCACCATTTTATAAAGAATTAGGAAAAAAATTTGGTCCTATCGATTTGGGTTTTGGAAATTTGGGTGCCTATAATTTCTATCCAATTGTTCCGGTAAAAGATAAATCTACAGCTCACGCAAACCCTGAGGAGCTTTTATCTTTAATGAAAGACTTAAAGGTAAAAAAAGTTATAGGAATGCATTGGGGTACAGCAATATTAAGTTTGGAACCTATTTGGGAGCCTCCAGTAAGATTTAAGAAAAATGCTGAAAAGTTTGGTTACAAAAAAGAAGAGGCAATTATATTCAAAATTGGTGAGATTAAAAAATTAAAAGATCTTATTAACTAACTTTTCTCTTATTCCTCTCACTATCTAATAATTTTGTCAATGCATCAACCATTACATCTGAAGCTTTAAATATTTCATTTGGTTGAAATTCATGTGTTGTGTGATTTTCAGAATCAGTTTTGTCTTCAATTATAATTCCCTCATCCGGTGAGTTATTTTTTATATAAATTAAAATTAACCAATCAGCTTCGATCGCATCATCCCATTTAATATAAATTTCTCCTGTTTCAAATCTTTTATCAATACATCTGATGATACTTAAATATTTTGGAATATATTTTTTATTTAATTGAAAGCATAAGCTGTGAGCTGATCGGTAAAAGCTTTCAAGAGCATATTCGATCTTTTCTCTTTCCTCATTATAAACTCTCTCTTTTTCTAATAATGTTGCTTTGTTATCAGTTTCTTCTACTTTAATACCTAAACTTGCAACTCTTTCTCTTATTGCTTCATTTATTTTTTGCTCTCTGATTAACTTATATTTTTCTTTTATTTTATCAATTCGTTGTTGAACTTCTTCGTAAGACTCCCTTTGTTGACTTAAAACAAATTTTTCAAGATTTTTAATTTCTAATTCTTCTCTTTTTCTAAATAGATCAATTTTTTTCTCCAATTTGATTTGCTCTAAAAATTGCCTTTGTTTTTCAGCTCTTTCTTTTCTGAGCTCAGCCTGTTCTAATTTTATAAATCGTTGTAAATCTAGTTTTCTTTCTTTTTCAAGTTTTTGCTCTTCTTTAAGCTCACTTCTTTTTGCCTCTAAAGCTAATTTTTCTTTTTCTAGCAATCTTTTTTGAGCATCTTTTTTTTCTTGCTCCATAAGCTTTAGTTTTATTTTCTTTTGTTTTTCTCGCTCTTCTAGAATAATTTTTTTGATTCCTGAAACTTTATTGGAAATACCTGTAAAAAATTTCTGTAATGTTTGATCTAAATTTATATTAAATCTAAATATAGATTTAACTTTATCATTAAGTCTTAATAAGCCTGAAATTATAGCTCTTGTTTTTTGAGGGTTTTTATTTGGTTTCTTTAATTTAAAATTTTTCTTTAATTTTACTTTTTTAGTTCTTCTTATTTTTTTCCTTACTGGTTTTTTTGATTTTTTACTTTTTCGAATTTTCTTATTTTTTATTTTTTTTCTTCTTTTTCTAAGTCTCCGAATTGAGAATTTTTTTTGTTTTTTTTTCTTAACCTTTGTAGGTTTTTTTTTCCTCTTTTTCATACTGACTATTTATTAAATAGCACTTTTTATGAATATATATAGTCTCTTGTACGGTGGGCTGATTGAAAATTCTTGACAATTTGTAATTGAAAAACAACTAGATCTCTATATCTAAAAGCTGCTGCACAACTTGCCATATAAAATTCCCACATTTTTACAAATTTTTCATCAAATAAATCTTTCACTTCTTTTTTTCTTTCTAAAAATCGCTCTAACCAGCTTTCTAATGTTTTGTCGTAATGTCTTATTAACGTTTCAGTGTCTGCAACAATTAAACCAGTTTTTTCAATCGGATTTATTATTTGACTGAAAGAGGGGCAAATACCTCCAGGAAATATATACTTTTGGATAAATTTATTAGGAGCTGTTGGTTTATCTACTACTCCTATAGTGTGCAGTAAAAATATCCCGTTATCTTTCAGAAGTTTATTCATTGATTTAAAAAAGGTGTTATAAAATTTTCTACCCACATGCTCAAACATTCCTACAGAAACAATTCGATCATATTTCCCCTTTACCTCTCTATAATCGATAAGCTCAAATTTTACTTGATTATCTAAATTAATCTCTTTTGCTTTACGTTTACAATATTCTACTTGATTTTTACTTAAAGAAATTCCAGTTACTTCACATCCTTTTTGTCTAGCTATTTCAAAAGCCATGCCACCCCAGCCACAACCAACTTCTAAAATTTTTTGTCCTTCTTCTATATCTAGTTTTTTTATAATATGATCTATCTTGTTTTGTTGAGCTTCCTCTAAAGTTTTAGTGCCATTTTTCCAATATGCGCACGAATATAATCTATGAGTTTTGTCTAAAAAAATATCGTAAAGCTTTTCACCTCTAGCTCCACCAATATCATAATGATGTTCAACATTTTTTTTTGATTTACCTGGTAAATTAAAATTCGTTAATGTTCTCCATGTTTGGTATATTTTTTTTGTAATTAGACTTGTTGTTGAAATTTCACTTCGACCTAAATTTTTAATAAGTGCCATTAAAAAATCTTTCATCGATGCATTTTCTATTTCAATTTCATTTCTCATATATGCTTCTGGAAATTCAAGTTCTGGATCTAACAATAATTTCCAATTTAAGTTCTCTTTAAGTAATTTTAAAGTAATTGGTTTTTCAGTTGAAGGGTTTCCGCAAATATATTTTTGACCTTTTGCATCTATTAAAATTATTCCATTTTCTTTAAATATTTTTGTAAATATTCTAGCTAAAATCATAATTTATGCAGCCAAATTTTTCTCTATCAAAAAATCCAACTTATTTAATTTATCTATTAATTCTTTTTGTTTTTCCTCAGATAATAAAACTAGAGGTGGTAAAATATTCTTAAATTTTTCATCTTTTATTGACAAAAAACTGTGAAGAGCTGAAATCAAATTAAATTGATCGAACGTCTCTCTAACTTCAATTAATTTTTTATTTTTAGATTGTGAAACTTTACTTTCAAAGTCATCAAATACTTTTCTAGCTAAAGAATGTGTAACATTAGTTACAGCTGATATACAACCAGAACAACCAAGTTCAAGGCCTTTTAAAAGTTTTGCCTCTGATCCTGGAAACATTAAAAAATTTGGCAACTTCAAACTTTCAAATAAATTATAACTAGAGTCTTTACATCCAATAATATTTTCTGGAAAATCATTTACAAGCTTAGTCACTATTTCTGCTGAAAATTTGTAACCGCTTAGCTTTTCAAAATTATAAATTATAATTTTTACTTTAGGAATAGCCGTAATTAATCTTGAATAGAAATCATAAACTCCTTCATCCGTATTCCCTTTGTAATATGCTGGTGGCATGATTAAAAACTCTCTAAAATCATATTCTATAGCATACCTAATTAAATCAATATTTTCGTGTAAAGAGTTATTTCCGGTTCCTAAAAAAAATTGTTTTCTTAATTTATGGCTCGCAATTTTAGCTATGAGTTCTCTCTTTTCATTTGTTGAAATTAATTGGCTTTGACCTGTTGAGCCAAAAAAGAAAACTCCATGTAAGCCGCTTTGAATAGCTTCACTTGCATGATTAATTGTTGCATCAATATTGAGTGTCCTATCAGCATTTAGAATGCTTAATCCAGCTGCGTACACTCCTTTTTTAATCATAATCTTACCTAAATTATTCTATTTAAGTTATATTATTAAATTTAAAAATGAAAGTTTTAGTAATTCAACCAAAAATTGGAATGGGAGATATGGTTATTTATTTGCCATATATTCATGCAATTTCAAAAAAATATCAAAAACCTGTGTCAATTTTAGTGAAAGAAAATTCCCGAGCCAGTCAACTTTTAGCTGAAGATAAACATATTAAAGAAATTATAAAATTAGATCGAACTAATGACAATTCTGGATCACACGACGGTCTTTCAGGATTCTTAAAATTAAGCGGAGATCTTAAATTAAAAAAGTTTGATAAAGTTTTTATTTTTAATAGCTCTTTGAGATATTTATTAATTTCTAAAATAGCTGGAATAAAAAATATCTCTCAATACCCATTATTTAGAAAAAAAGATAATATTGTTACATCTGCTAAAATTTTTACAGAAAATGAATTAGGAGAAATTGTCTCTACACAACCAGAGCTTATAGTTAACGATAATAAAGTAAATGAAGCTAAACAAAAATTTTCTAATGAATTCAAACACATCTGTTTGGGTATATCCGCTAGCGGCCCAACAAAAAGATGGGATATTAAAAACTTTATAAAGCTTTGTATTAAAATAAATGCAAAAACTCCTTCAAAATTTTATTTAGCCGCGGGTAAAAATGATAATGGCTTAATTAATCAATTCCTTAACTCTGAACTTTCAAATAACTGTATTTCATTTAAGGACTTAAAAATAAGTGAAACGTTACCCATTATCAAAAATTGTAACCTTTATATTGGTAATGATACTGGCTGGTTACATATTTCATCAGCTTTAGATGTAAAATGTTTAGCCCTATTTATGGATAGTCCAGTTCAAGCTTATGGAAAATACTCAAAAAATATCAACCTAATAGTGCCTGAAGGTGAAACAGAGGAAACCACAACACATAATACTTTAGGAGCGGATAAAATTTCGTTTGAAAAAGTTTTTGATGAGACAATAAAACTTTTAAGTTAACTAAAATCAGTTTTAATTATTTTCTCTTTTGCTTCATTTACAAGTTGACTTAATCTTTCAGTTTTAACATCTCTATTCATATCCGGGTGAATCTTTTTTTGAAGTTGATTTGCAGCTTTAAGTACATCTTCTTTGGTGCAACCTCTCTTCAAGCCAAGAAGTTTATAAGCTTCATCGTTTGTTACACTTGATGATCCTTGAGTTTGGCCGAATTGTCCCTGAGAAAATCTTCCAGAATTTTTTAAAAATTGAATTAATCGCCACAGCTGAAACATTTGTAAGGCTGTAAAACCTTTTATCTTCAGTCCACTTAAAATTACAAATAGAAAAGGAAGCGAAAAGATATATTTTCCACCTATAGCTAAAAGTAAAGCTAAGATTAATGAAAAATAAACTGCAATTTTTTTAATAGTAGTTGCTATTTTTTTGGAACTAGTTCTAGCAAACCAATTCAAAAACAAATAAACAATGACAAAGATGATAATTCCTATTAGAAACAAATTCATATAATTTTCAAATATGAGTATACCAAAACTTAAAAAAATTAAGAGTGAGAAAAAGTATCACGATCTAACCTTATCTGATGAATATGCTTGGGTTGATCAGCCCGATATCCTTGAGGTGTTAAAAGATGCTAATAAACTTAATCCTGAAGTAAAAGACTACATTAATGCTAATAATAAGATTACAGAAGATTATTTTAAAGGCATAAAAGATTTACAAAAAAACTTATTTCAAGAGATAAAATCTAAAATTAAATTAGACGACACCTCTCTTAAGTATAAAGATAAAAAATATTATTATTGGTCAAAGACTGAGGCCAAGGGAAATTACGGTAAAAGAATAAGACAGTTAATTGACGGATCAAAACCAGAAGAAATTTATTTTGACGGTGACCTTGAAAAAAAGAATTATAGTTCTGAATATTTTGGTGTTGGTTCTGTAAGTATATCCCACTGTGATAATTTCATGGCTTACTCGCTGGATTTAAAAGGCTCTGAATACTATACAATTTATCTTAGAGATCTAAGATCTGGAAAAAATAAACCTGATGTAATTGAAAATACTAGTGGAGGAATAACATGGTCTTTAGATAGTAAAAGTTTTTTTTATTCTAAACTAGATAAATTTCACAGACCTAGACAAATTTTTAAACACATAATTGGCACTTCAATTAAAGATGATGAACTTATATTTGAAGAAAAAGATGAGACTTTTACTTGTGGTATTGGCTTAACATCTGATGAAAAATTTTTCATTATTTCTACCTCAGATCATATAACCACTGAAGATTATTTTTTCCCATCAAATGCTAATGAAATTAAACCCGTTTTATTTAAACAGCGTAAAAGAGATGTTAGGTATTCAATAGACTCCTGGAAAGGATATTTTTATGTTCATACAAACGAGGATGCTAGGGATTATAAAATTCTTAGATGTAAAACAGACTCAATCGATAAATTAGAAGTTTTTATACCCTCAAAAAAAGAGACGGTTATTGGCAGTCTAGATTTTCTAGATAATTACATCATACGAGGTGAAAAAACTGATGCAATTCCAAAATTATTGATAAGGAACATTAAAACTAATGAGGAAGAAGAAGTAAATATTTCTAATGAGGCTATAGGTGTTCCAGGCGCGTCTTTAATGCAGAAAGATACTAATACCACAACAATTAGAGTTCATTGGGAAAGTATGGCTACTCCTGGAAAAATTTATGAATACGATATTGTAACAAAAGAAAAAAAATTAGTTAAAGAAACTGAAATTCCTTCGGGTCATGATCCTGATAAATATGTAGTTGAAAGAGTAAAAGCTAAGTCTCATGACGGGCGAATGATACCAATAAGCTTGGTAAGATTAAAAGACTCAAAGCAAGATGGAAAATCAAAAATTCTACTCTATGCTTATGGTGCATATAAACATAGCATTTCTCCGTCTTTTAGTGCTTCGAGATTTTGTCTTGTTGATAGAGGAATCACTTTTGCTATTGCCCATATAAGAGGTGGAGGCGACTTGGGAGACATTTGGCATCGAGAGGGGAAAAAAAAATTTAAGAAAAATACTTTTTTGGATTACATCGCCTGCGCTAATCACCTAATTGAACAACGATATACTTATAAAGGGGGTGTTTGTTTTTATGGAGGAAGTGCTGGAGGACTTACGGGCAGTGCTGTCGCTAATATGGCGCCTGATTTATTTTTTTCTATGTTACTTTTAGTTCCATTTGTAGATGTTATGACAACAATGCTTAACGAAAAGTTACCTTTAACTCCTGGAGAATGGGAGATGTGGGGAAACCCTATTAAGAGTAAAGAATATTTTGAATATATTCTTTCTTACGCGCCATACAATAATCTTGAAAAAAAAGATTACCCTTCAATGTTAATTACAACATCTTTATTCGATAACCGTGTTCTTTATTCTGAGCCTGTAAAATATATTGCAAAACTTAGAGATGTAAAAACTGATAACAATACTCAATTACTAAAGTGTAAAATGGAAGCTGCAGGTCATGGTGGTATGAGTGGGAGAGATAATGCAATAACAGAATTAGCCGAAGAGTATTCTTTTATTTTAAAGACTGCAAAAATTTTAAACTAAAGACCTTGAAAATTTAAAATCAATTACCATATCTAAATTGTTGGTCGCCGACTGGGGCCAATGATTAACCTTGCTAACAAAGGAGGATATATGACAAGTAAGGATCTATCGATCTTTAATTCACTTAGACCTTTTAGCATTGGATTCGACGATATGTTTGATCAATTTGAATCAATGTTAGGTAATGGCAGTCTTGCTGTACATAGCAATTATCCGCCATACAACATCCGAAAAGCAGGCAAAGATAAGTATGCTATTGAAGTAGCAGTTGCTGGCTTTAATAAAGACGATGTTGAAGTTGAATATGAAGACAATCTTTTAACAGTGAAAACAAAAGAAGTTAAAAGATCAGAAGAAAAAGATGGTGACGAAGTTATTCATCGAGGAATTTCGCAAAGATCTTTTGCAAGATCATTTACAATTGCAGATGATGTAAAAGTAAATGGTGCTGAATTAAAAGATGGTTTGCTTACTATTTCTTGTGAAAAAATCATACCTGAAATAAAGAAAAAAAGACTTATTGAAATTAAATAAGTTTACCTTACTTGCGGAGTTTATACTCCGCGAGTAACTTAAAAACAGTTTTTACTGCTAAAACCAACTACAATATTTTTAGAATTTACTTCAAATTTACGTTCACACTTTATCTTATATTTTTCTGTAAAATAAACATAATTTCTATTTCTGGTTTTTAAAAATTCAACTTTATCAGGTTGTCCATAAAAATTTTTGAGTTCTTCCTCTGATTTATTTAACCATTTGCTTAATTCTTTTTTCTCTAACTCTGTTGTTTGATCAATTTTGTCAGTAACCGTTTGACAAGCTGAAACGATAATAAAAATTACTAATGATGAAATATATATTTTAACTTTTTTTAACATTTAAAGATTCTATACCTAAAACTTATAAACAGAAATATTGAGTATAGGTTGTATAATTGTCAAATGGCCCAAATTAATCAAGATTTTGAAATAGATATAGAGTATTTAACATCAACAGGAGGTTTTAGATGTTGAATAAATATTTTGAATATAAAAAACACAAAACAAATTTTAGAACTGAAGTAATCGCTGGAGTAACAACTTTCCTTACAATGGCTTACATTATGTTCTTAAATCCTTTTATTCTTTCTGGTGAATTCGCTGGAACAGAAAAAGGTTTTTTTGACTTTGGAGCGGTATTCACTGCAACAATTTTAGCGACCGCCGTAGCTTGTTTTATCATGGCATTTCATGGAAAAACTTGGCCGGTAGGATTAGCGCCAGGAATGGGTATCAACGCATTTGTTGCCTATGGCGTTGTTGCTGGACAAGGTTATACACCCCAAGCAGCATTAGGTGCTGTTCTTGTTGCTGGAGTAATCTTCTTAGCAATTTCATTAACACCGATCAGGGCGTGGTTAATAAACTCTATTCCAAAAAGTTTAAAACTTGGAATTGGAGCTGGTATTGGATTATTCTTAGCAATTATCGGTTTGGAGATTATGGGAGTAGTTGGTGATCATCCTGTAACATTAGTTACATTAGGTGATATTAAAAATCCTTTAGTGCTTCTAGCATGTGCAACTTTCGTTTTCATGATTGTTCTAGAGAAAATGAAAGTAAAAGGAAATATTATAATAGGTATTTTACTTTTTAGTATCATTGCATGGGCAACAGGTTTAGCTAAATTTAATGGGGTGGTGGGATCAATTCCTCCAATGACTTACTTATTTGAGTTTGATCTTAAAGCTGCATTCACTGCTGGTATGGCTTCAATTGTTTTCACTTTATTATTTATCGACTTTTTTGATACAGCTGGAACATTAACTTCAGTAGCTAATGTTGCAGGAAAAGTTGATAGAAAAGGTAAAGTGCAAGACATAGATAAGGCAATGCTATCAGACAGTGTTGGAACAGTTGCAGGAGCTATGATGGGTACAACGACTGTAACAAGTTATGTAGAGTCTGGTTCAGGTGTAAAAGCTGGCGGAAGAACAGGAATGACTTCTTTAGTTATTGGTGTTTTATTCTTAGCTTGTTTATTCTTTGCTCCTTTAGCAACAAGCTTACCAAAAGAAATAGATGGAGCGGCCTTATTATACGTGGCTATTTTATTCGTAAGAAATATTACCGATATAGAATGGAACGATATAGCTGAGTCTGGTCCTGCTGTGCTTGCTATGATTGTTATGCCACTTACTTATAGTATTAGTAATGGTATTGCTTTAGCTTTCATCGCTTATGCATTAATTAGAATTTTTACTGGTAAATTTGGAAAAACTTCTCCTGCAATTTGGGTAATTGCAGCAGCTAGTGTTTTAAGCTTTTACGTAGGTTAATGATTTTAGGGCCGGTTAAAACTGGCCCTTTAACTTCTTCGATGTTTTCTGATTAAATCTTCTACTCTAACTTCTTCATAATGCTCAAATGGTTGGACTATCCAAGGATTACTATCTAATTTTTGAGCACAATAATCAGGTTCAAATGTAGAGTCTTTCTTTTTCCAAAGTACAGCTGTCTTTATTGACTGAATATTTCCCTGTAATGGAGGATATTTTTTAAGCCAATCAATACTTTTATTTAACGTAACTCCTGTGTCAGATAAATCATCACACAATAGAATATTTCCTTTCATTTCTTGGACTGTCGAACTCATTTCTCGAGAGAAAACTAACTCACCTTGTTGATCTTCGGTTCCTTTTCCCGAATAAGACTCTACAGCTAAATAAGCACATTTAAGTTTAAATACTCTGCTTAGCACGTCTATTATAGGAGCTCCCCCTCTCATAATACCGATTAACATGTCAGGTTTAAATCCACTTTGATGAATTTGTATTGCAAGTTTTTCTACGATTAGATTATACTCTTTCCAATCAATGATAAGTTTATCTGCCATGAAAAAAGTTAGTTTATTTTTAAGGAGTTGTAAATGAAAGGTTACGTAGTTTGTGTTTATAAAAATATAACTAATGAGGAAAAGCTTAAAGAATATGCTGTAAAAGCTAAAATCGCAGTTGAGAAATATAAAGGCAAATTTCTAATCCGAGGTGGAAAAGCTACTGCTAACGAAGGTGAAAGTTCACCAAGAACTGTCGTTATCGAGTTTCCTTCTTATGATGAAGCAAATTTATTTTATAAATCGAAAGAATATCAAGAAGCACACGAAATATTAAAAGGTCACGCTATTAGACACCATCAAACTATTGAGGGTGCTTAGTATTGTATTGGCTCATTATCTATTGATCGCCATAAATACCAGGTCGCTACTGAACAATAGGGTGTAAATTTTTTATAAAGCTTATCAAGGAATATCTTTGGGGGAAAGTATTTCTTATTATAGTTGTTTGAGATAGCTCTAAGGAGCCCTATATCCTGCAGAGGCCATATATTTGAGCGGTTAAAAGTAAAAAGCAATATCATTTCTGCTGACCATCTGCCTATTTGTCTTAGATCAGATAAATATTCTATGGCTTCTTCATCAGTCATTTTTTTTATCAAACCGGGCTTAAAAGTTTTATTTAATGTTCTTTTGGCTAAATCTTTTATACCTTTAACCTTTTGTTTGCTTAGACCACAACTCTTTAAACTACTAAATGATAATTTGTTTACAGTTCTTGCGTTTATTTTGTTTTTACATTTCTTTTTGAATCTTAAAAAAACTGAATTCGCAGCAGCAACACTGATTTGTTGGCCAATTATGCTTTTACATAATGAAAAAAAGACATCATTGCGCGTTACGAGACTTCCATCTTTATAATTGTTTATTAGCTTTTTCATCACTTTATCTTTCTTCGATAAAATTGTCTTAGCTTTTGCCCAATATTTAGGAGGCTTGCTCATGTTCTGGGAGCAATGATTTGTTTTTTTAATTTATTCTCTCTCATAAAAATTATTAAAGAACTAGCGATAACTAAAGAAGCTCCGAGCAATGTTAAAATTTTTGGAACTTCGCTCCAGATAAAATATCCAAAAATAATTGCAAAAACTAAACTCAAATATTTAATCGGGGTTACAAGCGAAGCTTCTGCTAATCTATAACTTTGAGTTAATAATAAATTGGCTACACTTCCACATAAACCAAGAACAAAAAATAAAACAAAATCTATGAAAGTTGGCATTATCCAATCACTAAAGAAAATTGTTCCTAAACCCAAAAGAGTGCAAAGTAATGTAAAATAAAATGCGATTGTATAATTGGCTTCTGTTTTAGATAAAGATCTAACGCTAATAGCTACACAGGCAAAAAATATACAAAATACAATTGGCGTAATGTAAAAATAATTTACATCTATAAATGCTGGTTGAACAATTAATAGCATTCCAACAAAACCGAGGAATACAGCCGACCATCTTTTTATTCCAACCTTTTCAGATAAAAAAAAGATTGATGCAATTGTAACGAATATTGGCCCACCAAATGTTAATGAAACCACATCGGCTAAAGGTAATTCTCTTAGTCCCAAAAATAACGCAATTATTGCAAGGGCTCCACTTATAGCTCTGAAAGCATGAAGGCCGGGGCGTGAGGTTTTGTAAAAAGAAAATATTTTATCTTTTGGTATGATAAAAAATATTGGAATAAATCCTATAAAAAATCTTAAAAAAAGAACTTGGCCTACTGGATAATAGTCTAACCATTTTACACAGATGTCCATAATGGAGAAGCAGATTACGCTTCCTACCATGTACAATACGCCTATTTGATTTTGTGTTAACAATTTACTATCCTTTCTTCTTCAAAATATATTAGATAACTTATGCAGAAATGTACACTTGCACTTGGATGTTTTTGGAAACCTGAGGAAAACTTTAAAAGCAAACCAGGTATATTAAAGACCGAAGTAGGTTACGCAGGAGGAAGTAGCGCGAAAACAACCTACGAAGAAGTATGCACAGGAAACACTGGACATGCAGAAGTTGTAAGGCTTACATTTGATGAAAATAAAATTTCTTTTAAAAAAATATTAGATTTATTTTTCAAAATGCATGATCCAACACAAAAAGATATGCAATTTCCAGATGTTGGAACTCAATATAGAAGTGAGATTTTTTATGAAGATGAAAGGCAGAAGCAAGACGCTTTGGAAGTTTTAAAAGAATTTAACGAAAAATTAGATGGTAAAATTCAGACAAATATCTCAAAAATTAAAAACTACAATAAAGCTGAAGAATACCACCAAAAATATATTGAAAAAAACAGACAATGAATCAATTAGTAACTACAGACTGGTTAGATAAGAATATTGAAAAAGTAAAAATTTTAGATGCAAGCTGGCATCTTCCAAATGCTAATAGAAATTCATTTGAAGAGTACAAAACAGAGCATATCATTAACTCTATATTCTTTGATATAGATAAAAATTCAAATCAAAAAACTAATCTTCCGCATATGCTTCCGTCTAAAGAGGATTGGGAAATGATTGTATCTAGTTTAGGAATATCTAATTCAGATCACATAATCGTCTATGACAACTCAGATGTTTTTAGTTCTTGTAGGGTTTGGTACTCTTTTTTGTATTTTGGCCATGACCCAAAACTTATCTCAGTATTAGATGGAGGTTTTAAAAAATGGACAAATGAAAAACGTCCTACTACTAAAGAAATAGTTAGCTTTGACAGATCTAAATACATTGCAGTTGAAAATACATCTCTTGTAATAAATAAAGATCAAGTAAACAAAAATATTACTAATAATAAATTTCAATTACTAGACGCCAGAGGAGAGCAAAGATTTTTAGGCTTACAGCCTGAACCTCGAAAAGAACTTAAAAGCGGAAATATTAAAGGATCAATTAACCTACCTTTTCAAAAACTTTTAAGAGAAGATAGAACTTTAAAAAAAAAAGAGGACTTAATTGAGATTTTCAAATCAAAAAAAGTATCAATTGAAAAAGAAATGGCTTTTACATGTGGTTCTGGAGTTACAGCATGCATTTTAGGTCTAGCTAATTCTATTATAAGTGGTAAAAAACCTATTATCTACGACGGATCATGGGCAGAGTACGGATTAGATTAAAAAAAATATGAAAACTTCATCAAAAATTAAAACTTTTCTAATAATTTTTTTTATAGCTATTTTTGCAATCATAGCAGCGAGGCACTTTATAGGTCTTCATTTTAAAAAAAAATTTAGCGTGAGACCAGCTCCAGGTGTAATCGTTTCTACAGTTGAAAAATCGCTTTTTTATAAAAGTATCGAAACTTTTGGTACGGCAATTGCTAAGAATTCAAAAGCCTATAGAGTTCAAGCAAGCAACATTAACGGAAAACTTAATCTAGAAAATAGATTTGTAAAAAAAGGAGAAAAAATACTTACATTAAAAGATGGAGGAAGCTTAATAGCAGATTTTGCTGGCAAGGTAGGAAAGAGGGAAATAGCTCAAGGTGTCTTAGGTTCAGAAAGTTTAATTATTACACTTGATGATCTTAAGAAAATTGTAATTGATATTAAAGTTCCTGAAAATTATGTAGGTGTTCTTAAAACAGGGCTAAAAGCTGAGGTTACTAGTTCTGCTTACAAAAAAATTTTTAAGGGTAAAATAGAAACAATTAGTTCTCGTATTGACCCTTCTACTAGATCGATTCTTTCAAGAATAATAGTCGATAATTCGAATTTTGAAATTATTCCAGGCCAGCTAATGACTGTAAAGATTATTTATGATGAAAAAAATCAAATTGGCGTACCGGAAAGCGCTGTAACAATTCAAGGAAGTACAGCATTCGTTTATACTGTAAATGAAGATACCGCTGTAAAGAATAATATTGAAATTGGTAAAAGGAATTTTGGTAAAGTTTCTGTTATATCTGGATTAAATGAAGGTGACCTTGTGATCAGTGAAGGTGTTTCTAAAGTAAGAGATAAAGGTAAAATAAAAATTATTACTTCAACCAAATAAATGTTTTTAACTGACCTTTCAATTAAAAGACCTGTTGTAGCCTCAGTAATGAGTTTGGTTTTAGTAATATTTGGTTTAGTTACTTTTCAAGAAATACCAACAGATGAATTGCCTGATGTGCAGCCACCAGTTGTTACAATTCAAACTGAATATAGAGGAGCTTCTGCTGAAATAGTTGATACACAAATTACACAAAAAATTGAAGATTTTGTTGGAGGAACTCCAGGATTAGAGACTATTGACTCTTTCAGTGAAGATGAAAGTTCAAGAATTACTCTAACTTTTGAAACTGATTTAGATTTAGATGATGTTACCAACGATGTTAGAAGTTCTGTATCTAGAGTTTTAGATAACTTACCAGAAGGAGCTGAACAACCAGAAATATTTAAGCAAAGTGCAGGTATGCGTACAACAATGTGGTTATCTTTTAATTCTGAAATTATGTCTGACTTGGAGCTAACTGACTACGCAGATAGGTATTTAACGGATACATTTTCTACAGTTGATGGGGTAGGTCGAGTTAGACTAGGTGGCCAAAGAGAATTATCACTAAGGATTTGGTTGGACCCTATTGCACTCGCTGCAAGAGATTTAACCACTGAAGAAGTTGAAAATGTACTAAGAAAAGAAAATGTAGAATTTCCAGCAGGGAGAATAGAATCAAAAGATATTGATCTTACTATTAAGTTAAATAAAGCCTACAGTAATTTAGAAAATTATAAAAATTTACCCCTTAAAAGAGCAACTGACGGATCAATCATTACACTTTCTGATGTAGCAAGAGTAGAGCTTGGTGCAGAGTCCACACGTACTTTATTTAAAGGAAACGGGAAGCAAGTAGTAGGAATAGGAATTTACCAGCAATCAGATGCTAATACTATTGCTGTTGCTGATGGAATTAAAAAGAAAATTAAAGAGCTCAAACCTAGCTTACCCCCGAATACAACTTTAGAAGTATCATTTGATAGAAGTAATTATATTAAAGCTGCAATTAAAGAAGTTTATAAAACTCTGTTTATTGCTTTAATTCTAGTAACTATAATTATTTACCTTTTTTTGGGAAATATAAGAGCCCTGGTGGTTCCTCTGGTAGCTTTACCTGTTTCATTAATTTCAACTTTTTTAGCAATTTATATTTTTGATTTTTCAATCAATCTCTTTACTCTTATGGCTTTAGTGTTGGCCATTGGAATTGT
This sequence comes from uncultured Pelagibacteraceae bacterium, assembly GCA_902615435.1. Lineage (GTDB taxonomy): Bacteria > Pseudomonadota > Alphaproteobacteria > Pelagibacterales > Pelagibacteraceae > Pelagilacustribacter. The sequence continues at coordinate 65,452 of CACMOZ010000005.1, forward strand.
TGTAGATGATGCGATTGTAATGTTAGAAAACATTGTAAGAAGAATAGAGTTAGGGGACACCCCTCTTGTTGCAGCATTTAAAGGAGCTAAGCAAGTTTCATTCGCAATTATCGCTACAACAGTTGTTTTAGTTGCTGTCTTTGTTCCCTTAATTTTTATTAAAGGAATTACAGGTGTACTATTTACACAAACTGCAATCACACTTGCAGCCGCTGTCATTATATCAAGTTTTGTGGCTTTATCTTTGAGCCCAATGTTGGCGAGTAAATTTCTTAAGCAAAATATGAATAAGTCAAAAATAGTTTTAAAATTTGAGAAATTTTTAAAGAATTTAACTTATTTATATAAAATATCTTTGCTTGGTTGGATCAAAAAAAGAACAACGATAACAATCTTTCTATTAACTACATTAGCTTTAACTTTATTTTTTTTCAATTTTACAAAAAAAGAATTAATTGCTCCTGAAGACAGAGGTGCGTTCTTTGTAATCGTAAAAGCGCCTCAAGGTTCCGGCTTTAATTTTACGAAGGATAGAGCTGAGGAAATTGAAGGTCTTTTATTGCCTAATGTAGGTAAAGGTGAATACAGAAAATTGATTATGAGAGTGCCAGGGTTTGGTAAATCTGCAAAACAAGTAAATAGTGGTTTTATTATTGTACTACTTGAGCCTTGGAAAAAAAGAGATCGTCACGGTGTTCAAATAATGAGAGAGTCTTTTGGGGAAATTTCAAAAGTACCGGGTGTATTAGCTTTTCCAATTATGCCTCAAGGAATAAGAACAGGAGGAATTGAGAGCCCTGTGCAATTTGTTATTTTAGGAAATACTTACGATCAACTTATTGAATGGAAAGAAATCATAAAAAAAGAGGCAAGAAAAAACCCAGGACTCACTTCGATAGAGGATGATTTCGATCTAAACAAACCTCAACTAAATGTAAAAATAGATCAAAAGAAAGCTGCTGACCTTGGAGTTTCAACGGAGGATATAGGCAAAACCATTGAAACAATTTTCGGATCAAGAAGGGTTACAAATTTTACTAGAGACGGTAAAGAATATTCTATTATTCTCCAAGGAGATATTAAAGATAGACAGGAGCCTGATAGCATAAGTAAAGTTTTTGTAAGATCAAAGAATAATAATAAACTCGTGTCGATCTCTAATCTAGTTGAATATGATGAGGAAGGTCAGTCACCTTTTCTTGCAAGGTATAATAGGCAAAAGGCTGTAACTATTTCAGCAAGATTGGTTGGTGACTATTCACTAGATGAAGCGCTTAAATTTTTAGTCGGAGTAGTTGAACAAAATACTCCTCAAGCCAAAATAGCTTACAAGGGTGAAAGTGAGGAATATAAAAAGACTAACACTGAATTGTATGTAATTTTTGCACTTGCTTTGATAACTGCTTATCTCGCAATGAGCGCACAGTTTGAAAGTTGGAAACATCCATTTACAATTATGTTAACTGTGCCAATGGCTATACTTGGTGGTTTACTGGGTTTACTAGTGGTCGGCTCATCTCTAAACGTTTATAGTCAAATAGCTCTTATAATTCTTATAGGATTGTCCGCAAAAAATGGAATTCTAATTGTCGAATTCGCAAATCAATTAAGAAAAGAGGGTAAAAATTTAGAAGTTGCTGTATTTGAAGCAGCAGCAATAAGATTAAGACCTATACTTATGACAAGTTTATCTACAATCATAGGAGTCTTGCCTTTAATCCTTGGAACAGGCCCGGGTGCAGCAAGTAGACTTACGGTAGGGATAACTATTTTTGGTGGAATGCTTTTTTCTACCTTCTTTACACTTTATGTAATTCCCACCATTTATACAATTGTCGGAAAGAATACTAAGAGAATTGATGCTGTTGAGATTGATCTAAATAAGCAACTTAAAAAATAATATACTTATTTTTATCTAAATTTTTCTTACAAAGTGTTAATTGTTTTCTATATTTGTTTGCCATATCCTTTACTGACTTTGCATAGATAATGGCCTTCTTGTCCTTTGAATAATTTTTATAATCACCCCAGCCTTTATAATAAGCTAAATACTGCTTATATGGATCCTTCTTAGAAATTTTTAAAATCTTATTAGTCTTATGAATATACCAACCTATAAAATCAACCGAGTCTTTAAATCTAGCTCTTGTAGCTAAAGGGCTATTAGTTTCTCTTTTATATTGGTCCCATGTTCCTTTTACTGCTTGTGAGTAGCCAAATGAACTTGAAGGTCTTTTGAAAGGAATAACTTTAAACAATTTTTTTCGCGGTGGCTTTGCTAGCCAATTGAAATCACTTTCTTTTTTGACAAAGGCTAATTGTAAATGAATAGGTGCTCCCCATCTTTCGTACGAAGCTTTTGCATGTTTATACCAAAGATATCTTTCTTCAAAAATTGCACAACTATTTTGAGTATTTTTTGGAATCGAAGAGCATGCGCTAAGAATAAATGGAATTAAAATTAATATAATTTTTTTAAAATGAATCACTTGCTCATTTATACTAGAAATTAATTAAGCTTTCTCCACTTTTCTGGCATCATAAAAGATCCTTCCCACATGCCGAGCTTATTTTCTTTTGCATAAGCTTCATCTCTCACATAATCTTTTGAATATCTTTTGTATGCTACCGCATTACCTTTCCTTACCATCCATTTATTAAGATTAATTTTATTCTTAAAACAAGTAGCTAAAAATCGTTTGTACCTATCTTTTGATGACGAGATGCATTTTATTTTTGAATTATTAATTTTATCTATTAATTTTTTTTTTGCTATGACACCACATGGATAATTTTTATTAAATTCAAAACCGATTATTGCCGAAATTTTTAAAAATGGTTTTTTACATTGTTGTTTAATTTCAGGAGCATCAATTCCTTCTAGTCTTATTTTTTTATTATTAATATGCACAGTATCGCCATCAATTATTTTTGGCACTCCATAAATTTCTGTGCTGTTTAACGTTTGGGATAAAAAAAACGTTACGATTAATATTAAAGATGTTTTCGCCATTTTATAAAACTATAAATTAATAAAATTATAACTGCTCCAGTGAAATTAGCTAATAAATCGTACAGTTCAAAAGCTCTGTTAGGAACTATTAAGTGGAAAATTTCTAATACGCAGGAAATAAATAAAATAAATCGATAATTAGTTAAAATATTTTTAGCTCTTAATCTTACTGTCATGGCTAATATAGTAATATAAGAAAAAAAAACTAAATGATTTATAGATGTCCCAATTGGATTGGTGATTAAATTTGGTTGTTGGCCTAAGTTGCCATATAAAAAATACCCTATTAAACTTCCAGGAAATAAATACAGAATAAGTAAAACTAGTAAAGAAAAATAGTAAACATACTCCACTAATTTAAATATAGTATTTTTCATTATCAATTTAATATAGTACATAATAGCTAATTTAACTATTATGACTAAACTTATTCTCACAAGACATGGCCAAAGTGTTTGGAATGCAGAAAATAGGTTTACTGGTTGGGTAGATGTAGATCTTTCAGATAAAGGAGTCTTGGAAGCAGAAAAATCAGGTCAGATTATTAAAGATTTAAATATTAAAATAGATATCTCTTACACATCATATTTAAAGAGAGCGATTAAAACTCTTACAGCTATTCTTAAAAAAAATAACCTAGAACTTAAATTCAATACTGCTTGGCAACTTAATGAAAGACACTATGGATCTTTAACGGGTTTAAACAAAGAAGAAACAAAGAATAAAATTGGTGAAGAACAATTCAAAAAGTACAGAAGATCATGGGATATAGCTCCTCCTCCCATGGAGGAAAAAAGTGAATACCTAAATTTATTCAGTCCACTGAATGCTAGTATACCTGTGGGAATGACCCCATTTACTGAGTCCTTAAAAAGTACATATGACAGGGTGGTACCTTTTTATGAAGATGAAATTAAGAAAAATCTTTTAGAAAATAAGAATATTTTAATTTCAGCTCATGGAAACTCTCTAAGAGCTTTATGTAAATATTTATTTAATATTTCGGATACAAAAATAAATGAATTGGAAATACCAACAGGTAATCCGCTATTAATTGAATTTGTTGATAATTTAAAAATTGAAAAATATTATTATTTAGACAAGTCCAGAGCTAAGGATATAATTTTTAATCAATAATATTAAGACTTTGAATTTTCCTATACATATCAGAAGTGTTTAAGTGGTAAAATTTTTGATTACTTTCTAAGCCCAGTAAGTTTTTATCTTTTATTAATTTATTCCATACTTTATTCAGGGAAAAAACTTCTGATTTTTCATTCGTGAAAACACTTCTGTTAATAATTTGCAATCCAGTAAAAATAAATTGATTTTCGCTATCCTTAGAAATTTTTTCATTATTTAGATTAAAATCTCCCTTAAAGGAAGGATCAACGGATAATTTCTTGTTTACTAAAAGTAAAGTCGGTTTATTATTCTTTAAATAAATAGCCTCTAGACTCTTTAATTCTGCTAGATAATGCTTACTCCAAACAGTATCTGGATTAATTACAAAAAAAGGATTATCACCAAAATTTTGTGTGCCTTTAAGTACACCTCCGCCTGTGTCTAATAATAAATTTTCTTCATTAGAAATTGTAATCTTAATTTTAAATTTCTTTCTATTAACAAATGATTTAATTTGATCAGGAAGATAATGAACATTAATACTTATTTCTTGCACACCATGACTGATCAATAAATTTATCGCTCTTTCTAATAATGTGTAATTATTTATTTCTAATAATGGTTTAGGAGTTTTTAGTGTCAAAGGCTGCATTCTTTTTCCTAACCCTGCTGCTAAAATCATTCCATATTTGATATTCATATTTTATTTAATTTTTTAAGTTTTTTAATAGACAAGTGTTTATGAAATAAAAATTTTAAATTTTTGAGTACTGGGTTTTGTAATCTTTTTTCTATGAGCGTCCATGTGTAAGGTAAAAATTTAAGATAATTATCTTTGTTGTCTCTTTTATATAGACGTACAAATATACCCAATATTTTTAAATTTCTTTGGATCGATAAAATATCAAAGTCATTTTTTAATCTTTGAATTTGATCTTTTTTAAGTTTTGAATTTTTATGATAAAAATCTAATAGTTTATTTTGTAATTGACTCGGTAATTTTATTCTTACGTCGTCAATTAAAGATGTTACATCATACAAAGGATTTCCGATAATAGCATCTTGATTGTCAATTATTCCTAATTTGTTTTTATTAATCATTATATTTGAAATATGAAAATCTCTATGCACGAAAGTATTATTTTTGTAATTTAATTTTTTATACACTTTACTTAACTCAGATTTAAGAATTTTTTTAATCTTACTAATTTTTTTGTTTTTGAGAGCATAGTTTAAGTACCAATCAAAAAACAAATCGGATTCTTTATGAAGATTAGATAATGTGTAATTTGGTATTTTAATTTTTAACTTTTCAAATTTATAAAGTTTTTTTACTTTTATTTTTTGTATCTTAATTAAGAATTTTATTAATGATTTATAGCTATTAAGTTTATTTTTTTTTGAAATTACGTGATCGTAGAAGGATTTTTCACCTAAATCAGATATTTCGATCATATCGTTTTTATAATGATTGCTTAATAATTTTGGAGCATTAATCCTGTTTTGATTAAGAATATTATTTATCACCACATATACTGCAAGATTTTTAAATTTTTCTTTTTTAGCAGAGACAATGATTGAGGTTTTGTTGTTTTTTTTTAATCTATAAAATTCTCTGAAGGAGGCATCTCCTGAAATTTTTTTCAGTTTATATTTCATTTTCAAAGTCTTTCCATTTGTTTGCCCCATTTATTTTCATTTTTCTTTCCTTATCATTTTCTCCGTACTCTAAATGGATTTCTAATTTATTTGTCAATGGTGTTTTAATTAAGTCTGGCCATTCTATAATTTTAATTGTTTTTTCATTTTCTGAAAAAATACCAAGATGATCTAATTCATTGGCTTTTTTAATTCGATAAAGATCATAATGCATAATCTTAATATCTTTAATTTCATATTCATAAAGTAAATTAAATGTGGGACTCAACACTTCTGTTTCTTTAAGTCCTTTTTGATTTTGTAAATTATTAATTAAAAATCTTGTGAATGTAGTCTTCCCTACACCGATTTCACCAATTAGGAAAATGCAATCTCCATTTTCTAACTTTTTTGAAATTGTTTTAGATATTAGATTTAAATGGTCTAAAGATTTAACAATCATTAGCTACTGTTAGTAGCGATAAGTATCTGGTTTAAATGGTCCTGATGGTTTAACGCTAATATAATCGGCTTGCTCTTTTGACATTTTTGTCAATTTAGCTCCCACTTTTTCTAAATGAAGCATTGCAACTTTTTCATCAAGATGTTTGGGAAGTACATAAACTTTCTTCTCATATTTATTTGAATTATTCCATAATTCAATTTGAGCAATAACTTGATTTGTGAATGAAGCACTCATCACAAAACTAGGGTGACCCGTTGCACATCCTAAGTTGACTAGTCTTCCTTCGGCTAAAAGTATAATCCTTTTTTTACTAGGCAGTTCAATTTCATGAACTTGGGGTTTTATCTCGTCCCACTTATAATTTTTCAATGCTTCGACTTGAATTTCGTTGTCAAAGTGACCAATGTTACAAAGTATTGCTCTGTCTTTCATGTTTCTCATATGATCTGCTGTGACTATATCTTTGTTTCCTGTAGCGGTTACAACTATATCAGCGTCTTTAATAGCTTCATCCATAACAACAACTTCGTAGCCTTCCATAGCTGCTTGAAGAGCACATATTGGATCTGTTTCTGTAACCATAACTCTTGCACCTGCTTGACGTAATGAAGCTGCACTTCCTTTGCCAACATCCCCAAATCCAGCTACGATGGCTACTTTACCTGACATCATAACATCAGTAGCTCTTTTTATACCGTCTACTAAACTTTCTCTACAACCATAGAGGTTGTCGAATTTAGATTTCGTAACTGAGTCATTTACATTTATAGCAGGGATTAATAATTCTTTATTAGACTCCATTTTTTTAAGTGCTAAAACTCCTGTTGTTGTCTCTTCTGAAACTCCCTTAATATCTTTTAAAAGATCTTTGTATTCCTTGTGCATCAAAGCAGTAAGATCACCACCATCATCTAAAATCATATTTGGTTTCCAATCTTTCTTTCCTTCAATAGTTTGTTTAACACACCACCAGTACTCTTCTTCGGTCTCACCTTTCCAAGCAAATACAGGAATACCCGCTTTCGCTATTGCTGCTGCAGCGTGATCTTGCGTTGAAAAAATATTGCATGAAGACCATCTCACTTCTGCTCCGAGCTCTACTAAAGTTTCAATTAAAACTGCAGTTTGTATTGTCATGTGAAGACAACCTAGAATTTTTGCTCCATTTAGAGGTTTTTTTCCTTTGTATTCTTTACGAAGAGCCATAAGACCTGGCATCTCTGTCTCGGCAAGTGAAATTTCTTTTCTTCCAAAGTCTGCTTGGGAAATGTCTTTTACTTTATAATCTTGTGCCATAATGAAGGAGTTATTATCAACATAAATAAACCATAGCAAGAAATAATGTTAGGGCAATTTTGGAAGTAAAACCTCAACCTGTGCTCCTTTTGAATTTAGCCTATTTGAAGCTGCTATTGTACCTTTATGTAATTGAACAATATTTTTAACAATATTTAAGCCTAAGCCGGAGTGTTTTCCAAAACTTGAGGGTCTGTTGCTGTAAAAACGTTTAAAAATTTTCTGAGGTGATGTTTCAGAGAAACCAGGCCCTTCATCTTTTACTGAAATTAATAAATTGCTTGAAGTTTCTTCAAGGCTAATTTCAATTTTTTGATTATCTTGACTGAAGGAAATTGAATTATCCAATAAGTTTGCAATTACTTGTTCTAATCTATTGCTAATACCGAATATGATGTGTCCATTTTTACTTTTAATTTTATTTTTAACGTTTATCTCAATTTTTTTATTTTGATTTATAAGATCTTGGTTAAAATCCTCTACAACACCATTAATAATTTCAACTAAGTTAATTTTGCTCATTTTCTCACGAGATAAAGATGCTTCATCTTTAAGCATTTGAGTATAATCAGTTATCAACCTTTCAATTCTTTCTGCATCGTGATTTATTATTTTTAAAAGTTTTTCCCCCTCGTTTTTTTCAGTAGTTTTATCTAAAAGTTCTGAAGCACTCTTTAAAGATGCGAGTGGATTTCTTATTTCGTGGGCTAAATCATTTGAGAATGTTTCTGCTCTATTCGTTCTTTGTTGCAGTTCTTTAGTCATTTCGTCAATCGACTGAGTTAATTTTCCAATTTCATCGTCTCTTACAAAAAATTTATTAATATCAATTGCTTGATTAGATTTTTTTTTAATTCCATCACTAAATTTAACTAAAAGACCAATTGGTTTAAGAATATATTTATTCAAAAATAGCGAGAAGATTAAAATTACTATTACAACAGCAATCATAGTTCTTATTATAAATGCTTTTCTCTCTTTTACAGCAGTAGTGATATCGTTCGCCTGCTCTGATACTACAATATATCCGATGTCATTGTTTTGAAATTTAATCTTACTTAATGTACTTACAAAAAAGTTATTTTTTTCATCATTAGTAAGAGTCATAATTTCATCATTGTATTTATTTATAATTATATCCTTAATTTCATCTTTTTGTTCCTCTTCAAGTCTTTCTTCAATCTCTGGTGTAATTTTTTCACCTCCTAAAGCCTCCTCAAAAATTATATCTGATCCTGTAAAAACACTTTGATCCAAATCTAATACGTTTGTATCTCCAATAAGATTTCCAGATAAATCATAAAATTGAACTCGGTCTAAATTTTGAAATAAAAATCTTGTAGAAAGTAGAAAATCTCTTATTCCTTCTTTAGTATATTCTACATTTAGTCTTTCAAGATTATCTTTGGTATTATTAATTATTATTTTGTGATTATCAGATCTTTCCTTTACTAAGGTCGGCTGGATTGCTTCTAGATATATAATTGTAAAAAGTCCTAAAACAGAAAAGACTGTAAGATTAATTATTAAAAACTTCTTTAGAATAGAAGCTGATTTTTTTTGTTTCATTAGCTAACATTCCATCTATACCCACTTCCATATCTAGTTTCAATTGCAGAAAACTTTTCATCTACCTTTTTGAACTTTTTTCTTATTCTTTTTACGTGACTATCAATAGTTCTATCTTCAATTTCTGTATTTTCCTTATAGGCAATATCCATTAAATGCGCTCTTTCTTTTATCACTCCTGGTCTTTTGGCTAATTCTTTAACAATTAAAAATTCAGTGGTTGTCAATTTATCTGGTAAAGCTTTTCCATTCCACTCGCACTCTAATTGAGCAGGGTCTAATTTCAATTTACCGTGACTTATTATATTTTTTGTGTCATCGACAGTGTTAGTTTTTTTTCTTAATTGAACTCTTATTCTCTCAATTAAAACTTTGGTTGAAAATCCACCAGATTTTTTAACAAAATCGTCAGCACCCAACTTTAAACCAAGCAGTTCATCAACTTCGTCATCCTTTGATGTTAAAAAGATTATTGGAATTGACATTTTTTTTTTAAGTTTTTTTAGCAACTCTTCTCCATCCATTCTCGGCATTTTGATATCTAAAATTGCTAGGTCAGGTGGATTTCTAGTTAATCCAATTAAAGCAGATTCTCCGTCAATATAAGTTTGAACTTTAAATCCCTCTCTTTCTAAGGCCATGCTTATACTTGTTAGTATATTTCTATCATCATCTACTAAAGCAATTGTTTGAGTCATATTTTTATTCTCTTGATTATGATGTCAAAATTTAGGCGTTTAATGGGCTTCTCCCCAATTGTTTCCAGAGTTAATACTTACTTCTAAAGGTATAGAAAACATGTGATGATCAGAACTTGAAACTGAAGTCATTGCTTCTTTAACAATCTTTTTTACTTCATTCTCGTCTTTTTTTAAACACTCAAAAATAAGTTCATCATGAATTTGTAAAAGCATTTTGGCTTTCTTTTTTTCTTCAAGAATTTTATCGATCTTAATCATAGCCAACCTTATAATATCTGCAGCAGAACCTTGGATTGGGGCATTAATCGCTGCTCTTTCTTGAAATGCTCGAACACTAAAATTTTTATCATTAATTCCTCTTAAATGAATTCTCCTCCCAAAAATATTTGTGACAAAACCCTGATTCCTACAAGTTTTAATTGTTTTATTCATGTAATCTTTTATTTCAGGGAATTTTTTAAAATAAGAATTAATAAAACTTAATGCTTCTTCATTTGAGACTGATATTTGCTTTGCTAATCCGTATTGAGTAATTCCGTAAATAATTCCAAAGTTAATTGCCTTTGCTTTTCTTCTAAAATCATCTGTCACTTTTGTAATGGGAACATCAAATACTTGGCTCGCAGTTAAAGAGTGAATATCTTGATTGTTTTTAAAAGCTTTTTTTAATTCTTTGACATCTGCCATATCAGCTAGAATTCTCATTTCAATTTGATTATAGTCAGCTGAAATCAGTAAATTATTGTCATCTGCGATAAAGGCTTTTCTTATCTCTTTGCCATCTGAAGTTTTTATAGGAATATTTTGTAAATTAGGATCACTTGACGCAAGTCTTCCGGTATTTGTCGCTGCTAGTAAGAAAGAGGTGTGAACTCTCTTTGTTTTTTTGTTAATATGATCCTGTAAAGCATCAGTATATGTACTTTTCAATTTTGAGACTTGCCGCCATTCCAAGACTAGGTTTGGAAATTTATGCCCAGTTAGCGCTAGATCTTCTAAAATTTTAGCACTGGTAGCTAAACTACCTTTCTTCGTTTTTTTTAATTTTGTTATTTTTAGATCGTTATAGATTATTTCTCCTAATTGTTTTGGTGAACCAATGTTGAATTTTTTACCTGATATTTTAAAAATTTCCTTTTCAATTTTATTTAATCTTTCCTCAAATTTTTTTGAAAGCTTTTTAAGATATTTGTCGTCAACTTTGATACCGTTAGTTTCAATCTTAGAAAGAATTTTGATCATTGGTTTCTCAAATACTTCATAAACTTTTTCTAATTTTTCCTCGGATACCCGCTCAGATAAAATTTGGTATAATCTTAATGTTACATCTGCATCTTCAGCAGCATATTCTGTGGCTGATTTAAGATCTACTTCTGAAAAATTTAATTGCTTTTTTCCAGTTCCTACTAAATCTTTATACGAAATAGTTTTATGACCGAGGTGTAGCTCAGATAGAGTATCCATATTATGTCTATTGTTTCCAGCATCTAAAGTGTATGAAAGTAACATTGTATCTTCTGTAGAATTTAGTTCGATGCCGTGATTTTTAAATATTATAAAATCATATTTTATATTTTGGCCAACTTTTTTTATACTTGGGTCTTCTAAAATCGGTTTAAGTTTCTTTAAAACTACATCCTTTTTTAGTTCCGTTGTTTCTTTATGACCCACAGGAATATAAAAAGCTTCATTTGTATCATAACATAATGATACACCAACAAGGTCTGCTTCCTGTGGATTTAGAGATGAAGTTTCAGTATCAACTGCTATAACTGATTTTTCATCTAATTTTTTAATTAGTTCATCCAGTTGTTTTTCTTTAAAGATAGTTTTGTATGTCTTGGTATTTATCTTGTTGTTTTTTTTTATTAAAATTTTTTCATTTAAATCTTTACTTCCAGGTTCGCCATAAAAACTAATTGCCTGGCTCAATAATCTATTAAATTCCATATCTCTTAAAAATTCGTATAGTTTGTCTTTATTAATATCTTTAATAATAAAATCTGCAGCATCATCTTTAAGTGGAACATCATTTTTTAGAGTCACTAATTGCTTGCTGATCATTGCTTTATCTTTATTAGATAGTAATGTTTCTCGCCTTTTATTTTGAGGTATTTCAGATGCCTTCTTTAATAAATTTTCTAATGTTTTATATTTATTTATAAGTTCTGCTGCTGTTTTAATACCAATACCAGGAACTCCTGGTACATTATCTGAACTATCCCCAGCGAGCGATTGTACGTCTATTACTTGACTTGGTTTAACTCCAAATTTTTCAATTACCTCTTTTTCACCTATTACTTTACTTTTCATAGGATCAAACAGTCTTACTTTATTTGAAACTAATTGCATCAAATCTTTGTCCGATGATATTACTGTAACCTTTGCACCAACTTCTGTAATTTTTTTTGCATAAGTTGCTATGAGATCATCTGCTTCATAATTCAATAGTTCAACAGATGGTAAATTAAAAGCCTCAACAGACTTTCTTATATATTCGAACTGAGGAGCTAAATCATCTGGTGCCTCTGCCCTGTTTGCTTTATATTCACTGTAAATTTCATTTCTGAAATTTTTTCTAGCTGAGTCAAATATAACAGCAAAATGAGTTGGTTTATTTTTTGAGTCATCAGATCTAGCGTCCTCTAAAAGTTTGAATAACATTGAACAAAAACCACTTACGGCTCCTGTAGGTAGTCCATCACTTTTTCTAGATAAGGGTGGTAACGCATAGTAAGCTCTGAAAATGTAACCTGATCCATCTATAAGATAAAAATGATCTGTTTTTTTTATAGAACTCATATATACATATTACATTGAATTCTAAGGTAAGATAAAAAAATTATGTCTAATAATGCTTTAACTGTTGAAAATCTTAGTAAAGTCTATTCGAATTCCAAAACAAAAAAAGAAACTAAAGCTATTACAAATTTAACTTTTGAAGTTAAAGAAGGAGAAGTTTTTGGATTACTTGGACCAAATGGAGCTGGCAAAACAACTTTTTTAAGTATTTTAGGAGGAACTGTATCCAAAACGTCTGGACTTGTTAATGTATGGGGCTTTGATTTAGATAAAAATCCAAGACAAGTTAAAGCCTCATTAGGAATAGTGCCTCAAGAAGTCAATTTAGATGCTTTTTTTAGCCCTAAACAATTACTAGAACTACAGGCTGGCCTTTACGGTATAGCGAAAAAAGATAGGATCACAAACTTAATACTTAAAATGGTTGCATTAGAGGATAAGGCAAATGCATATTCAAGAAGTTTGTCCGGTGGAATGAAAAGAAGACTATTAATTGCTAAAGCAATGGTTCATCAACCACCTATATTAATTTTAGATGAGCCAACTGCAGGAGTAGATGTAGATCTTAGAAATAACCTTTGGGATAATGTAAAAAAACTTAACAATGAGGGAGTTACCATAATTTTAACTACTCATTATCTCTTAGAGGCCCAAGAAATGTGCGATCGTATTGCTATCATTGATAAAGGTAATTTGGTTGCTTTAGATACAACTGAAAAACTTTTAGAGAGAATAAAAAACAAAAAAATAAACTTTAAAGTAAAAAAGGTAGATTTAAAATTTCCTTTACGCATGAATGGAATAAAATTTAAAATAATTTCTGAAAATCAAATTATTGCAACATATGAAAAAAATTCATTAAATTTTGGTGAAATAATTAATTATTTTAATCAAAATAACTTGAAAATTGAGGATATTTCCACTGATGATGGCGACTTAGAAGATGTGTTTGTTCAATTAACAAAGCACTAGATTTTAATGAAAAAAATGTTTATTTAATCTTATGGAATTAGTTAAAAGTTTAAAACAATCAAAATTAATAAAGTACGTTTTTTTGGCCCTTCTGGGTAGCGTAGCTTTAGCCATTTCTTCGAAAATTAAAATTCCTTTCTACCCTGTTCCAATGACAATGCAAACTTTAATAGTTTTAGTTGTGGGAATTGGTTTTGGTTGGAAATTAGGTCTTGCTACAGTTTCTTTATATTTATTTGAAGGCATTATTGGAATACCTGTTTTTTCAGGAACTCCTGAAAAAGGGATAGGATTAGTTTACTTTACTGGACCAACCATGGGTTACTTAATAGGTTTTTTAGTTACTGTTTATCTTTCTGGTAAATTTAATTACGATAATAATTTTAATTTAATTAATATAATTAAGAATTTTTTAAAACTTTTATTAGCTACAAGTTTTATTTATATTTTGGGTATGATTTGGCTAGGAAATTTAATTGGTTGGGAGAAGCCTATTTTTCAATTAGGTGCGCAGCCATTTTTAATTGCAGAACTTTTAAAAATTCTAATTGCAACCTTTGCAATTAATCAAATCAAAAAAATTAAGAAATTAATATAATTTTATCTTGGAGATCTTTTAGAGAGAATTCTTTGAAGAGTTCTTCTGTGCATTTTTAACCTTCTAGCCGTTTCAGAAACATTTCTGTTACATAGCTCAAATACACGATGAATATGTTCCCATTTCACTCTATCTGCAGACATTGGATTTTCTGGTGGTCTTGCTTTTGACTCTGGTGAAGCAAGTAATGCTGATTCTACGTCGTCAGCATCTACTGGTTTAGCTATATAATCTATAGCACCAGCCTTGACGGCTGCTACAGCCGTAGGAAGATTCCCGTATCCCGTTAACATCACTATTCTTGATTCTTTTTTGTTTTTTGCGAGCTCTTTAACAACATCTAGTCCATTACCATCCTCAAGCCTCAAATCCACGCAAGCAAAACCTGGAGGCGAAGTTTTAACGATATTAAGTCCCTCGGCTACTGTTTTAGCCTCTTTTACCTTAAAACCCTTCTTTTCCATGGCTCTTGCTAGCCTACTTCTTAAAGGATCGTCGTCATCCAAAATAAGTAAAGATTTGTCAGCAAAATCAGACAATTTTAGCTGTTCCGGTATATTTCTTTGAGCTCTCATACCATCCAATATAAGCACTGTGGACATAATTACAACGTCTCAAAATGGCTTTTTTTTCTTTACATAAAGTCAAAAAAACCTTAAACGCGGAATTATTAAGGTTTTTTTTATTAAATTTTTTAAAAAACCTTTGTGTAAACTAACTAACGAGGGACACATGAGATGGGAAAATTTAAAACAGTTAACGAATTAGTTAACTCATTAAAACCAGATTACCCCGTATATTGCATACGGCCTAAAGAGATTAAAAAATCCGTAAATTTTTTTAAAGAAAATTTTCCAGGGAAAATTCTTTATGCCGTAAAAACAAATCCTAACGAAAAAATAATTAAACAGATAATCTCAAATGGTATCAATGAATTTGATGTTGCTTCTTTAAATGAAGTAAAATTGATTAATAAAATTTTTCCTGAAGCAAAACTGCATTTCATGCATACTGTAAAGAGTAAAGAGAGTATTACATCTGCTTATAATGATTACAATATAAAAAGTTTTTCATTAGATAGTAAAGATGAATTAAGGAAAATTTTGGATGCTACTAATCAAGCAAAAGATTTAGAACTTTTTGTAAGAATAGCTATTTCTAATGAGCATGCAGAAATTGATTTATCAAGAAAGTTTGGCGCTCTTCCTTCAGAAGCTTTAGGACTAGTAAGACTTTGTAAACAACACGCTAAAAAATTAGGAATAAGTTTTCATGTAGGATCTCAATGTATGCATAAAATTTCTTATTCGAAAGGTATAAAAGAAATAGGAGTCATAATTAAAAAAACTAAAATAATTCCAGATATAATTAATGTTGGTGGTGGTTTTCCATCCATTTACCCAGATTTAAATCCAGAACCTTTATCAAACTACATAATAGAGATTAAAAAAGAACTTAATAATTTAAAATTAGATAGATTGCCTGAAATTATATGTGAGCCAGGAAGAGCAATAGTAGCTGAAAGTGGTTCTACCATTGTTAAAGTAATTTTGAGAAAGAAAAATAATCTTTACATTAATGACGGAACTTATGGATCGCTTTTTGATGCTGGTGCACCAAACTTTGTGCTTCCTTCAAAAATGATTACGGAAGGAAGAGCTCAATCAAAAAAACTTACTGCATTTAGTTTTTTTGGGCCAACTTGTGATGGCTTAGATTATATGAAAGGACCTTTCTTGCTGCCAAATAATATTAAAGAGGGTGATTACATAGAGTTAGGTCAGTTAGGAGCTTACAGCTTAACATTTAGAACTAACTTTAATGGATTTTACTCTAATGAAATTCATGAATTAAGTGACAAACCAATTATGTCCATGTACGATGATCTTGATAAAAAAGTTGGATCATTAGTAGCTTAATGGAAAAAAAAGACAGTCCAAATATTGGACATAATAAAAAATCTCTTCTCAACTCTCCGGTAGAGCACATCGACATCAAATCGTTTG
The DNA here is from genome assembly GCA_902615435.1 of uncultured Pelagibacteraceae bacterium. Classification (GTDB taxonomy): domain Bacteria; phylum Pseudomonadota; class Alphaproteobacteria; order Pelagibacterales; family Pelagibacteraceae; genus Pelagilacustribacter. The sequence goes on from CACMOZ010000005.1 coordinate 81,638, forward strand.
ACGCACGTAAAATTATTGAAAGTATGGGTAAAATGTCTTTTACTTCAAGAGATACTGCTAGAGCAGCAGAAATTTATAATGAAATGTTAGCTGATAATGATTGCTCAATATTTCTCACTTTAGCCGGTTCTACCTCAGCAGGTGGGTGTATGGATCTTTACACTGATTTGGTAAAACATAATATGGTTGATGCTATAGTGGCTACAGGAGCGTCCATAATTGATATGGATTTTTTTGAAGCATTGGGTTTTAAGCATTATCAAGGGTCTCAATTTGAAGATGACACAAAGCTTCGTAAAAACTATATTGATAGGATTTACGATACATATATTGACGAGGAAGAGTTACAAGCATGCGATCAAACAATTTGTGATGTAGCTAATTCACTAAAACCAAAAACTTACACTTCAAGAGAGTTTATTAAAGAGTTAGGCAAATTCTTAAAAACTAATTCGAAAAAAAAAGGTTCGTTAATAGAAACAGCGTATGAAAATAACGTTCCAATTTTTTGTCCCGCATTTACTGATAGTTCTGCCGGATTTGGTTTGGTAATGCATCAAGAACAAAACCCTGACATGCATATTACAATTGACTCTATTAGAGAATTTAGAGAATTAACAGAAATTAAACTACGAACTAAACAATCAGGTTTATTAATGATAGGTGGTGGAGTCCCAAAAAATTTTATTCAAGACACTGTAGTATGTGCCGAACTTTTAGGAAAAAAAGTTGATATGCATAAATATGCAATTCAAATTACTGTTGCAGATACACGTGATGGAGCCTGCAGCAGTTCTACTCTTAAAGAAGCAAGCTCATGGGGCAAAGTAGATATTACTAAGGAACAAATGGTTTTTGCAGAAGCTACAAGTGTTTTACCTTTGATTGCTAGTGATGCTTATCACCGAGAAAATTGGAAAAAAAGAGATAAAAGAAATTTCTCTAATATTTTTAAATCATAGATGAAATACCTCAGTCCAAAAAAAGGTTTCTTAGGTATTGATGCTGATCAAAAAATAACTCCTCAAGTAATCGTAGTTCCTTTTGGTTTGGAAAAAACAGTAAGCTATGGCGGAGGTACAAAAAATGGACCTAAAGAAATTATCAAAGCATCTCATCAAGTAGAGTTATTTGATGAAGAACTTAATAAAGAACCGTATAAAGAAATAGGGGTTAAAACTTTAAAACCTTTTCCTATAAAACATAAAATTAAAAGTGCTCTAGACCAATTATCAAAAATTAATGACGATATTATCTCTAGTGGAAAATTTCCTCTAGTTTTTGGCGGTGAACACTCAATTACACCTGGTTCGATCAAGCCCTTTGTCAAAAAATTCAATGAAATAACTCTATTACATTTTGACGCTCATGCTGATTTAAGAGAGAGTTACCTAGGTGAAAAATTTTCCCATGCTTCAGCTATTAAGAGATGTTTAGATAACAAAAATTTAAAAGTAGTTTCGTTTGGTATTAGAAATTTATCCAAAGAAGAAATGGATTTTTATAATAATAATAGAGACAGAATTGAAATATTTTGGGGAAAAGATAAACAAACGTGGGATTTGTCTTTAATAGAAAAATTTTTTAAAGATAAAAATGTTTATATTACTTTTGATGTAGATGGTTTTGACTCAAGTATTATGCCTGCAACTGGCACACCTGAACCTGGCGGTATGCTTTGGGAAGATGTTTTGCCTATAATAAAAAAGGTTTGTCAGATTTCAAATATTGTTGGTGCTGATATCAATGAGCTAGCGCCTATAAAAAATTTTGACTCTTATAATTTTCTTGTTGCTAAGTTAGCTTATAAAATTATTTCATACTCTTTTGAATTTAAGAATTAATTAATTTTTTTGGTTCCCAAGAGATAGTTACCAGGGCACCTCCTAGATCATTATTTCTTTTAAAGGACAGTTGTGCACCTTGTCTTTCTAATAATGTTTTTCCCAAAAATGTTCCTAGACCTAGTCCTGAATTTAAATTCAATTCTTCAGATTTAGATTTTATATAAGGTTCACCAATTTTTTTTATTACATCATCTGGTATGCCGGGCCCATCGTCATTAACTTTAATTTCTATCTTTTTTGAATCACTTTTTAAAGTAATTCTTACTTTACTTTTTGAAAATTTTACAGCATTTCCAATAAAATTTCTTAATCCATAAATAATTTCGGGAGTTCTCTCAATATTTATTTTATTATTATCTTCATCTGAAACTAATTCTATTTCTTTAGAAGATGTTTCTTTAAAAGAATTGATTATTTCTTCAAGCAAGTCTTCCAACTTTATTGAACTTAAAAATATATCTTCTTTAATTTGTTTTTTTGATATTTGCTTTAGTATTTCACTACATCTTTTTGTTTGACTAATAAGTAGATCAATATCTTTTGATAGCTCTTTATTATTTCCAATGTCTTTTTTTAGTTCCTTTGCAACCACGCTTATAGTAGCTAATGGTGTTCCTAATGAATGGGCTGCTGCTGCAGCCTGGCCGCCTAAAGACTCTAGTTCGTACTCTTTAGATATTACCTCCTGTAATTTATTGAGTGCTTCTGATCTTTTTTTTGTTTCGCCAGCAAATCTGATGCCAAAATAGCTTAAAAATATTAAACCAATTAAAATAGAAATTATAATACCTATTTTATAAAAATCTGGGAAATGAAGTAAATTCATATCTTCACCTGGTAATGGAAAATGAAAAAATGAAATCGTTAATAAAAGTGAGGAAGTAATAAATCCTAATATTATAGTTGTACCCATGCTCAAGAATGTGGAAGAAACAATTGCTGGGATTATAAGTAGATAGCAGAACGGATTGAAAATTCCCCCAGTCAAATAAAGTAAAATACTTAGTTGTATAAGATCATAGACCAAAAAAATTGAGGCGTACAAATCCTTAAGTTGATTTTTTTTAATTCCAAACTGGAGGTAAAGATTAGTTAATAAACCTACTAAAATTACAATGTAACTTAATTCAATTGGAAAAGGTAAAGATAGGTAAAAATAAACTATATTTAACGCTAAAAATTGACCAAAAATGGCTATATATCTTAAAATTGTGAGGGTATTTTTGTCTAAATTTAGGTTCTCTTTTGTTCGAAAGAGAGTTGAAAAATCCATAGTCTAATTAGATATCTAAATTTGCAACATCTAAAGCATTACTTGTAATAAAATCTTTCCTTGGAGCCACCTCGTCCCCCATCAAAATCTTAATCATATTCTGATCTTCTTTGGACTTATCTTTAGTTCCTTTTGAATACTGAACTCTAAGCATAGTTCTGTTATCAGGATTTAGTGTGGTTTCCCAAAGCTCCTCTGGATTCATTTCGCCTAATCCTTTGAAACGCTGGATTGCTAATTTTTCTCTTTGTTCTTGAATAAATTTTTTATAATCAGCTGAGCCTTTTTTTATTTTTTTATTAATTTTTTCTGTGTTTAAAATATACTCCTCCAAAGTTTTTTCGTCTTTGATATAAACACTCTTATTTGCTTTTGTAACTTTAAATAATGGAGGTTGTGCAAGATACACATGACCATTTTCAATCAATTGATTAAATGGATAGTTGTTAAAAAAAGTTAATAAAAGAGTTCTGATATGAGATCCGTCTACATCAGCATCTGTCATTATCACTATTTTATCATATCTTAAATTTTCGATATTAAAATCTTTAGAGCCGGTACCTAAAGCATTTATTAAAGTAACAATTTCATTAGATGACATCATTTTGGACAGGGCTTTTGTAGATTGATCTTCACCATTTGACTTTCCGTTTACAAAAGTATTTAGTATTTTTCCTCTAAGGGGTAGAACAGCTTGATATTCCCTAACTCTACCTTGTTTAGCAGAACCTCCCGCTGAGTCACCCTCAACAATAAATAGCTCTGTTCCTTCCCGTTTTTGAATTTGACAATCAGCTAATTTCCCTGGCAAGCCAGATAGTTCGAAAGTTCCTTTTCTTCTAACACTATCTCTAGCTTTTCTAGCCACATCTCTTGCCATTGCAGCCTGAGTAATTTTTTCTAAAACAATTTTTGCTATTGAGGGATTTTGGTCAAACCATGTTGAAACCTTTTCACTAATAATGTGTTCAACGATATTTCTTATCTCAGATGAGACAAGTTTGTCTTTTGTTTGAGATGAAAATTTTGGATCTGGCATCTTAATTGAAAGTACGGCAGTCAAACCCTCTTTAATATCTTCTCCAGAAAGAGTAATTTTATTTTTTTTGCTATTCCGATCAGCAGAATATTTATTTATAACTCTTGTAAGCGCAGTTCTAAAACCAAGCAAGTGGGTTCCACCGTCTTTTTGAGGAATATTATTTGTGAACGGCAAAACTTCTTCGGCATAACCTGCATTCCATTCAAATGAACATTCAACTGAAACATTATTTTTATTGGCCATAACATATACAGGTTTTTTAAAAACCTCTTTTTCATTCTTATTTATTAGTATTGGTTTCTTGCTATTTATAAATTTAACAAATTCTAATATTCCTCCATCATATTTATGAAGAAAATCTTTAGGTTTTTTTGAAGTGTTATCAATTAGCTTTATTGCAATGCCTTTATTAAGAAAAGCTAATTCTCTTATTCTTTTCTCAAGAACTGTTATGCTAAACTTTATTGAAGAAAAAATCTGTTTTGATGGTAAAAAAGTTATCCTAGTTCCGTTTTTTTTTGTTTTACCAATTTTTTTAAGCGGTTTAATCGCGTTTCCATCTTTAAATTTTATCTCATACTCATTTCCTTCTCTAAAGATAGCTAAATCTAGTTTTTCTGATAAAGCATTTACTACTGAAACTCCAACACCGTGTAAGCCACCAGAAACTTTATATGAATCGTGGTCGAATTTTCCGCCTGCATGCAATTGTGTCATTATAACTTCAGCTGCTGACATTTTTTCCCCTTTATGCATATCAACAGGAATACCTCTACCATCATCCTCAACAGTGACTGTATTATCAGAATTAATTGAAACACTTATATTTTTACAATAACCTGCCAAAGCCTCGTCGATTGAATTATCTACAACTTCAAAGACCATATGGTGCAAACCAGAACCATCATCGGTATCTCCGATGTACATACCTGGTCTTTTTCTTACAGCATCCAAGCCTTTTAATACTTTAATAGAGTCTGCCCCGTAAGTAGGCGTTTTTTTGAATTCAGAATTTTTAGACATTTGTTTAGATTTTACTATCATAACATTTTTTTATAAGAAATTAAAATGACCTGTGATCAAAGTGACTTAAAACTATTTAGTATCAACAATTATAGAGCTAAAAATAAAAAAAATTTTAAAATCCAATAAATCTAGATTTTCATAGGCATTATAACATAATAGCTATTTTTATCAGAAATATCCTCTATTAGGACAGGTGATACGGAGTCTTTAAGACTCATCTTTAAATTTTTATCTTCTACTTCTGAGGCGATATCAATCAGATATTTTGAATTAAAACTTATATTTAAATTCTCAGAATTAAATTCCGCCTTAATCTTTTCATTACCCTCGCCAGAATTAGCACTATTCACTGAAAGTTGTACATTATCTTTATTAATTAATAATTTAACCCCCTCTTTTCTGTCAAGAGAAACACTGGCAACTCGTTCGATAGAATTTATAAAATCTTTTGAAGATACAACTAAAGTTTTATCGTTTACAGTAGGAACAACTTTCTTATAATCAGGAAATTTTCCATCTATAACCTTTGAGATTAATTTAATATTTCCTAAGGTGAATTTAATTTTATTTTCGCTTGTTTGCATTAAAAGTTGATCAGATATATCTGCAAGCAAAGAACATAACTGAAATACTGTTTTTCTTGGTAAAATTAATGAAGTAAAGTTTGTTACATCTTCTATTTCTAAGCTACTAGATGACAATCTATGACTATCAGTAGCAACACCAGTTAAAAAATTTCTACCATGGGCTTCTGTAAGATGAAGATATATTCCGTTTAAATAATGCCTAGTGTCATCATTTGAGATTGAAATTCTAGTCTTGTTCAAAAGTTTTAAAAACCTTGAATTATTAAGGGAAATCTCTTGACCTTCAAATTCATCTGCGAAAGTTGGAAAATTATCAGTAGGCAAACAAAGAAGATTAAAATCAGCATTTTCGCTCCTTAAACTGAGTTTGTTTTCAGATTTTAATTGAAAATTTAATTCTGAATCGGAAGAGATTTTTCTCAATATATCGTAAAGTATCGCTGCAGAGGTTGTCGTGCTGCCTTCATTAATTATTTTAACATCAACAATTTCATCATAGAATATGATGTCAAGATCTGTTGCTACAATTGACAATTTTTTATTTTTAAGTTGTAATAAAACGTTTGATAAGATTGGAAGGGTATTTTTTTTTTCCACTACACCTTGAACATAATTTAAAGATTTTAATAAAATATCTCTTTTAACAACAAATTGCATTTAGTTACTGTTCTAATAATAAACTTTTTATCTGAATAATATTTTTTTTCATTTCATCGTCTTGTTCAGATAATCTAGTAATTGTTTTTACTGCGTGTATAACTGTTGTATGGTCTCGATTAGCGAATCTTCTTCCAATTTCTGGTAGAGATCGTGTAGTCATCTTTTTTGCTAAATACATTGCTATCTGCCTAGGTCTAGCTAATGGCCTTGACCTTCTTTGCGAAAGCATTTCACTTAAAGCAATATTAAAGTAATTAGATACAATATTTTGTATTTTATCGACTGTTATTACTCTTATTTGATTAAAAACATCTTTTAAAATATTTTTACAATCACTTATTGTTAAATTTTTATTATGCACTCTGCTAAATGCTATTACCCTGTTAAGAACTCCTATTAGCTCTCTTATATTAGTTTTACTTTCACTAGCTAAAAAAGAAATCACTTCATCACTCAAAATAATATTTTCTTTAAACTGATTTTGAATTTCCTCAATTTTCTTTTTAATGATTTTTATTTTAAGTTCTAAGTCAGGTGCATCTATATCAACGACTAATCCGCCTGCTAATCTTGATTTTATCCTATCTTGAACTCTATCTAATTTCATTGGTGAACGATCCGCAGATATAATTATCTGTGATCCCTTATCTATAAGACTATTAAATGTGTGAAAAAATTCTTCCTGTAAGCTCTCTTTACCACTTATAAACTGTATATCATCTATTATAAAAACAGATGATTTTCGAAAAAAATCTTTAAAATTGACCATATCGTTTTTTTTAATAGATTTAATGAAATGGTACATAAATCGCTCTGCAGAAATAAACATAACGTTATTGTTATCTTGTAATTCTAGTCCAATAGCATTTAATAAGTGAGTTTTTCCTAAACCAACTCCACCGCATATATACAGAGGATTATACCTTGAAATATGTTCGCAAACCTTTTTGGAGTAAGATAATGCTATATCATTGCTTTTCCCTTGGATAAAGCTATCAAAACTCAAATTAGGGTTAAGTCTATTATAATTAAGAATTGAATCTTTTATTTCTGTTACTTTGCTAATTTCATCTATCTTAATAAATTCCTGATTTTGTTTATTTTCCTCAATAATTTTAAACTCAATTCGATTTAAACTAAGTTTAAAGCTTTTTACCTGTTCAAGAATTTTATCTAAATATCTTGATACGATCCAATCTCTAAAAAAACGTGTTGGAACGCCGAGAATTAAATAATCATTATACTCTTTTACAAGAGAAATTTTCTGTAGCCAGCTATTATAAATCTCACTGCCAAAAGTTTTTTTAAATGAAGCTTGTATCTCTTCCCAATTCAGTGTCTTTTCTTCTTCAGAAATAAAAGGGTTGTGTTTTTTAGTATTATTATTTTCCATGTAGATTTTTCTAAAAGAGAATCCTTTTAACGACTTTTGTAAATTATTTGCAACTACGTGTAGGTTGTAATCAAAAATAAAATTACAAATTGGTTGTACAATTATCGTTCAGATAGAATTAAAAAAAAATTCAACTCAATGAATTAAGTTTCTACATTTGGTTAAATGAAACTAAATGTAGACAAAATTTTTTTTGATGATCAGCTCTAAATTGATTATTTAGAGGAAATTCTTTTTGAAATTCTAGAAACTTTTCTTGCGGCAGTGTTTCTGCTTATTATTCCAGATTTGGCAACCTGCATTAGAATTGATTGGAATTTTGGAAAATACTTCTTTGCTTTTTCCTTTTCTTTAGCTTTTAAATGAAGTTCCATTTGTTTTACAGCAGTCTTATATTTACTTTTTCTGATTCTGTTAACTTGAGTTTGTTTTTTAACCCTTCTTACTCTTCTGATTGCTGATTTCGTATTTGGCATTTTTAGGATTGTATATATGCGCATTCAAATGTGGTCAACTTTATTATTTTTGACATTTATCACAAAAAAATGATGCTCGATTAGCTATTACAATTTTTTTAATCTTACCCATACACTCTATCTTAGAACAATTTTCACCTTTTTTTCCATAAACGCTGAAATGTTGCTGAAATGAACCTTTTTTTCCACTAATGCTAGAAAAATCTCTTATAGATGAACCTCCAAACTTAATTGCTCTTGAAATTATTTTTTTAGAAAATTTTATAATTTTTTGGATTTCAAAATTCGAAAGTTTTTTGATTTTTTTTAAAGGTCTTATCCCACTAAAAAAAAGAATTTCGTTTACATAAATATTACCAAGTCCAGATACAAATTTTTGATCCATTAATAGATCTTTTATAGTCCTTTTTTTTCCTTTTATATAGTTTTTAAAGTATACAATATTAAATTTAGTGCTTAGAGGTTCCGGCCCTAAATGTTTGAGATGGGAACTATGCTCTAAATTTTTTCGTTTTATAATTTTTATAAAACCAAATTTTCTTATATCGTTGTAAATTAGTTTTTGATTATTTGATAACTGAAAAATTATACGGTCGTGTTTTTTGTCTTTATCTTCATTAATATCATAGTAAAAACTTGTCTTATATTTTATTCTTTTTCGATTAATGAAAAAAAATTTTCCAGTCATACCTAAATGTACTAACATTACAATATCTGTATTAAAGAAAAATATTAGATATTTGGATCTTCTAGAAATTTTTTTAAACTTTAGCCCAATAATTTTTTTGATTTTATTTATGTCAATTTTGTACCTTAATCTGCCATCATTTATTTTGACACTTTTTACAATTAAATTTTGCATTTTATTTATTAAAGACCTTTTAACAACTTCAACTTCTGGTAATTCTGGCATATAATTAGATTATGAAAACCACTATTCAAGATAAAGCTAAATTAGTCAATTCTGTATTTTCGGAAGTTTATAATAAATATGACTTGATGAATGATATTCTGTCCTTGGGAATACATCGTATTTGGAAGGATAAATTTATTGACTGGATGAATCCTTCTCGTGACTCATCGTTGATTGATGTCGCATCAGGAACTGGAGATATAGCAAAAAAATTTGCTTTACGTAACAAAAATTTATCAATAGTTACTTGTATAGAACCTAACGAGGATATGTTTAAGATAGGAAAGAAAAATCTTGTTAATTTCAAAAATATTAAATGGATCAAGTCAAGAGCTGAGTCTTTACCCGTTGAAGATAGTATGTACGACTTTTATTCGATTAGTTATGGCATACGAAATGTTTCTGATATTAACAAAACTCTTAAGGAAGCTTACAGAGTTTTAAAACCAGGCGGACGTTTTATGTGTTTAGAATTTTCTAAAATAGATAATGAATTATTAAATTTTTTATATAAAAATTACTCAAAAGCTATTCCTACTTTAGGAAAATATATTGCAGGATCGTCAAAACCTTACGAATATTTGATTAACAGTATTGACTCTTTTTATAATCAAGAACAGTTATTAGAACTAATAAGAAAAAATGGTTTTACCAATGTAGAATACAGAAATCTTTCAAATGGTATCTCGGCTATACATTCTGGATGGAAAATTTAAATGTTAAAAAGAGTTTTTAAATTATTTCAAATTGCCAGGAAACTATCTACGTCGGGAGCAATTGAAACAATAAATAGTATTCATCAAATACCTGCATCCATAAACTTGTTTTTTAGTCTGATTTCTATCGGTTCAAAAAATACTTATATAAAAAATAATAATCCAGGCCGAGATCTCTGTGAAGCGCTACAAGGAATGGGTACTACATTTATAAAACTTGGACAATTTTTAGCTACTAGACCAGATATTATTGGTGAGGAGATGGCAAAAGATTTAGAAAAACTTCAAGATAAAGTTCCTGCGTTTGAGCTATATGAAGCAAAAAAAGTTATTAAAAAAGAAATTGGTGAGAAACAATACCAAAATATTATTGAAATAGGTGAACCGATTGCGGCAGCATCTATTGCTCAGGTTCATTTTGCAAAAATTAAGAATGAAAATCAGGAAAAACAGGTAGCAATAAAAATTTTAAGACCAGATATAGAACAATTATTTAATGAAGAATTGGATGCTCTTATGTTATTTGCATATATTGTTGAAAATACAATTTCAAAAGCTAAGAGACTAAAGCTAGTAGAGGTGGTGCATCTTTTAAGAGAAATTACCAATATTGAAATGGATTTGAGATTCGAAGCTGCTGCTGCCAACGAATTATACGAGAATACTAAACTAGATAAAGGATTTAATGTTCCGAAAATTTATTGGAATTATACAACAAAAAAAATTCTTACTTTAGATAAAGTTGATGGGGTTTCAATTAGAGAACAAAGTAAATTAGAAGAACAAGGTGTAAATTTAAAACATTTAGCTGAAAATCTAATTCAACATTTTTTAAAACAGGCTGTTAGGGATGGTTTCTTTCACGGCGATATGCACCAAGGTAATCTATTTGTAGACCCGAAAGGTAATATTGTTCCTGTTGATTTTGGAATTATGGGTAGACTAGATAAAAATAACAGAAAATTCTTAGCTGAAATTTTATATGGGTTCATACAAAGAGACTATGTTAAAGTTGCAGAAGTTCATTTTCAAGCTGGATTAGTGCCTCAAAACGCATCTAAAGATGAATTTGCTCAAGCTTTACGTTCTGTAGGAGAGCCAATCTTCGGTCAATCTATTAAAGACATTTCTGGTGGAAATTTACTCGCTCAATTATTTGAAATTACAGAAAAATTCAATATGGCTACTCAACCTCCATTATTATTACTTCAAAAAACAATGGTTGTTGTGGAGGGTGTTGCAAGAAAACTATATCCAGAGACAAATATTTGGGAAGTATCTAAACCTGTTTTGGAGGATTGGCTAAAAAACTTAAAAAGTCCAAAATCAACAATTGATACAGCTATAAATACCTCTGCTGAAATAATAAAAAGAATACCTGATTTTCCTGGTTTGATGGATAAGGCAGAATATGCATTAAAACTAGTGGCTGAGGGAAAATTGAATTTAGGCATAAACAATAAAAACCTAGAAATTGAACAGATGAAATTAAAAAATTTTAGAAACAATGTAGTTATAAGTTTTTTTGGTATTGTAATTGTTGTCTTGTTAGTATTTTAATCTTAAATAATGACGATAAAAAATAAAAAAGTTTTGATAATTATAGGGGGTGGTATTGCCGCCTACAAATCCCTAGATTTAATTAGAATATTAAGAAAAAATGATGTGGAGATAAAAACTATTCTTACAAAAAGTGGAAAAGAATTTGTTACGCCTTTGTCCCTTTCAACGTTAACAAAATCAAAAACATTTGAGAATATATTTGATAGTGACGCTGAAGCAGGAATAGATCACATAGCACTTTCTAGATGGGCCGATATTATTTTAGTAATGCCCACTACTGCCAATTTTATGAGCAAACTATCAATAGGAAAAGCTGAAGACTTAGCTACAACTGTTTTATTAGCTGCAGATAAAGATATTATTTTAGTTCCAGCTATGAATGTCAGAATGTGGTTGCATAAGGCCACTCAGTCAAATCTTAAAACTTTACAAGACTATGGTTATCTATTTATAGGACCTGAAAAGGGTGAAATGGCTTGTGGAGAGTTTGGTGAGGGTAAAATGTCAAGTCCAAGACAAATTTTTGCATATTTAAAAAATTATTTTGATCAAAGAAATATTGTTAAGGAGAGAAATCTAAAAGCCTTAGTAACTGCAGGACCTACAAGGGAATACATCGACCCGATTAGATATATTTCTAATGAGTCAAGCGGAAAACAAGGTTATGAAATAGCAATAGCACTCAATAAACTGGGAATAAAAACAACATTAATAACTGGCCCTTCTAAATTGGTCTCTCCCAAAGACATTAAAATAAAAAAAATAATATCCGCAGATGAAATGTTTAAAGAGGTAAAAAATACTTTGCCTGTAGATTTAGCTGTGTGTACAGCAGCGGTAACTGATTTAAAACCTGCTAAAATAAATAAAAATAAAATTAAAAAAAGTGAATTAAGTTTTAAGTCAATAAATTTTATTAAAAATAACGATATACTAGATTTTTTATCAAAAAATAATAAAAATAGACCACAAATCGTTGCTGGTTTTTCAGCAGAAACAAAAGATGTTATTAAAAATTCTATACTTAAAATGAAAAGTAAAAATTGTGATCTAATTTTTGCTAATGATGTTTCTAAAAAAGAGATTGGTTTTAATTCTGATTTCAATAAAGTATCAGTGATAGATAAAAAGGGAAATATAAAAATAATACAAAAAAATAAAAAAAGTTTTGTTGCTAATAAAATTGCTCAAATTTTATTAGACAAGTTAATTGATGACAGAAATATTAATTAAAAGGTTGTCAAAAAAGATTAATTTACCAAAATACGAAACTGATGGATCCTCAGGGTTGGATTTAGCGGCATGTATCGATAAAACGATTGAGATAAAGCCTGGTAAATCTGAAATAATCCCCACTGGATTAGCTGTTTCAATACCAAAAAATTTCGAAATACAAATTAGACCAAGATCTGGTTTAGCTGCTAAAAATCAAATTAGTGTATTAAACACACCTGGTACAATTGATTCTGATTACAGAGGGGAAATTAAAGTAATTTTAATCAATCTGAGTAATAAAAGTTTTATAGTAGAAAATGGACTACGGATAGCTCAAATGGTCTTATGCCCAATAGTAAAGGCAAAGTTAAAAGAAGTAGAGTCACTTGAAAATACAAAAAGAGGATCAAGTGGATTTGGATCAACTGGAGTAAAATAATTTATGAAACTTGATTTAAGAGACTATGAAAGATTCGAAAAACAAATTATTTTAAAAAAAATTGGAATAACTGGTCAAAAGAAAATTAAAAACGCAAGAGTTTTAATCATTGGGATGGGCGGCTTAGGCTGTCCACTGCTTACTTATCTTGCATCATCAGGGGTATGTAATATTGGAATAGTAGACTACGACAAGGTTGAGTTGAGTAACTTAAATAGACAGACTTTATTTAACGCCTCGGATGTAGGAAAATATAAAGTTAACCAAGCAAAATTAAAAATTAATAAAATTTATAAAAGAATAAAAATTAAAACTTTAAAAATTAAAATTTCTAAGAAAAATATTGATTCTATTATTAAAAATTTTGATATAATTTGCGACGGAACTGATAACTTTAAAACTAGGTATTTAATAAATGATTATTGTAAAAAAAATAAAAAAATTCTCATTTCGGCTGCTATAAGTAAGTTTAATGGTCATTTATTTAAATATGATTTTAAAAAAAGGGGACCATGTTTAAGATGTTTTATGCCAGATCAACCGGTTTTAGAAAATAATTGCGAAACTCATGGAATTTTTCCTCCGGTCGCTGGTTTAATGGGCTCACTACAAGCCAACGAAGTGTTAAAAACAATAATAAATTTAAAACAAGACTTAAATAATAGTATGTTAATATTTGATGCTCTCAAAATGTCGTTAAGAAAAGTAAAAATTAACGTAAATAGAAATTGTATTAACGCATGCAAAAACTAATCATATTTTTAATAATTTTTTTTTCTTTTTATGATTTAAACGCTCAGGAAGAATTTTTTCTTACTTTAAGAAATGAAAAGGTAAATTTGCGACAAGGGCCATCATTTGATTACCCTGTAAAAATTTTCTATAAAAAGAAATTTTTACCAGTTCTGATTCAAGATAAATCAGATAATTTCAGAAAAGTAAGAGATCATGAAAATAATACTGGCTGGGTACATATTTCACAATTGTCAAAGAAGAAAGCAGCCATAACAATTGATGAGGATGTTTTAGTATTTAATAAACCGTCTATTTATTCTACTCCAAAAGTAATACTTAAGAAAGGTCGTCTCTGTATGATTAAAAAATGTAGAGATGAGTGGTGCAAAATAAATGTAGACAAATTTAAAGGTTGGATAAAAAAAGAGAGCTTATGGGGATTATTATAAAAAATTTATTTTATGTATTTTGACCATATCTTATCCAATAAATAATACCAAAATCCGTTAATTGTAGGCTCTACTAGAGCTACTAATCCTGCTTCCCACAAACTAGCGCCAGTAAGAACTGAAACAACTGTCATAGCTATACAGACGTGCCCGATTGTGTAAACTAATGCTCTTCCTGCACTTGTGCTCGCTATTACTTTAAATATTCCTCTACTAAATTCTGTCATAAATTAATTAATATAATTATTTTTTTCTAAAAGGACTTTCTAAAACGCAAGCTACTAAATGGATCCTATTTTGCTCACCTCCATTAAAAAAATTATGGTATTTCGTGTTGTTAGTAATAGTTACAGATCCATCTGCCGGCAAATGTCTTGCCACATCTTCTATGACCATTTTACACCCGAGATTTGTAATTATTGGAATATGGAGTCTTGGTTCTGGGTCTCTGTGCCAACTTAGTGTTGATCTAGGCTCTTTTAATAAAATTCTTACTCTCCCAAGTTTAAATTTTTTTCTCAATACATTATAAACTTTTTCAAAATACGTATTTTTAAATTCAGGTACAATTTCTGTATATTTTGACTCATCTATTGATTTGTCTCTTTTGACCTCTTTTCCAGACTCATCAGGAAATGTCCAGTACTCGCCCCTTACATTGTGGCCTTTTATCGAGTCTACATCTCCTGGAATACTATTGACTGGAATGGCAGCAAAATTTTTAATTCCTAATGTATTAAAATTTTTTTTCTTAAGAACTGTATCGAGTTCTGCTCTTAATTTTTGGATATCAAATGTAATGTCTGGAACTTTATAAAAATCTGAAGAGTGTTGCTCATTCATTAGTTTAATTTTTTTAGATTTGGTCTATCTGCGTTCATTATCTTAGTCCAAACTGCTACGAAGTCTTTAACAAATTTTTCTTTATTATCATCTTGAGCGTATACCTCAGCATATGATCGTAATATTGAATTAGAACCAAATACTAAGTCTGCTCTAGATGCTGTATATTTTACTTTGTTATTTTTACGATTGATAATATCGTAAGAATTCTTACCTGTAGGTTTCCATATATATTTCATATCAACTAAATTTAAAAAGAAATCATTTGTTAAAGCACCTATTTTCTCGGTAAGCACTCCTTTATTTTTAGCTGACTCGTGGTTTGTTCCCAAAACTCTCATACCGCCAACTAAACATGTCATTTCTTTTGCAGTTAAACCCATCAGAGAAGCTCGCTCTAGTATAAGTTCCTCTGGCATTACAGAGTAATCTGATTTTACAAAATTTCTAAATCCATCGTGTAAAGGTTCTAACCATTTAAAATTTCTATTTTCTGTTTGTGCTTGAGTCGAGTCACCTCTGCCTGGATAAAATGGAACTTTGACTTTAGAGCCACCTTTTTTGATTGCTTTTTCTAGACCAACATTTCCCGCAAGAATAATTGTATCAGCAATAGATGCACCTGTTTTCTTTGCAATATTTTCTAAAATTTTTAGTACTTTTGAAAGTCTTTTTGGCTCGTTTGCTTCCCAATTTCTCATTGGCTCTAATCTAATCCTTGCTCCGTTTGCGCCACCTCTTTTATCTGTTCTTCTGTATGTTCTGGCGCTATCCCATGCAGTTATGATCAAATCGCTAATACTTAATTTACTTGCTGCAATCATTTTTTTAACTTTTTCTACATTATATTTCTTTTTAGAGGGCTGAACATTACCCTGCCAAGGAAGATCTTCTTTGGGTGCCCAAGGACCAATATAATTGTCTTTGCTTCCCATCGTCCTGTGCGTTAACTTAAACCAAGCTCGAGCGAATGAATCTTCAAAAAACTTTGGATCTTTGTAAAATTTTTCTGAAATTTTTCTATATTCTGGATCCATTGCCATAGCCATATCAGCATCAGTGAACATTAATCTGGCTTTCTTTGTAGGATCACCTAAATCAACTGGTTTCTTTTCTTCCTCAAGATTAATTGGTTCCCACTGCCAAGCTCCTGCAGGGCTTTTTTTACTTTCCCACTCATAATTAAGAAGAAGATCTAAATATTGATGATCCCATTTATCCGGATTGGTTGTCCAAGCACCCTCAAGGCCTGATGTAATTTGATTTACACCCGTACCGCCATTTTTTTGAACCCATCCAAAACCTTGTTCTTGAATATCTGCTCCTGCTGGCTCTGGCCCTAAATTTGCAGGATCACCATTACCGTGTGCTCTCCCAATTGAGTGGCCGCCTACTGTTAGCGCGGCTGTTTCTACATCGTTCATTCCCATTCGCCCAAAAGTTTCTCTAACATCCATAGCAGTTCTAACCGGATCAGGTTTTCCTTCTACGCCCTCTGGATTAACGTACACTAATTGAAAATGAGACGCCGCTAAAGGTGCCTCTAAAGAAGAACGATCTTGAGGATCTCCATATCTATTTACAGCTAGTGGAACAGTTTCCTTGCCCCAGTAAACATCTTTTTCTGGTCCCCAAATATCTTCTCTACCAAATGAAAATCCAAAAGTTTTAAAACCAGCTTTTTCATAAGCCATCGTACCAGCTAAAACCATTAAATCTGACCAGCTTAATCTATTTCCATATTTCTTTTTAATCGGCCAAAGAAGACGTCTAGCTTTATCTAGGTTTGTGTTATCTGGCCAAGAGTCTTGAGGAGAAAACCTATGTGATCCAACGTTTGGCCTACCATCAAATTCTCTGTAAGTTCCAACTTGGTGCCAAGTCAATCTAACCATAAGCCCTGTATAACTTCCTAAATCAGCAGGCCACCATTCTTGGCTATCTGTCATTAATTTTAATAAATCTTTTTTTAAAGTTTTAAAATTTAATTTTTTTACTTCTTTTTTATAATTGAATCCAGGAAGTGGATTTGTCTTTGTATCGTGTTGATGTAAAATGTCTAAATTAATACTGTTTGGCCAAAGTCTAGATGTATTTGACTCACCTGCTTTAGTAACACCTCCATGCATTACTGGACATTTTCCGTTGCTATCTTTTTTATATTCTACACTCATGTTATAACTCCTAGTTTATAATAATTCTAAAGTAAAAAACAAGCGACAAACTGTCAATTTTTCAAATTTATAAATACCTCTACGTTTTTGATTTTTTTACCGTTTGGTGCTTTTGGAATTTTTTGAATAACTACCTCACTAGCATCTATGTCAATTAATTCGGAAGTTTCGTTATCATAAAAATGATGATGATTACTAATATTTGTATCAAAATAAGTTTTTTTTCCTCTTACATCTACTTCGCTTAAATGTCCGGCTTTCTTAAAAGCGTGAACAGTATTATAAATCGTGGCTAGAGCAAATCTAGATGTTGTTTTTTTTGCTAAAAGCTTATCTAAGCTTTCAATTGTAAAATGAAATGTTTTGTCTCTCTCAAATAAAAATTTGGCTATTTCTACTCTCTGTTTAGTCGGTCTTAAACCTGATGATCTTAATTTCTTAAAAATGTCTATTTTTTTCACTTTTTTTTATGTTTTTGTCTAGTTTATAATAATTCTAAACACAAATATATATGAAACTTTTGCTAAATCAAGTAAAACTGTTTTTAAATCATGCAAAAAAATAACTACAACTATGATGAGCTAATTTCGTGTGGAGAGGGAAAGTTATTCGGCGAAGGAAATGCTAAACTTCCGTTACCTCCAATGTTAATGTTTGATAGGATTACAGAAATTAAACAGAATTCTGGAGAATTTAAAAAAGGGTTAATAAAAGCTGAGCTTGATATCAAAGATAATTTATGGTTTTTTGATTGTCATTTTCAAAAAGATCCAGTCATGCCAGGATGTCTTGGATTAGACGCAATGTGGCAATTAGTTGGATTTTATCTGGGGTGGATTGGCGAGCCAGGAAAAGGAAGAGCTTTGGGTGTTAATTCTGTTAAATTCACCGGTGAAGTTTTAAAAAATATAAAAATAGCTACTTATGAAATTAATATTAAAAGAATACTTAAAAAAGAAGGCACTGCTGTGGGGTTAGCTAACGGAACACTAAGTGCCGATGGTAAAATTATTTATCGTGCTGAAAATTTAAAAGTGGGATTATTTAAGTCATGAGAAGAGTAGTAATTACTGGTCTGGGTATAGTTTCATGTCTTGGAAATAATCAAGAAGAAGTACATCAATCGTTATTAAATTCAAAATCTGGAATTACATATGCAGAAGAATATAAAGAACACAATCTCAAAAGTCATGTACATGGTAAACCTAATATTAAGCTTTCAGATTTTGTAGATAGAAAGACTATTAGATTTATGGGATCTGGGTCTGCTTATAATTATATTGCTATGAAGGAGGCTATTAAAGATTCTGGTTTAGAAGATAAAGAAGTAAGTAATTTTAAAACCGGAATCATTATGGGCTCAGGTGGACCTTCGATTGAAAATGTAATTCTTGCTGCTGACAAAACAAGAGCAAAAACTCCGAAGTTAATGGGGCCTTTTATCGTTCCAAGAACAATGGCTAGTACTGCTTCAGCAACACTAGCTGTTCCATTCAAAATTAAAGGCACTAATTATACTATGAGTTCTGCTTGTGCAACGAGTGGCCATTGCATTGGAAATTCAATGGAACTAATTCAAATGGGCAAACAAGATGTTGTTTTTGCAGGAGGTAGTGAAGAAATACATTGGGCGATGACTGCAATGTTTGATGCGATGACAGCATTATCTTCTAAATATAATAATAAGCCAGAGACTGCTTCTAGAGCTTACGATAAAACTAGAGATGGTTTTGTTATTGCCGGAGGAGCTGGCGTCTTAGTTCTTGAAGAATACGAACACGCAAAAGCTCGTGGTGCTAAAATTTATGCTGAGCTTACTGGTTACGGGGCAACTTCTGATGGTTATGACATGGTGGCACCTTCGGGTGAAGGAGCAGTTAGATGTATGAAAATGGCTATGGCGACATCAAAAAATAAAATTGACTATATAAATACTCACGGAACATCTACACCGGTAGGAGATATTACTGAGTTAAAAGCAGTTAAAGATACATTTGGAGATAATATTCCTAAAATAAGTTCTACTAAATCACTGTCAGGACATCCACTAGGTGCAGCTTCAGTGCATGAGGCTATTTATTGTTTAATAATGATGAAAAATAATTTTATTGCAGGCTCAGCAAATATAAACGAAATGGATGATGAGGCTAAAAAATTTCCGATAGTTACTAAAACTGAACAAAAAGCAACTATTAACACTGTTATGTCTAATAGTTTCGGTTTTGGTGGAACCAATGCTGCATTAGTTTTTGAAAAGGTATAGCTATGAGTTTAATGAAGGGTAAAAAGGGATTAATCATGGGAGTAGCCAACGAAAGATCTATTGCCTGGGGGATTTCCCAAAAACTTGCTGAAGCTGGTGCTGAATTAGCTTTTACTTACCTCGGTGATGCTTTGAAAAAAAGGGTAATTCCCTTAGCAGAAAAATTAAATTCAAAGATTACTTTTAGTTGTGATGTAGAAAAAAAGGAGGAAATTATAAAACTTTTTGAGGACATTAAAACAAAATGGGGTGAAATTGATTTTGTAGTCCACGCAGTCGCTTTCTCCGATAAATCAGAATTAACAGGCGAATACTTGAATACCACTAGGGAAAATTTTCTTAGAAGTATGCTTATATCGTGTTTTTCATTCACAGAAGTTTCTAAAGAGGCATCTAAAGTGATGAAAGAAGGTGGGAGTTTGTTAACTCTTACTTACGAATCTACAAAGGCGATTCCTAACTACAATGTTATGGGTGTTTGTAAATCTGCATTAGAAGCTAGTGTTAAATATTTAGCAAGAGATCTAGGTCAAAAAAAAATAAGAGTAAATGCTATAAGCGCAGGTCCAATTAAAACTTTAGCTGCATCAGCAATTGGAGATGCTAAATTTTTGTACAAATGGAATGAGGATCACTCCTTTCTAAAAAGAAACGTAGATATTCATGATGTTGGAAATTCTGCTTTATACTTGCTTAGTAATCTTGCTGCTGGTGTAACTGGTGAAATTCACTACGTTGATGCTGGATATAATAAAGTTGGGATGCCTGATCCTAAAAATATGGCTTAAGCTGTAGCTTGTTTCATTGATAATTTCACTTTTCCTCTATCAAATCCAACAACTTTAACAGAAACCTCATCGCCTTCTTTGACTACATCGCCAACTTTTGCAACACGTTTATCAGCTAATTCGGAAATGTGGACGAGTCCATCTTGTTTTCCTAAAAAATTTACAAAAGCTCCAAACTCCATAATTTTTACGACTTTACCTTTATAAATTTTTCCCATTTCAGGTTTAGCAATTAAATTTTTAATGAATTCAATAGCTTTATTTCTTGAGACCTCATCTGGGGCTGCAACAGTAACTTCACCGGTATCTTTAACGTCAACTTTTGCGCCTGATGTTTCAACTATTTCTCTTATAGTTGCTCCCCCTTTTCCTATAACTGTAGCAATATCTTTTTTGTCAACTTTAATTGTTTCCATTTTAGGAGTATGTTTTGAAAATTCTTTTCTTGAAGTTTTTATAGCTTTATTCATTTCATTCAAAATATACTCTCTTCCACCTTTTGCCTGATCCAGTGCTTTTTCCATTATCTCAAATGTTATACCTGTAATTTTAATATCCATTTGAAGAGATGTAATACCGTTTTTGGTGCCCGCAACTTTAAAGTCCATATCACCCAAATGATCCTCATCTCCTAAAATATCTGATAGAACAGAAAAATCTTCACCTTCTTTAATTAACCCCATTGCTATACCTGCTACTGGTTCTTTTATAGGTACTCCTGCATCCATAAGTGAAAGTGAAGTCCCACAAACTGTAGCCATGGATGAAGACCCGTTTGACTCCGTGATTTCAGAAACTACTCTTAAAGTGTAAGGAAAGTTATCTTTCAAAGGCAAAGAAGAGTTTATTGCTCTCCATGCTAATTTACCATGTCCGATCTCTCTTCTTCCAGTACCTATTCTTCCACATTCTCCAACTGAGAAAGGAGGAAAATTATAATGCAGCATAAAGTTTGATCTCTGCATTCCGTCTAGGCTTTCCAACCTTTGTTCATCATCTGCCATTCCAAGAGTTGTTACGACTAAAGCTTGTGTTTCTCCTCTCGTAAAAAGAGCTGACCCGTGAGTTCTAGGAAGTACACCCACTTCACATTTAATTTGTCTTACATCAGCTAAACCTCTTCCATCTATTCTTTTTTTATCTTTTAAAATTGCTGTCCTAACGATATCTTTTTCAAGAGATTTCAATTGAGCCATTGCTTGGTTTTCTGTAACATTTTCATCCTCTGCAAATATTTCTTTACATTTATTTTCTATTTCAGAAATAGCTGTAGACCTTTTTTTCTTATCAATTTCTTTAAAAGCAATTCTCAAATCTTTTTCAAATTTATCAGTTATTTTCTTTTTAACTTTGGAATGATCAATTTGTTCAACTTCCCATTTTGGTTTACCAGCTTTTTTAACTAGTTTTTCAATCGCATTTATAACCGGTATAAAGTTTTCGTGACCAAATTTTACTGCATCTAACATGATCTTTTCTGATAAACCTGACGTTTCAGACTCAACCATTAAAACAGCATCTTTAGTCCCAGCAACAACTAAATCTAATTCTGAATCTTTCAACTCGTCAATGGACGGATTCAATAAATATTTTCCATCTTTATATCCTACTCTACTTGCAGCTATTGGTCCTTGAAATGGTAGCCCTGATATTGCTAATGCTGCAGAAGCAGCAATTATAGATAATACATCAGGTTGGTTCTCTCCATCGTATGACAAGACTGTTGGAAGTAATTGAACCTCATTCATAAAACTTGAAGGAAATAGGGGCCTGATAGGTCTATCTATTAATCTTGAAATTAAAGTTTCAGCTTCTGTAGGTCTTGCTTCTCTTTTAAAATACCCTCCGGGTATTTTTCCTGCAGCATAATATTTTTCTTGATAGTTTACCGATAGTGGAAAATAATCTTGTCCCTCATTTATTTTTTTTGCTCCAACTGCAGTAGCAATAACAACTGTTTCTCCTAGAGTAGCGATTATTGCACCATCAGCCTGGCGAGCGACCTTTCCTGTTTCTAAAGTTAATTTTTTACCATTAACTTCTAATTCTTCTTTATGTATTTTAAACATTATTTCCTTAAATTTAATTGTTTGATGACCTTTTGATAGGACTCAACATTTTTCTTTTTAAGGTATGTAAGTAATTTCTTTCTCTTATTAACTGATTTAGTTAAACCTAAAGTAGAATGTTTATCCTTTTTAAAATTTTTAAAGTGTTCTGCTAACTTTGTAATCTTGTCAGTTAAAAGTCCAATTTGAACTTCTGTCGAACCAACATCTTTTTCGTGAGTTGCTAATGATTTAATTATATCTTTTTTTTTCTTTATCATTTTCCTTATTCTTTCTTATAATCTTTTCAATCTTTTCAGCATATTCAAATGAGTTATCTTCAACAAAAGTGAGTTTAGGAAGAAACTTTATATCTAGCCTTTTAGACAGGGCTTTTCTAACAAGATGTGAGTACTCCGTCAAGATCCTTACTGTTTCCTTAGTATCTACACCACCTAAAGGAATTACGTAGACTCTAGCTGTTTTTAAATCTGGTGTCATTCTGACTTCTGTAACTGTAATTAATTTAGAGTTAATTGTTGGTATTTTAGCTTCATTTCGAATAAATAGTTCACCCAAATTTTGTTTAACTAGTTCTCCAACCCTCAACTGTCTTTGACTAAAGGATTTTTGTGTAGTTTGATTGCTTCTCATATTAAATAGTCCTTTGAATTTCTTCAGCGAGATAAGACTCGATCACATCCTTTTCCTTAAAATCTATAAAATCTTTAATACTTATTCCACACTCAAGTCCTGTTCCTACTTCTTTAACTTGATTTTTTTCTCTGTATAAAGAGAGTATTTCACCGCTGTATACAACAACCCCGTCTCTTATAACTCTAGCTTTAGATTTGCTTTTTATTTCCCCACTAATTACTTTTGAGCCGGCAATTTTTCCTGCCGTTGAAACTTTAAATATTTTTTGAATTTCAGCACTTCCTAGAACTGTTTCTTTTATATCTGGTTCTAGAAGACCTGATAAAGACTTTTCAACATGGTCGATTGCCTCATAAATAATATTAAAAAACTTAACATCAATTTTTTGTTCTTCAGCTAATTTCTTTGCCTCCCTATTTGGTTTTACGTTAAATCCAATCAAAATCGCATTAGATGCTTTTGCAAGAGATACATCAGTTTCATTAATCATTCCAATATCTGATAATATTATCTTTGCCTCTACCTCTTTATGTTCGATTTTATTTATAGCCATTTTTAATGCTTCGCTTGATCCTTGAACATCAGATTTTATAATTATGTTGAGTTCATCTTTTTCTTTTACGTTTTCGAATAAAGTTGTTTTATCTTTTGCAAGAATTTTATTTTTTGCAATGTTATTTTTTTTAAATTCTGATAGTTTTTTGGCTTCTTCTTCATCTTCTGTCACCACAAATTCAGCTCCTGCATAAGCAGAACTATTCATACCAAGAATTTCTACAGGCATTGACGGTAATGCTTCATTAACCATCTTTCCTTCGTGGTTAATCATTGCTCTAATTTTTCCCCAAGTATCGCCACATATAAAGTAATTTCCTCTTATCAATTTTCCATTACTTATCAAAATAGTTGACACTGGACCCTTTCCTTTATCAATTTTTGACTCTATTACCACTCCTCGAGCTTTATCACTGTAAGACGCTTTAAGATCTAAAATTTCAGATTGTAGAAGAATACTTTCTTTAAGTTTATCTAAATTTAATTTTTTCAATGCTGAAACCTCTACAAATAAAGTGTCTCCACTTAAATCTTCGGCAATTAATTCATATTGCATCATTTCGTTTTTAATTTTACTTATATTTTTTTCAGGTAAATCACATTTATTTATTGCAACAATTATGGGTACTTTCGCAGCCTTGGCATGTTTTATTGCTTCAACTGTTTGAGGCTTTATGCCATCGTCTGCAGCTACAACTAGTACAACTATGTCTGTTATTTTCGATCCTCTTGCTCTCATTTCTGTGAACGCGGCATGACCTGGGGTATCGATAAATGTTATTAATTTATTATCATCTGTTTTAACTTGATAAGCTCCTATGTGTTGAGTAATACCTCCATGTTCACCTGATACTACATTAGAGTCTCTTAAAGCATCAAGTAAGGAAGTTTTTCCATGATCTACATGACCCATTATAGTTACCACTGGAGGTCTATTTTTTACTTCACCTACAAATTCTTTTGTTGATCTGCTTGTTTGAACAGATGGTGACTCTTCAATTATCGCGATATGCCCGAATTCTTTTACTATGTATTCGGCTGTATCTTTATCGATGTTATGGTTTATTGTAGCTACTACTTTCATATTAAATAAAAATTTAATTATATCGCTTGATTTTTCAGCCATTCGATTCGAAAGTTCTTGTATCGTAATTTGTTCAGGTATTTTTACCTCCCTTATTACTTTTTTAAATTCTTTTTTATCTTCACCTTCTGGTTTTTTCTTTTCTTTAAGTCTCGCTCGCTTTACTGATGCAAGACTTCTCTGCTTAATCTCAATTTCTTCAACATTTAAGGCTCGTGAAACTGTCAGTTTAAAATCACGCTTATCTACAGGTCCTTTAAGTTTTAGCTTGCTTTTACCTGCAGGTTTATTGTCTTTTTTAATAAAATCTTTAGTGGCTTGCTGTTCTATAAATTTTCTCGCAAAATTTTTTTTTCTCGTATCTTGATTTAAATCATTTACTTGTGGTTGCTTATTAAATGTTTTATTAGGCTTAAAGGGTTTTTTCTTCTCTACCGAGAAAGATTTTTTACCAGAAGTTGAAATAGAAGTTGTGTCAATTTTCTTTTTTAAATTGGACGAGATTGTAAGTGTTTTTTTCTTATTTTTTTCCATAACATTATTTGTATGCTATCTCTCTCGCTGCCATTATCAAATCGTCAGCCTCTTTCCTCGACAAAGAAAATTCCTCGAGATAACCATCAATTCTGATTTTTTTTCCTTTTACTTCATCATAACCACCAATTAATTCGTCGGACGAGAGGTCTGCAAAATCACTTAATTTTTTTATGTTTTTTTGACCAAGAATCACAAGCATTCCTTGGGTCATACCTTTAAGATTAATTAAATTTTCCTCTACACCAAGTTCTTTAAGTTTAAGTGCTACTGCTTCTTTTTCTTTTACCAATGTTTCTTTAGACCTAGTAATTAATTCCTTTGCAGTTTCTTCATCTATTGCATCAATTTTAGAAATATCTTCTGGAGTTGACTGAGCGATTTCGTCAATGGACACAAATCCCTCTGATACCAAAAGTTGACCTAACGTTTCATCAACTTCAAGATTTTTTATTAAAGTTTCTGTTCTATCTTTAAATTCTGCTTGTCTTCTCTCTGAGTCCTCTTTGTCGGTAAGTATATCTATCTCATAATTAGTTAGTTTAGATGCTAATCTTACATTTTGCCCTCTTCTACCAATAGCTTTACTAAGATTTTCCTCTGTCAAAATTATATCAATTCTTTTATTGTCTTGATCTATAAGAACTCTCTGAATTTCAGCAGGGGATAGCGACTCAGAGATTAAGGTTGGAAGATCTTCTGTCCATTTAATAATGTCGATTTTTTCTCCGTGTAATTCGTTTACTATTGTTTGAACTCTACTCCCTCTCATACCCACGCAAGCTCCTACTGGATCAATTGATGAGTCCTGTGAATGCACACAAATTTTAGCTCTACTGCCTGGGTCTCTTGCTACAGATTTAATCTCAATAGTGCCCTCATAAATTTCTGGTACTTCTTGAAAAAAAAGTTTAGCTAAAAACTGAGGGTGAGCCCTCGATAAAAATATTTGGTGTCCTTTAAGTTCTTTTCTTACTTCATAACAATAGGCTTTTACTCTATCACCCGTTTTTAAAATTTCTCTAGGTATCAACTCATCTTTTTTTATTACTCCTTCTGCTTTTCCTAGATCAACTATTACATTGCCATATTCTAATCTCTTAATAATACCACTTAAAATTTGACCTTGCTTATCAATGAAGTCTTCGTACTGTCTATTCTTTTCAGCCTCTCTTACTCTGCTGCTAATGACTTGTTTTGCGCTTTGAGCAGCAATACGTCCGAAGTCAATTTGTGGTAACTCTTCAAAAATTTTTTCTCCAATTTTTAAATCTTTTTTATTAGGGTTGCTTTTTTTAGCTTCCTCTAAAGTAATCTCTCTTGCTGAGTCTTCAACATTTTCGACAATATCTAAAACCTTTTGAATTTTTATGTCACCAGTTTCTCTATCAATAATAACTTCAATATTGTTGTCAGTGCCAAACTTTGTTAAAGCTGCTTTTTGTATAGCACTTTCCATTGAACCGATAACAAGCTCTTTATCGATAGATTTTTCGTTAGCAACTGCCTCTACGATTCGTAAAAGTTCTAATTTATCTAATCCTCTATTCAACATTTAATCGCTCCTAAAAAAAAATGGGCTAGTGCCCATTTTGAAACTTTTAGCTTTTATTGACTATTTAGAAGAAAAATATGGTTTTTTCAAGATTACAATTTAAATAATTCTGTTTTATCTGTTTTTTCCCAAGTAAATTCACCCTTATTTGTGGCCTTTCTACCAAAGTGGCCGTAAGCTGAAGTAACTTCATAAATTGGGTTATTTAACTTTAACATTTCTCTGATACCTCTTGGTGAC
This sequence comes from uncultured Pelagibacteraceae bacterium, assembly GCA_902615435.1. Taxonomy (GTDB): domain Bacteria; phylum Pseudomonadota; class Alphaproteobacteria; order Pelagibacterales; family Pelagibacteraceae; genus Pelagilacustribacter. The sequence goes on from CACMOZ010000005.1 coordinate 108,713, forward strand.
AAATTAAAATTGTCTTCTATGATTTTTTTTACCCTACTAATTTTTTCTTCATCTCCATTAGCTAATTTAATAAAAATAGATAAAGGTTTTGACACACCTATTGCATATGCTAATTGAATTAGACATTTTTCAGAAATACCTGCGGCAACAATATTTTTAGCTAGGTATCTAGACGCATAAGCTGCTGATCTATCAACTTTTGTAGGATCTTTTCCCGAAAACGCGCCTCCACCATGTGGAGCAGCTCCACCATATGTATCAACAATTATCTTTCGACCAGTTAAACCAGTGTCTCCATCAGGTCCCCCAATTATAAATTGTCCAGTCGGGTTTATATATATTTCTTTTGGATTGAGATCTGTTAAAAAATTAGATGGTATTGATTTTTTAATGTACGGAATTATAGATTCTTTTACCTTATCTTGATCAAGATCTTTTGAATGCTGAGTTGATATTACCACCGAAGTTACTTTTACTGGTCTATCATTTTCATATAACATTGTTACCTGACTTTTGGAGTCAGGTTCGATACCTTTCAATTTTCCAGATTTTCTATCCTCAGCCATTAATCTTAAAATTTTATGTGAGTAGTAAATTGGGGCTGGCATTAATTCATCTGTTTCAGTACATGCATATCCAAACATTATACCTTGGTCTCCTGCACCTTCATCCTTATTATCTTTGGAGTCAACTCCCATTGCTATGTCTGAGGACTGCTCATGAAGAAAAGTCTCAATACTTGCTGTTTTCCAACTAAATCCATCTTGGTCATACCCAATATCTTTTATACAATCTCGCACCTTTGAAATTAGTTCATCCTTTTCAATTTTCGGTCCTCTAGTTTCTCCAGCTAATACGACTTTATTAGTTGTGGTTAATGTTTCGCAAGCTACTCTAGAAACTGGATCTTTTGATAAATAAGAATCAACTACCATATCTGAAATTCTATCGCATACTTTGTCGGGATGCCCCTCAGAAACAGATTCACTGGTGAATAAATAATTACTTTTTTGCATTTTTATTTCTGTAAATTAGAAAGAATAAAAGATATGTAATTAAAACTATATAAAAGATCAAATCATTTTTAATTTTATTTGATTTAATCAAGGGTACCTCGAATTCAATATTTCCAGCTTCATTTCGATTCAATTGTTTAATAATATTGCCTTTATTATCAATTATTGCACTTAATCCTTTATTAGCTGATCTGAGAAAGAAAGTATTATTTTCTATCGCTCTAAAAATTGATTTTGCGAAGTGTTGGTCGGGTCCAATAGTATCACCAAACCATCCGTCCTCTGAAATATTTATTATAAGATTACTATTAATATCTGACTTTTGTACTAAGTCTGTGAAAATTACCTCGTAACAAATTAAAGGTAAAATATTTAGCTGGTCAATTAATATATTACTATCTCTATTTCCTCTTATAAATGATCCATGACCTTCTGTAATTTTTTTAAGGCCAAAATAATTCAATAAACTTTCAAAAGGAAGAAATTCTCCGAATGGGACGAGCTTTCTTTTGTTATAAATTTTAATTATCTCTAAATTATTATTTGCTGCGATCATACTATTGAAATACTGACCAGATTTAGGGTCTAATTTATTCACTCCAAAAACAATTAAGTGATTTTTTGAAAAGTTTTTTGAAATCAGATCTCTAAAAATGAGTATTTCATTATAACTATATCCGCTAAAAACTCCCTCTGGCCAAACAAACAGTGTTTTTTTATCTTTATCGGGAGCACTATATCTAATAATTTTTTTAAATCTCTCCTCAATTTCATTATTATTCAAACCGTACTTTAAATCAAAATTTGGTGATACGATTTTAACAAACGCTTTGTTATATGAATTAATTTGTATTTTATTTTTATTAATTTTGTAATTTCCATAGATATACGAACTCAAAATGATACCGAGTATAAAAAATAAACAAAATATTTTTTTTATTATGTCGATCTTAAAAAAAAAAATTACAGGTAATGTAAATAAAACTATTATTATAAGGTTAAAGCTGTATAAACCCATTGAGTTTAAAATTTGAAGGTTTTCTGTCGCCCAACTTGCACTATAAGCCCATAAATTCCAAGGGAAACCTGTTAATATTTTTGCTCTTAAAAAATCAGAGGTAGCTAAACCAACTGAAAAAAAAATCACCGAATTAAAATCTAGTTTTAAATGAGGACCAATAAATAAAATTGTAACTGCCACAAACAAACTTAAGAATAATGGTAATAAAATTAATGTAATAGGTATTAAAAATTTAAAACTTTCATCAAAAGTAAGAGAATTTGTTATCCATGAAGTACCTGTAAGGTAAAACCCAAATCCAAATAACAGTCCAAAAATAAATAGATTTTTTTTATAAGGTTTCTTTCTGTAAATAGATTTGGACTTTTTGGTAATGTGGACTGTTAAATAAAAAAAAATAGGTAAAAGAAAAAAATTTACAATTGTTAAATTGAAAGGTTGAAAAGACAATGTAGTAAGTGAGCCAATTATAAATGGAGAAATATACAATATTAAAAATCTGTTATTTAAGTATTTTTCAATCATAAATTATTTTAGTATATTTTTTTTCAATTCTGTTCATTTTATAAAAATCCTGGTCTTTTTTATGATCAAATCCTAATAAATGGACAAGACCGTGGATCCATAACTTGTCGAATTCAATTTTAAAATATTTTAAAACCTTTTTTCTTTTGATTTGATCTAAACTCACTATAATGTCTCCAAGATAAATCTCTTTATTTTGATTTAAATTTTTCTTTAATTCGTTTTTGTTTTGAAAGGGAAAAGATAAGACATCCGTAGCTTTATTTTTTTTTCTAAATTTACTATTCAATGATTTAATTTCTTTATCTCCGGAGAGGAGTAAAGTACAAAAGATCGTTTTTTTAAAAAATTTTTTACTCGATAAATTTAATTTATAAACTTTTCTATCAATATAATTGTTTGGGTTTTTTATATAACGATACCAGTTTGAATTGTTGGTTATAACATTAATTTTTATCATCAGTGCTTTTATTCTGATAAGCCCTAATAATTTTTGTTACCAAAGGATGCCTTACAACATCGTTATGATCAAACTCAACTATCTTTATTTCACCTATATGTTTAAGAATATTCTTTGATTTGATTAAACCAGATTGAGTTTTGTTTATTAAGTCTACTTGGCTAGGGTCACCATTTACAACTAATTTAGAATTTTCTCCAATACGAGTTAAAAACATTTTTATTTGAGTCTCGGTAGCATTTTGCGCTTCATCTAGAATGGCAAAACAGTTTTTCAAAGTTCTCCCTCTCATAAAGGCAAGTGGCGCTATTTCAATTTCGCCTGAGGCTATCTTTTTATCAATTTTATCTGCTCCAAAAAGTTCGTATAAAGCGTCGTATAAAGGTCTTAGATAAGGATCTACTTTTTCTTTCATATCACCAGGCAAAAAACCTAATTTTTCACCTGCTTCAACTGCTGGTCTTGATAAAATAACTCTATCTATTTTTTTTTCCATCAGTAGCGTTATAGCTACAGAAACAGCAAGGAAACTTTTTCCAGTACCAGCTGGTCCTAGTGACATTATAATATCATTTTCTTTTAACGCTTTTATATATTCTGATTGTTTTTTTGATCTTGCAATTACTGATTTTTTTGGAGTTTTTATTAACTGTTTAAAACTTTTAATATTAGACTCTTCTGTTTCAAAATTTTTTTTCACAGATAAAACTATATCTTCTTTTTCTATTATATTCGTTAAAAAATATTTGTTTATTAAAAATTTAACAGCCTCACAAAATAAAGTTATTTTTTCCGTTTCGCCCTTACAAGTAATGGAATTACCCCTAAAATAAACTTCGGTACTGGTCAATTTTGATAAGTTTTTAAGATTTTGATCAAACTGACCAACAATAGCCATAAGCATTTCATTATTGGTAATAGAAATATTTACGGTCTTTTTATCAATTTTTTTAATTAAACAGTTTTGTTCTAATTTACTTAATTCTGACATTTATCTAAGCTGCAAAATTTTCATAATTTAATTTTGAAATAAATTTTCCATACAAGGTATTTTGATTACTTTTTAAAATTCTAACATTTATGATCTTTCCTGATAAGTTATTATCACTTTGAACAACAACTGAGTTAAAATACTCATCCCTTCCAAAATATTTATTTTCATTTTTAATTTTGTTTTCAAATAACACTGGTATTATTTTATTTATCAAGGTTTTTCTATAATTTGTTTTAATTCTTTCTGCAATAGATTGAAAATTAATTAAACGTTCTTTTGAAATTTTCTGATCAACTTTTTTAAGTCCAAATGCTGGTGTTCCTGGTCTTGCGCTAAATATAAATGAGTAAGAATGAATAAATTCGATGTTCTTCATTAATTTCACAGTTTGTTGATAATCTTCATCAGTTTCCCCAGGATAACCAATGATAAAATCACTTGAAAATTTTATATTAGGCTTAGCATTTTTTAATTTTTCTATTAGTTCGAGATATTCATTTATTGTGTGTTTTCTATTCATTGCATCCAAAATTTTGTTTGAGCCACTTTGAACTGGTAAGTGAATTACAGGCATCAATTTTTTAAAATTTTTATGTGCTTCAATTAAATCTTCAGAAAAGTCTAACGGATGTGAGGTAGAATAACGTATCCTTTTCAAATTCTTAATTTTGGAAATTTCAAAAATTAAATCTGAAAGTCTTTTTTTTTTATTATTATAAGCATTAACATTTTGTCCAAGCAAAATTATTTCTTTTGCGCCGTTCTCTGCTAGTTGATTTGCTTCTTTTGTTAATTCTTTTATAGTCCGAGAAAATTCAGGGCCCCTAGTATAAGGGACAACACAAAATTTACAAAATTTATCACATCCTTCTTGAACAGTTAAAAAAGATGAAATATTTGAGTCAGAATTTTTTAACGAATTTAAGGTATCAAATTTTTCTATCACATCGAACTCTGTAAAATTTTCTGATTTTGATTTTTTTTCTAAATTTAAAATCATCTCATTAATCTTATGATACGATTGAGGGCCAATTACAGCGTCTATATATTTTTCTTTTTTAAGTAAAATCTCACCTTCGGCTTGAGCAACACAACCAGCTACTAAAATAATTGGTTTTATCTTATTTCTAAAATTTTTTTTAATTCTCCCTATGTCATGATAAACTTTATCTGTTGCTTTTTCTCTTATATGACAAGTATTTAAAATATAACAATTTGCTTCACTTAAATTTGTTGTAGGTACATAATTTATTTTTTTTGTTAAATCTAGAATACGCGTGCTATCATACTCATTCATTTGGCAACCTAGTGTTTTAATGAAGATTTTTTTTTGCAAATTATTTTTTTATTTTTGAACCGTATAGTTCTAATTTATGATCAACTAATTTGTAACCTAGTTTTTTTGCAACTTCTTTTTGAAGTTTTTCTATTTCATTATCAACAAATTCTATTATTTCCCCACTATTAATATCGATTAAGTGGTCGTGATGCTCTTCTAGAGACGGTTCGTATCTTGCTTTACCGCCCTTGAAATCATGTTTTTCTAAAATTCCTGACTCCTCAAACAGTTTTACAGTTCTATAAACTGTCGCAATACTAATTTTTTTATCTATTTGCAGTACTCTCTTATGAAGTTCATCTACATCTGGGTGATCTTTAGAACCATATACTTCTTTGGACTCTGATAGAACTTTAGCTATAGTCCTTCTCTGGTCAGTAAGTCTAACACCTTTGGCTTGGCATTTTTCCTCAATTGCATTCATATTGATTAATTTAACTTAAATATATTAGTTTAATCAAATTTTTTTGTAATAATTTTTTTTTAATCAAAAGCTCAATGTTAGCAAGGTTAAATTGCTCTAAATCAGAATTGGTGTAACCGTATAAGTTAATTTTATTGGATATTTTTATTCCCTTAGCCACAGCTAAAGAAGCTCTCAAAGAAGAGAAGCTGCCTGGACCACTATTAACTAATATAGAAAATTTTCTGTCAATATTTACTTTGTATTTTTTAACCATATTTAATACACTATGTACTAATTGATCGTTATCAGTTTTTTTGTCAAAATCATGAATATAAAAATTACCATTAATTCTCAAACCAATTTTATTTTCTTTACCTATGAAGTTTAAAATTAAGAAATCTTTGATCATTTTTTTATTTATATTTTCTATATCTTTTCAAAATAACTTATATCCAAATAATAAAAATAGTGAAATTGATGATTTTGGCATAATTTCACTAATGTATCATAGATTTGAAGAAAATAAATATC
>CACMOZ010000006.1 GCA_902615435.1 uncultured Pelagibacteraceae bacterium
CGCTATTAGGACCTGATATATGCGCATTAGGCTATAATTCATTATGGATAAATAATCCTACAAATAAAAATCCAGTTTTAAAAAAAACACCACACGTTGATGCATGGACGGGCACAAGTGAAAATACAATATTTGTTAAACTGTTTCTCACTGACGTAGATAAATTTAATAGTGTTACTATGTACCCAGGAACTAATTTACAAGGGTTATTACCAGTAAAAAGTAGAACAGTTGATAAAAAATTAAATTTAAAATTTACAGGCATTAATTTAGATAATATTAAAAAAGGTGATTTATTAATTTGGCATGCATTGACACTTCATTCTACAACTGGTCATAGTGCTAAAAAACAAAGAGTTTCATTTACAACAAGATTTACTTCGACAGAAAGCAAATTTTCATCACAAGAAAGAGCACTTGGTTATGAAACAGTAACGGTTGGTCCTTTAAATCAAATAAAAAGAATAATTGGAAATGATAATTTACAACCACTTAGAACTTATGGAGGCTATGTTGGTTCAGACAAGAGATTAAAAGATTTATACGATTTAAGTAATTATAATGATGATATTGAAAAATATATTTCATTATTAGAATAAATGTTTTTAAAAAAATTTCTTTATACTAATTTTCCAAAACAGTACGGTATGTTTTATGGCTATTTAGCTTTACCTATTAAACTTTTTTTATTTAAATTAAATATCGAAATTTTTTTTGGGAACAAAGATCAAGATAAGTGGGTAGTGAAAGAGGTGATGAATTATAAAAAAAAAGGGTATTTTATTGATCTCGCTGCAACTGATGGAATACATGAAAATAATACTTACTTTCTTGAAAAAAAATTAAATTGGGATGGTATTTGTATTGAGCCAAATAAAGATTTTTTTAACAAATTAAAAAAAAATAGAAATGTAAGTTGTTTTTGTGAGGTTATTGACAATAAAGTCAAAAAAATTAACTTTTTCCCAAATAAAGGCATCGGAGGTATTGTCGGAGAAGAATTTGATAATAATTTTAATAAAAGGGAAAAACTTTTAAAAAGAGCTTTTGAGAATAATAGAATTGAGAAAAGAGAAACAAAGACAATAAGGGATATTTTATTGATAAGCAAAGCTCCTAAAGTAATCGATTATTTTAGCTTGGATGTTGAAGGAGCTGAAGAAAATATAATTAAAAACTTCCCTTTCAATGAATATAAAATATTGAGCATGACAATTGAAAGACCTACTCCAAAAATAAATGAAATTTTGAAGAGCAATGATATGTTATTTGTAAAAAACTATAAAGTTGATAGTTTTTATATAAATAAAATTCTTAAAGATAAAATTGATATTGAGTTTGAAAAATTTTCGCAACTGGATAAAAAAAAATGGTAGAAAAAAATATTAAATCTTTACTTAAAAATGGATACTTTATTTATAACGTTAAAGATAAAAAAAAACTTAATTTCTTAAAAGATGATATCTTTAAAGAGTCAAAGAAAATTTTAAAAGGGAAGATCAAAAAAAATTTTTTCAATGAATTTCATAATATAAATATTTCTAATCAAAAATTAAATGAATATAGACTTAAATTAATGAAAAAAGTAAACGTTGGAGAAAAATTTTCGAAAAAAGGCTATGAAATCTTCCAAGAAATAATTCAAAAAATTTTTGGTCTAGATATCGTCGCTCAAAAAAATGTAAATCTCGTTATACAAAAGCCAAACGACCCTTCTCAAATTTCTGTTCACCGAGACGCCCCACCTAATTCAGACTATGAGTTAGTAGTTTGGGTACCATTAGTAAATACTTTCAAATCAAAAAATATGTATATTTTAGATAAAAATAACACTTCTAAACTTATAAAAAAAATTAAAAAATTTTCAAATAACAATAAAAAAAGTGAAAAAATAATGGATTTTTATTATTCATTTGCATTTAACAAATCTAAAAAACATAAACTTAGATTTGGGCAGGCCTTAATTTTTTGGACAGGTTTAATTCATTGTGTACCTGAAAATCAAGAAAAAGAAACTCGATGGTCTCTTAACTTTAGATTTAAAAATACATTTTCACCCTATGGCACAAAAGGTTTTCCAGACTATTTTGCTGTAGCTAATTCATCTCCAATTACTAAACTAGCTTTAGAGAAGAAAGGTTCCGACTTTAATTGATGAAAAGCTATCATGCTTGGTTAGATATTGGAGCAGGTAAAGTAATTACACAGCCTATGCAAAGAGTCCTATGTCAAAATTTTGCATCTAAATTGAATGGAAAAATAATATTTGAGTTAGGTGAAGATGTAGAGTTTAGTAAAGCAAAAATACAATTTAAAAAAATGTATACTACAGATTTAAAAGTTGATGGTTTTATTTTTTTAGGTCTTGAACAATTTATAAACCAAAAAAAACTTGAAATTAATTTAATAAAAGATGTTTTAAAAAAAGGATACGAACTTCACTATATCAGACAAAATTTATCTTTTTTTTCAATTACTGACTTCAAAAAAAGTGTAAATGATTTGATTTTGTTCAGCGATTTGAATAAAAGTAACTAAGAAAAATTGAAATGAAAGAACACACAGATTTAATTCTTGATGGAACAAAAATAGCTTGGCATAAAGATCGAATTGCTTCCTGGCAAAGAGGTGAAAAAATTGCCCCTATAACTATTGATATGGCTTTAACTAGAGCATGTAATTATTCCTGCTCGTTTTGTTATGCAATGTTTCAAGAAAACGATAGAAAGATTATTACAAAAGATATAATTTATGGCTTTTTAGACGACTGTGCTGAAATTGGCGTAAAAGGTATAAGCTTTGTGTCAGATGGTGAGAGCACAATATCCCCAGTTTTTGCTGATGCTTGTAAAAGAGGTCATGAGCTTGGACTTTCAATGGCAGTTGGCACTAATGCCTTTGTTTTAACTAAATCCAAAGCTGAAGAAGTTTTACCATATTTAACTTATTTAAGAGTAAATTTTTCAGCTGGAGAAAAAAAAAGGTATTCAGAAATTATGGGAGTTAAAGAAAATCATTTTGAAAGAGTATGTCAAAACATCGAAGACATGATTGCAATTAAAAAAAGAGATAATTTAAAAGTTACTATTGGAATGCAAATGGTATTAATGCCAGAAGATGAAGATCAAATTATACCATTAGCAAAACTTGGAAAAAAATTAAGGCCAGATTATTTAATAATAAAACATTGTACAGATAATGAAGATGGTGATCTAGGAATAGATTATAATAAGTATGAGAAATTTTATGATAAACTTCGTGAAGCTGAGAAATATTCTGATGAAGACTATAAAGTTGTAGTCAAATGGTCTAAGATAAAAGACAAAGGTAATTCTGGAAGAAAATATCAAAGATGTTATGGAGCTCCATTTATGTTGCAAATGTCTGGCTCTGGTTTAGTAGCGCCTTGCGGAGCATTATTTAATGAAAAATATAAAAAATTTCACATTGGAAATATATGTGAAACAAGGTTTAAAGATATTTGGAACTCAGAAAGATACTGGTCTGTAATGAATTACTTGTCATCAGAAAAGTTTAATGCTCAAAAAATGTGTGCCTCTTTATGTTTGCAACACAAAGTTAATGAAGCGCTAGACTCTCATGTAAAAGGCGACATTGATTTATTAAATCAAGAGCTTCCGAAAAAAATACCTAAACATATTAATTTTATTTAACTCTAGTTAATAAAAAACTGAAAAAGAAATACAACAAAATCGTTTTGCTAGGGGCATCAGGCTTTCTTGGAAGCTATATCTTTAAAAGACTTTATTTGCAGGAAAAAAATATAATAAGACAAAGTAGAAAAAAAAGAAAAAATTTTATAAAAATTGATTTATTAAATAAACGAGAAGTTTTTAAAAAACTAAAAAAAATTAATCCTAAAATTATAATAAATACATCCGGTATGACTGATGTAGAAAAATGCGAAAATAGTTTTCACTTGGCTTTTAAGTCAAATGTAGTTTCAATTCAGAATGTTTGTGAATATGTTAAGACTTACAATAAAAATTGTTATTTTATAAATATTTCTACAGATCATTTATATAACGGAAAAGGTCCTCACAAAGAAGAAAATATAAATTTAATTAATAATTACGCACTCACAAAGTATTTAGGTGAGGTAATGTCCTCAAAGATAGATTCGATAAATCTTAGAGTAAATTTTTTTGGTAATAACTTTATTAAAAAAACAGGTTTAGTAAATTGGTTTATAAATGCATGTAAAAGAAAAAAAAAAATATTTTTATACAAAGATATATTATTTTCACCTCTTGAAATAAATTCCCTTACAGAAATAATTTCAAAAATAATTAATAAAAGGATTAGTGGTACTTATAATTTAGGATCAAATAATGGAATATCTAAAGCAGAATTTCTTAATTTGATTGGTAAAAATTTAAAACTTAATTTGAAATTTGCAAAGATCACAAGCTCCAGTAATATTAAGAACAGGGCAAAAAGACCTAATGATATGAGACTCAATAATAAGAAGTTTGAAAAAAAATTTAAGATTAAATTACCAAATATATATCAAGAAATTCAAAAATTTTGTATAAATTATAATAATTACTAATGATAACATTTAAGATTAATAAAAAAAGAATTGGAGAAAACTATCCGACATATTTTATTGCTGATATAGCAGCAAATCATGACGGGTCATTAACGAGAGCAAAAAAACTTATAAAGCTCTCTGCTTTAGCGGGCGCCGATGCAGTCAAATTTCAACATTTTAAAGCTGAGACAATTGTTAGTGATTATGGCTTTAAAAAATTGGGTAAATTTTCTCACCAAAAAAAGTGGAAAAAGTCAGTTTTTGAGATTTATAAAGCTGCGAGTATAAATAATAAATGGAATTCAGAGTTATATAAAACTTGTAAAAAATACAAAATAGACTTTTTAACTGCACCCTATGATCTTGAATATATAGATCAAGTTTCAAAATTTATATGTGCCTATAAAATAGGATCTGGAGATATAACATGGCATGAGGCAGTGAAAAAAATCTCAAAAAAAAGAAAACCAGTTATATTAGCATCGGGTGCATCTAATATTGAAGATGTAAAAAAAGCAATCTCCTTAATATATAAGTACAATAAAAAAATTGTTTTAATGCAATGCAATACCAACTACACAGCAAGTGAAGAAAATTATAAATTTATTAATTTGAATGCCTTAAACACTTTTAAAAAGATATTTAAAAATAAAATAGTTTTAGGTCTAAGCGATCATACTTTTGGAAGTGAAACTGTTTTGGGCGCAATATCTTTAGGTGCTAGAGTTGTTGAAAAACACTTTACAGATGACAACAATAGAAATGGTCCTGACCACAAATTTTCAATGAACCCAAATACTTGGAGGGAAATGATTGATTCATCAAGAAGATTAGAAAAATCTTTTGGAAATGGAAAAAAAATAGTTGAAAAAAATGAGATGGATACTGTAATAATTCAAAGAAGATCTTTAAGAGCATCAAAAAAAATCGCTAAAAATACAGTTTTGAAACATAAACACATAATAGCGTTAAGACCGTGCCCAAAAAATGCAATTTCTCCTGATCAGATTGAAAAAGTTTTAGGAAAAAAAACTCTTAAAAATATAAATTTTCATGAACATTTTACATGGAAAAAAATAAGATAATAATTATACCAACTTTTAATGAACTTAGATCTATTAAAAGAGTCATTAGAGATTGCCCAAATAGTTGGAACATATTAGTAGTAGATGATGCAAGCAGTGACGGTACTAATTTATGGTTAAGAAAAAAAAAAATTTCTTTTTTATTAAATAAAAAAAATCAAGGTTATGAAAGATCTTTAATTAGAGGTTTTAAGCAAGTTATTAAAAATAAAAAAATAAGATATTTAGCAACTATGGACGCAGATGGAGAACATAATCCAAAATACTTAAAAAAAATGATAAACCATATATCAAAAAAAAATTTAGATATGGTAATTTCTGAGAGAAATAGCTACAACAGATTGAGCGAGGCTTTAGTGGGAAAAATATTTAAATTAAAGTATGGTATAAAAGATCCTTTATCTGGATATAAAGTTTATAAAGTTTCTGCACTTAAAAAAATTATAAAAAATATTAAAACAAATTCTTTTTTAGTAGATATAATTTGTAAATTTAACTCTTTGTCAAAAAAATTAGGAGTGATAAATTCTCAAAGTAGACAGAGAATTTTTGGCCGTCCTAAAGTAGGTTTTAATCTTTTCGTCAATATAAAGATTATTCTTTTACTAAGATTAATATTTTAAAATTAAAAAAAACTATATGTTTGATAAAAAAACTATATTTATTACCGGGGGCACGGGCTCTTTTGGAAAAGCATTTACCAGAAAAATTTTAGAAGATTTCAACCCACTAAGAATTGTTATATTCAGCCGAGACGAGTTCAAACAACATTTGATGATGAAAGACCCATTTTTTAGCAAGCACCAAGATAAGATAAGGTATTTGATAGGAGATGTAAGGGATAAAGAAAGATTAAAATTAGCTTTTCAAATGGAAATAGACATCTTAATTCATGCTGCAGCTTTAAAACAAGTAGAGACATCTGAGTACAACCCTTTTGAAACTGTAAAAACAAATGTTTTAGGAGCTCAAAATTTAATTGAATTAGCAATACAAAAAAAAATTAAAAAAATAATTGCTCTAAGTACTGACAAAGCTGCATCTCCAACAAACTTATACGGAGCAACAAAATTGGTTTCAGATAAATTATTTGTAAATGCAAATAATTATGGCTCTATTTCAAAATTTGCAGTTGTTAGATATGGTAATGTATTCAATAGCAGAGGATCTGTGGTTGAAGTTTTTAGATCAATGAAGGAAAAAAACATTTTCAAAGTTACAGATAAAAAAATGACCAGATTCAACATTACTTTGGACCAGAGCATTGAGTTCGTCATAAAGTCCCTAAAAAATATGTTTGGAGGTGAAATATTTGTTCCAAAAATACCATCTTATAAATTAACTGATCTAGTGAAGGCAATTTCAAACAATGGAAAAATTAAAATTGTAGGAATAAGGCCTGGAGAAAAACTTCATGAAGAAATGGTAACCTCTTCTGACTCCCTTAATTGCTATGAACTAAATGACCAATTCATCATATTGCCCTTATCTTTTAAATTTTTAAAATGGAACATTAAAAATTTTTTAAATAAATACAAAACCTCAAAACCAAAAAAATGTAGAGAAGGCTTCTCTTACAATAGTGTAGAAAATAAAAATTTCCTTAGAATAAAAGAAATTCAAAAATTACTTAAAAAATACTAATCAAAAAATTATATTCTAATGATCAGCAAAAATGATATAGGAATTTTTTCTATTGCAAGACTTTCAAGCAAAAGACTAAAAAAAAAAATGATTAGAAAATTTTCTAATACAACTTTAACTGATATAATTTTATCTAAACTATCTAAACTTGGTAACAATGCATTTTTTGCAGGGCATGAGAACATCTTTAAAAAAAAAAGCATTAAACATAAAGTTAGATTTGTACAAAGAAGCAAGTTATCTTCTATTTCCAATAATTCTTACGCACAAATATTCTCTTTTTTAAAAAAAGAAAAATTTAATTATTTACTTTTAATTAATCCATGCATGCCTAACCTTAGAATATCTACTATAAAAAAATTTATTAAAAAAGTTCAAAAACTGAATGGCCCTGCTTTTACAGTTTTTGAAGAAAAAAATTATTTTTTAAACAAAAAAAATATTCCGCTTAATTTCAAAAAATTAAAAAAAAATGAAACATTAGATACTAAAAAAGTAAAATCGATAAAATCATTTGCTCATGTTTTTTATTTTTTTGAAAAAAAATATTTTTTAAAGAATGGGCACTATTGGAATTGGAGTAAGCTAAATTACGTTGAACTACAAAAAACGAACGAATTTTTAGATATAGATAATCTTAAAGATTTTAAAGAAGCTGAATTAGTTTGGAAAAAATTCTAACTAAAATGTTTAGGAAAATAAATTTATTTTTTTTAAATATTATTTTATTACCTGTAAGTTTAATAATAATATTATTACGACCATTTGTTTTATTAAGATTTAAGGAACTTTCATCGGAACTTTTTGGTGGTTTTATTGCTTTCCCTGAGATTTACCTATGTGAAAAAAAAGAAAAAATAAATTTGCCCAACAAGACACATCTTGATATTTTTTATCCTCATCATTTGGGTTTAATTTGTAATTCAGCTCTAATGAAAATGTGGAAGAGAAAATTATTAATTTTACCTTCTGTAATATGCCATCCAATTAACATTCAGCTTTCGACTATAAGTAAATTTTTTAATATGAAAAATATTCACGATGTCGGTGATAATACTTCTATGGACAGGGATGTTCACAATCTGTTTAATAAACATAGTATAAATATTTCATTTAATTCTGAAGAGAAAATTAATGGAATAAAATTTTTGAGAAAGATTGGTCTTAAAGAAAACGAAAAGTTTGTGTGTGTTGCAGTTAGAGACGGTCAATATAATAAAGATTTTTATAAAGATTCTTATGATAATTTGAAACTCAACAGACATGATTACAGAAATTGGAATATTCAAAATTTTATACCTGCAATAGAATATTTATTAGAAAAAGGTTATTTTGTTATAAGAGTTGGTAAAAATTCAAAAGAAAAATTAAATATTCAAAATGAAAAATTTTTTGATTATACATTTTCTAATATTAAAAATGATTTTATTGATATATTTTTAGGAGCTAATTGTCATTTTTGTATAAGCACGGGTTTTGGATACGATATGATACCCCATGTCTTTAGAAGACCAGTAATTTTTTTGGGTGTACCAATTGGTTTGCTTAATACTTATAGCTCAAAATACATTTTACTTACTAAACATCATGTAGATAAAAAAACACAAAAAAAGCTTACCTTAAGCGAAATATTTCAGAAAAATTTGGCTTTTGCACAGGACATTAATGAATTTGAAAATATGAATGTAAAATTAATTGATTGTTCATCTGATGAAATAAAGTCAGCTACAATTGAAATGATCGAGCTTATTAAAAATAATTTTAAACAAGATAATAAAAATTCTGAACAAATAAAAAAATTTTGGAGTCTTTACCTTTCATTTTGTCAGGATAAAAAATACTCAGATAGGCCGCTAGTCAAATACTCGAAAATTCACGGGAAGATCCTAGCTAAGATAAGCCCAAATTTTCTTCTTAAAAATCAAAATTTATTAAATTAATCAAAATTTTTATATGTTAGAGAAAATTAGCATTTTTTTAAGTAAAAAGCAGCGAACACTTTATTGTATACTTATACTTGGTTCTTTTATTGGAGCTTTGTTAGAATTTATTGGTATTGGATCTATACCAATATTTATTGATTATTTAGTAAATGAAAATCAAGAGAGAATTTTTAATATTAGATTTGAAGAATTAATAAATTTTAATTTTGATGTTAATAACAAAATATTATTTGCCTCAGTAGTTCTTTCAATGATTTTTATTTTTAAAAATGTATATTTTTCATTACTTTTTTATTTTCAAGGAAATTTATTTAGAGAAATTAAAAAAAATAATTCTTTAAAATTATATAAAAAATATATTAATTCATCCTACGAAACACATTTGAATATTAACCCTGCTTTAATAAATAGAAATTTACTATCTGAAATAATAGTTTCTGCGAATTATTTAGAAAATTTATTAATGATAATTAGAGAGTCATTAATAGCTATTTTAATAGTGTTTCTTTTATTGCTTGTAAATACATATATCTCGCTTACATCAATTTTACTTATTATCATTGTTTCAGTGTTTTTTTATTTATCAATAAGAAAAATTATCAAAAGATTGTCTTCAACAACTCAAAAATTTCGTGCTGATCAAATAAAAAATATTAATCAGGTTTTTGGATCAATAAAAGAAAGTAAAATTTTAAATGCTGATGATTTTTTTGAAAGCGAGTTTGAAAATTTCACTGACACTATTGAAAAAAATAATTTTTATATAAATTTTGTTCAGAAACTACCAAAACTTATAATCGAAGTTTTAGTTATTATTAGCTTAACATTAATTATTACAATTTTTGTTGCTGATGGAAAAAAAGTAATAGATTTTTTACCTATAATTGGATTATTTGCCGTAGGAACTATAAGGTTATTGCCTTCTTTTAATTTAATTACTTCTAATTTAACTAGGCTGAAATCAGAGTCAATATCTTTTAATTATATTGTGAATGAATTTAAAAAACTTAACAATAGTTTTAATGAAAAAAAAAAAGAAGATTTTTCTTTTAAAAAATTTGAAAGTGATATTATTTTAAAAAATATTTCTTATAAATATAAAGATAAAGAAGAATTTGTATTAAAAGATTTAAATTTACAAATTAAAAAAGGACAAATGATTGGTCTTATAGGCGAAAGTGGACAAGGTAAAACCACTCTTATAAATTTAATTATAGGTTTACTCAATCCTCTTAAAGGCGAAATATTATTTGACGGAAAAAATATTAAGAACCATATTGCCAACTGGAGATCTTTTATTGGGTTTATTCCACAAGATATTTATCTTTTAGATGACACAATAAAAAAAAATATAGCGTTTGGAATTAGTGAAAAAAAAATTGAGGTAGAAAAAGTCAATGAAGCTATTGAAAAATCTGAGCTTTCTGATTTTATCAAAAATTTACCAGAAGGTTTAGATACAATTGTAGGTGATAGAGGTATAAAAATTTCAGGCGGACAGCGTCAACGAATAGGTATTGCTAGGTCTTTGTATAGAAATCCAGATATTTTAATTTTAGATGAAGCTACAAGTTCACTAGATAGTGAAACAGAAGGAAATTTTATAAATAATATTAATAAATTTAAGAGGAGTAAAACAGTAATTATTTCTACTCATAAATTTGAAATACTTAAGGAATGTGACATTATCTATGAAATTAAGAACAAAAATATAAATAAAAAATAAATTTTATGAAAAAAATTTTAGTTACTGGATCTGAAGGGTTTATAGGATCACACTTAGTTGAAACATTATTGAAAAAAAAATACAAAGTAAAAGCCTTAGTTCAATATAATTCATTTAATTCTATCGGATGGATTAATGACTTAATTAATAAGGATAGTAAAAACTTGCAGATTTTTTTTGGCGATATAAGAGATATGTCTTTTATAGATAAAATTATGCAAGATTGTGATGCTGTTTTTAATTTAGCAGCGTTGATTGGTATTCCTTACTCATATCATGCACCAACTTCTTATTTTGAAACCAATGTTAAAGGGACTTTAAATATATTAGAAGCAGCAAAAAAAAATAAAATTAAAAAAGTAATTATTACATCAACTAGTGAGGTTTATGGGACAGGACAGTATTTGCCAATTGATGAAAAACATCCTTTAGTAGGTCAATCACCATATTCGGCTTCAAAAATTTCAGCAGATCAATTAGCAATGTCTTATTATTATTCGTTTGATCTACCAGTTACAATTATACGACCTTTTAATACTTATGGGCCCAGACAGTCATTAAGAGCAATAATACCTACGATTATACAACAAATGTTAATAAACAAAAAAAGAGAGATAAATTTAGGCAATGTAAAAACTACACGAGATTTTAGTTACGTGTCCGATACCGTCGATGGCTTTGTTAAATCTATAAATTCAAAATCTGATGGTGAAATTATTAATCTTGGTTCAGGTTTCGAAATTAGTATTGAAGAACTTGTAAGAGAGATCGGACACATATTAGGAGAAAAAGTAATCATAAAAAAAGATAAAAAAAGATTTAGACCAAAAAATAGCGAGGTAGAACGATTAAAATCTTCTAATATAAAAGCTAAAAAAATATTAAACTGGAGTCCTAAATTTACTGGAAAAAAAGGTTTAAGAGAGGGAATCAAAAAAACATTAACTTGGTTTTTAAAAAATAAACAATTTTTACCTAAAAAAAACTCTTATAATATTTAATTAAGTGAAGTCCCAAAAAAATTTTTTTTTAAGCATTGGTTATTTTGCAGATGGTAATTGGGCTTATCAAAATTTAATAAAAATATTTAATGATAAGTCAATTAATATAAAGTTTATTTGTTTAAGAAAAAAACCTGATAAAAAAATTAAAATTTTATCAAAAAAAAAAAATATACCGTGCTTCAAATTTGAGAATGTAAATGACGGAAATTCAATAGAAAAAATTAAAAGTTACAAATGTGATTATCTTATCTCAATGTCATACGATCAAATTTTTGGAAAAAAAATATTATATTTAATGAAAAATAAGATTATTAATTGTCATGCTGGCTTATTACCATTTTATAGGGGAAGAAATATTTTAAATTGGGCTTTAGTCAATGGAGAAAAATACTTTGGTGTAACAACACATTTAATTAACGATAAGATTGATGAAGGTAATATAATTAAACAAATAAGAATCAAAATTAATAAATTTGACACTTATGAAACTTTATTAAAAAAAGCAGAAATAAACTGCTCAAATTTACTTTATTCGACTATAAAAATAATTCAGAAAGGAAAATTTTCTACATTTTCTCAAAAAAAAATTTGTCGAAAAGGGTCATATTTTAGAAAAAGAAATTCAGAAGATGAAAAAATAATTTGGTCAAAAAGTGCTAAAGAAATTTATAATTTGATAAGAGGAATATCTTATCCTGGACCAAACAGTAAAACAATTATAAATAAAAGAGTACTTAGAATAAAAAAATCAAAAATCATTAAATTCAAAAATACAAAAAAATTTAAAGTTGGAGAAATTATTAAAAAAACAAAAAATCACTTTATAGTTAACACTGGTTCTGGAAAAATAAAAATATTAGATTGGTCTCCAAAATTGAAATTAAAAACAGGTCAAGTTTTTTTATGAAAACAATCATCATAGCTGAGGCAGGCGTTAATCATAATGGAAATTTTAGAAATGCTAAAAAATTAATTTTAGAGGCTAAAAAAAGTGGAGCTGATATTGTAAAATTTCAAAAATTTAAAGCTGAAAAATTAGTAACAAAAAAAGCTAAATTAGCTAATTATCAAAGAAAAAATTACAAAAATATTTCACAATATCAAATGCTTAAGAAGCTTGAACTAAAAGACTCTGACTATAAAAAACTTTATCAATATTCAAAAAAAATAAAAATTAAGTTTCTCTGCTCATGTTTTGACAAAGAATCGCTTGCTTTTCTTCAGTTTTACAAAAATGATTTTATTAAAATTCCATCAGGCGAAATAAATAATTTTCCACTTTTAAAGTATGCAGGGAATTTAAAAAATAAAGTCATATTATCCTCTGGTATGTCAACAATTGATGAAATAACTTTAGCAATTAATACAATTATAAAATCTGGGACCCCAAAAAAAAATATATATTTATTGCACTGTAATTCTGATTATCCGACAAATATTAAGGATGTAAATTTAAGAGCATTTGATCAATTAAAAGAAAAGTTTGGTTTAAAACTAGGTTATTCTGATCACACAACAAGTCAAGAAGTTCCAATAATTGCGGTAGCTATGGGAGCTAAAATTATAGAAAAACATTTTACATTAAACAAAAACTTGAAAGGTCCAGATCATGCGGCAAGCTTCAATCCAAGAGAATTTAAAACCCTAGTTGAGAATATCCGAAAAACAGAAATCATTTTAGGAAAAAATAAAAAAATAGTTACTGCTAGCGAAAAGAGAAATAAATTATCAGTGCGTAAATCTATAGTTGCTAAAAGAGCTATAAAGAAGGGGGATAAGTTCAGTACTAATAATATTACCATAAAAAGACCAGGCAACGGTATTTCCCCGTTAAAATTTTTTAAAATAATTGGTAAAAAGTCTAAATATTCATTTAAACAAGACGATCTAATTAAAGTATGAAAAAAATTGCAATAGTAACTAGTACTAGAGCAGATTATTCAATCTTAAAAAATTTAATCTCGCATCTTAGAGAAAATAAAAAAATGAATTTGAAGTTAATAATCAGTGGAACCCATTTAAACAAAAAATATGGATATACAATTAAAGAAATAGATAATCTAAATGCTATAAATCATAAAAAAATTGACATTAATATAAAAACCTCATCAGAGGAAAATATCTCAAAAAGTTTTAGTTTAGGTGTAAAAAAATTTTCAAGTTATCTAAAAAAAAACAAAACTGATCTTGTCATCTTACTAGGTGATAGATATGAAATATTAGCTTTTGCAATATCTTGTTTAATTTCAAGAATTCCTATTGCCCACATTCATGGAGGTGAAATAACACAAAGTGTAATTGACGATTCAATTAGACACTCAATTACAAAAATGTCTCAAATTCACTTTGTAGCAAATAAAATTTACAAAAAAAGAGTAGCTCAACTTGGAGAAGAAGACTCACGTATATTTATAGTTGGAGGTCTTGGTGCTTATAATTTGTCTATAGAGAAATTTCAATCTAAAAAGAAAATTTTAAAAAAAATAGGTTTACCATATTTAAAAAAGTATATTTTAATTTGCTTCCACCCCGAAACATTAAATAAAAATTCAAATTTAAAAAATTTTAAAAAAATTTTGAATGCTCTTAAGTCTTTTAAAGACCAATTTTTTTTATTTACAATGCCTAATTCTGACCAAGAAAGTGATTATATTTATCAAGAAATTAAAAAATTTATTTCGAATTCTCCAAATTCAAAATTAATTAAATCTCTTGGAAATAAATATTACAGTTTTCTAAAACACTCAGAATTAATTATAGGTAATTCTTCGAGCGGAGTTCTTGAAGCTCCATCCGCTAAAGTACCTTCGTTAAATATTGGCAATAGGCAAACCGGTAGAGTAATGGCTAATTCTGTTCTCAATTGTGATTTTAATGAAAAAAACATAAAGAAAAAAATTAGCTATCTATTAAAAATGAAAAAAAAATTCTCCTACAAAAACCCTTATTATAATGGAAAAACACCATTAAAGATTGTAAAAATTTTAGAAAATTTAAATTTTAATAATTTAATCAATAAAAAGTTTAGGGACATCTGACCATGAAAAATCCATTAATTTCATCCAATATTTCAATATCTCAATCAATGAAAAAACTCAGTGAAACTGGACAAAGATGTTTAGTAATAGTTGATATTAAGAAGAAATTGTTAGGAACCCTTACTGATGGGGATATAAGAAGAAACATTTTATCTGGATATGAATTATCTGATAGTATTAAAAAAATTTATAATAAAAAACCAATTTACTTCTTCGAAAAAAATTTTTCTGTTGAAAATGCTAAAAAAATTTTTATTAGTAAGAATATAAATCTAATTCCTATTATCAATTCTCAGAGGAAAGTAGTTAATTGCCTTACCTGGGATGATGTATTCGAAAAACCCTCCAAAAAAAGTATTATGCCTACTTTAAGCACCGTTATTATGGCAGGCGGGAAGGGCATAAGAATGAAACCTTTCACAGATGTTCTTCCAAAACCTTTAGTACCAATTAATAATAAACCAATCATAGAACATATAATAGAAAATTTTCTTAACTTTAATCAAAATAAGTTTTTTTTAACAATTAGTCAAAAAAGCAAAATTTTAAAATATTATTTTAAAGATAAAAATACGAAAAGTTACAAAATTAATTTTGTTACAGAAAAAAAACCTTTAGGGACAATTGGAGGTTTAAAACTGCTTGAACAGAAACTTACAAGTAATTTCTTTTTAGCTAATTGCGATATTTTGGTTGATGCAAACTATCAAGATATCTTTGAACTTCATAAATCTAGGAATAATGATGTAACAATTGTAGCCTCTATAAAAGAGTTTAATATTCCTTATGGAGTATGTGAAATTGGAAAAAAAGGTTTACTTAAAAATATTAAAGAAAAACCTAATTTTCAATATCTAGTAAATACAGGTTTGTATTTGGTTAATAAGAAAATAATTAATTTGATACCAAAAAACAAATACTTTGATTTTACAGATTTGATTAATGTACTTCTAAAAAAGAAGAAAAAAATTGGGGTTTTTCCAATCGCCGATCAAAAATGGATAGATGTTGGTCAATGGGACATTTTTGAAAAAAATTTAAAAAAAATTAAAAATTAATGTACCGTGGTAAAAAAATAGTAGCATTAATTCCAGCAAGAGCCGGATCGAAAGGGTTAAAAAATAAAAATATAAAAATTTTTAAAAAAAAACCACTTATATACTGGACAATTAAAGCAGCGCAAACTTCCAAATATATTGATGATATTATTGTAACTACTGACTCTGAAAAAATATTAAATTTATCTAAAAAATTTAAAATTAAAAATTTAATCAAAAGGCCAAAAAAATTAGCTTTAGATAATACTGCAATCAAAGAAGTAATTTTTCACAGTTTTAAATGGATAAAAAAAAAACTAACAAATAATTATGAGTATTTTATTTTGTTGCAACCTACCTCTCCATTAAGAAACAAAGACCATATTAACAAATTTGTAAGAACTTTTTTTTCAAAAAAAACAAAAAATAGTGAAACCATGATTTCCGTTGCTGCTGCTCCGGTAAAAGCTAGTTGGTTAATGAGAAAGAGAGGAAAATATTTAAATTTTCTTAAAAAAAATAAGAAAAATTATTTAAGACAAGATTTAGAAAAATTTTATTTACCAAACGGAGCTATCTATTTTTCAAAAATTACAACCTTCAAAGGATCTTTTTATGGTAATAAAACAATGTTTTATGAAATGGATATCAAGAGCTCAATTGATATTGACAATTTACATGATTTTAAAAAAGGTGTAAAAATAAAAAATATTTTGGAGTAATTTATGTCTTTATTAAAAGGAAACTTTAAATCAAAAAAAATTAACAAAAAAAAACTTTCCCAGGAGGAAGAATTGGAGAAAAAGTTTGAGGAAGAAGCTTCAAAGAGAATTGGTGGAAGTATGGTTTATGTTAAAAAAAAGAAGATCAATTGGGATTTAAAAGATTAAAGCATATCTTTTTTGAAAAATAACTTAATAGATAAACTTCATAAAAAACTTAATAGTGTAACTTTTAAAAGCCTCTCAAAGGAAGTTTACACCAATGCTAAATATAATTTTAAATTTATAGATTTTGGTAAGTCTCTAAAGGATTTATTAAAAGTTAATAAAGAAAATAAAAATGCTATAATAGTTGGTGGCGGCCCAAGTTTAAGAAAAATTAATCAAATTAAAGTATTAAAAACGTATAAAAAAAAATTTATTATAATTGCTTGTGATGGAGCATTGTATTATCTTTTAAGTAACAACATAATTCCAGATTTAGTTGTTACTTTTGATCCTCATCCCACAAGAATTATTCGATGGTTTGGCAACACTAATTTAAAAAAAAAAGATTTAAAAAAAGATGATTATTTTTCAAGGCAAGATATTGAAAAAAAATTTAATAATGAAATTGAATCTAATAAGAAAATAATTTCTTTATTCAACAAAAATGCTAGAAAATTAAAAATAGCTTTGTGCACTTCATCTTCTAAATTAGTAGTAAGAAGATTGATTGAGTCTAAAACAAATATTTATTGGTGGAATGCTTTTTTAGATGATCCTAATAAAAAGAATAGTCTCACAAAAAAAATATTTAAATTAAACAAATTGCCAATAGTGAACACTGGTGGAAATGTGGGTTCCGCTGCCTGGATGATGGCTGAAAATGTCTTTAATTGTAAAAATATTGCACTTTTGGGTATGGATTTTGGATACTATAAAGAGACACCTATCCGTGCTACACAATATTACGATGTATTACTTAAAATTTGTAAAGATAAATCAAAAATCAGAAACTTTTATTCAACGATATATAATAAAAAACTTAAAAAAAAATTTTACTCTGATTATGTCTATATGTGGTACAAAAAATGTTTAGTTGAAATGATAAATAATTCAAAAAGTAACACTTATAATTGTACTATGGGCGGTATATTGCTTGATAAAAAAATAAAATGGTCTACGTTGGAACAGTTTTGTAAAAAGAATTAAATGGCTAAAGTACTGTTTATAAACCCTATCGTTAGAGAAGAGGAAGCTCCTAAACATGTTCCTATGGGAATGGCTCAGTTGTCGGCAATCGCAATTAATTTAGGACATAAAATTCAAGTTTATGATCATAATGCTTGGAGAGCTGATGAAGAGCAAGTAATCGAGGTAATTAAGGCTGAGAACTGGGATTTAATTGGAATTGGTGGAATTACTACCGCTTATGCATCAATAAAAAAATTAGTAAAATTAATAAAAAAAATTAAACCAGATCAATTAATTTCATTAGGAGGTGGAGTTCTTACATCGTTACCACAAGAGATGATGAACTGGCTTCCTGAAGTTTCTTTTGGATTTATTGGGGAATCATACAAAACATTTCCTGAAGTTTTGTCTATGATAGATAATAAAAAAAATGATTGGTATAAAATAAATGGAACCATATCAAGAAAAGAAGATGGCGAACTTTACATTTCTCCAAAAAGAGATTTAATCGAAAATTTAGATGAACTTCCATTTCCGGCTTATGATTTATTTCCATTGGAGGAAGTTTACTTTAAAAACAGTGCCTTAATGTATTCCGAAGAAGGTATGATGGCTACTCGCAGACTAGATATAAATGCGAGCATAGGATGCTCTTTAATTTGTAAATTTTGTTACCATTTAGGCATTGCCGGAGATATGCGGTATAAACAAGACGAGACTGGAAAAGTTATAAATATAGAGTTTGATCAACCAAAAAATTACTCGAGAACGATTAGATACAATAGCCCAGAGTATGTGGTAAAATTAGCTAAACACATTAAAGATAAATACGATGCTAATTTTGCTTACTTCCTTGATGAAAATTTGATGACTATGGATGTCTATTCAAGGAGAGTCTGGATGAAAGAAATATGCAGATTGTGGAAAGAAAATGGCTTGGTTCCAAAAAAGAGAAAAGATGGAACATGGACTGGCTTACATTGGTCAGGCACTAGTCACGCAACTTTGTGTGAGCCTAATGTTTTAAAAATGATGAGAGATCATGGTTGTTCTCATTTAGTTTATGGTTATGAGCATTTTGATGACAGAATTTTAAAAACAATGGGAAAAGGGTCTACCAGAAAAACAAACTTAAGAAGTTTTTTTTGGACTATTGAATCTGGAATTAGACCTATACCTAACCAAATAATTGGTTTTCCAGAAGAAGATTTTGAATCACTTAGAAATCAGATGAAAGCATGGGATGACCTTGGCATGATGGTCAAACCCCATTTTGCTACACCGTACCCAGGATCTGAATGGTTTACAATTTACAGAAAGGATATTGAGAAACAATATGCTGGAAGAGGTAAAGCTTTAGGATTAAAAGATGATTTAGAGGCTTACATTTTAGATTTGGGTGATGCGAGTAGAATTTCAGCAGTTATTTCAAAAAATTTCAATGCAATCGAATTAGCTGGATTAAGAGAAATGATGCTTCATAGACAGTATGATAAAATTGATGCTTATGAAAAAGAGTGGAGGATGAAACATAATATTAAACCAGGTGAACCTTCAACTCTTTGTAAAGACAAAAGTAATTTCAAACCAGAAAATCTCAAGACAGTTTCTTAATAATTTTTTTACTAAATAATGTATTTTTTAGATAAAAGATCTAAAAATGAAGAACTTTTGATTTGTAAAAGTTTTTTATTATCGAGAAAAATAACTGAAAAATACGCAAAAAATTTTAATAAGAGTAAATTTTATTCATTTCTCACAAAAAATTTTTCAAACAAACTTGTTATATCTTATTTTAAGAAAAAATTTTTTTATGAGAACATTAATGTTTTTAATCAAATTATAATAAATGAACATGATAAAAAATATAATCGTAAAATAGTTTATAATAGCTCAGAACAAAAAAAGATTTTAAAAACTTTAAACAATAATTTACTTAGTAAGTATAAAATAGATACAATTAATCAAAATAAAAATATCAAAAAATTTTTTTTTGGGTTAAAGCCATCATATTATAAATTTTTAAAACTAATTAATTTCAAAAAAAGAAAAATAAATTTTAAAAGACCAAAAATAGCTATTTCTTTAGTTGAGGGCTTAGACCCACGTTTTAAATCAGATGTATTTTGGGATCCTCAGATTAAAAATAAAAAAGATATTTTAATCTATATAGAATCACCATATTTACTAAGAAAATTTAAACAACATATTCCATATATTGAAAAATTAAAAAAAAAAGATGTTGTTATTATTAATCTCTGGGAAGAAGAGTCTTATAAAAATAACTTTGAAGATCTTTTACAGAAATTAAAAAATATAAAAACCAAAACCTTTTTTGATTATCACCTAAAAAATATTTCAATAGAACTTATTGAAAGAGTAAATTTTTGGATAAATTTTTTTAATAAGTACCATGTAAAAATTCATATAGACTCTGACGATCTGAAATTTGATAATATCGCCAAACAAATAGCATTAGAACAAGTTGATGGATGTTCAGTAGGTAAAATTAAATCTTATATCACACATAGTTGCCCATTATTTTTTGAGTACTATCATAATGATATTTTTTTTTGTTGGGGAAAAAGATTAGTGAAAAATATAAAAAAAATGAAAAAGAATGGGATGATGACTAATATTAAAAATCTTGTTATCAGTGGCAATCTTAATCAAATAGTTAATGAAGAAATCATAGAAAAAATTTCAAAAATTAAAAGAAATTTTAAGCGATGTGGAGTTACAAAAAAAATTTTAATTTTAGATACTTCACATGATGATAATAAAAATCATAATGAACAATTGATGATGACAAAAAAGGTTAATTACTTTTATAGTAAGATTGTTGATTTTGCCTTAAATAATAAAAAGATAGGTCTAATTATAAAACCAAAAAAAAGTCTCGAGTATTTAGACAACGATACAAAGAAAAAGATGCATAGCTTAATTAAAATGAAACAAATCTATGTTGAGAACAATTTTAAAGTTCCAGTAAAAAACTTTGCTAAAATAAGTGATTTTTCAATATCACTTACTGTAGATAGTTTACCATCGGCAATGTTAGAAGCTTTATGTGAAAATAAGAAGCTTAGATGTATCTTTTACGACTATCCAAGATGTTCTAAAAAAGAAAAAATTTTTAGCTGGGGAAACAAAAAAGTTTTTTTTAACAATTTAGATGAAATGATAGAAACAGTAGAAAAAGAGATATTTATACCGAGATCAAAAATTGGTATTTTGCCTAAAACTTTTGTGAGTTCTTTAAACCCTTTTAAACCAATTTTAATTAATGATAAAGCTAAGTTCTACATACAAAATTTGTTGAAACAATTTAAAAAACTCAAGAAAAAAGATAAATCTATTAAAAAAGTAAATCATTTGTTTAAAAAAAAATATGGAAACAATTTTATTGTAAAAATCTAATGAATTTTGAAAAAAAAAATTTAATCAAACTTTATAATTTACCTAAAGAAATAAAATTTTGTAAAAATTGCACTATCTCAAATCAAAGACCGAGAATAACTTTTGATAAAAACGGGATTTGTTCTGCATGCAATTTTAGTAAAATTAAAAAAAAAATTAACTGGGAAGAAAGAAAATTGAAATTTAAAAAACTTTTAGATAGATTTAGAAAAAAGGATGGAAATTTTGACGTTTTAGTGCCATGCAGCGGAGGTAAAGATGGCAGTATGGTCGCTCACAAACTAAAGTATGAGTATGGTATGAATCCCTTGTGCGTTACTTGGGCTCCACTCAAATATACTGAAATTGGGAAAAAAAACTTGGATAATTTCATTAATAGTGGATTCGATCATATACTAGGAACTCCCAATCCAACCGTAACAAGAAAATTAACAGAGGCATCATTTAAAGAAGTTGGAGATCCTTTTCAGCCGTTTATTTATGGCCAAGTTAATTTTCCACTCAATATGGCAGTAAAATACAATATTCCTCTGATAATGTATGGTGAAAACCAAGAGGCTGAGTATGGAGGAGATACAACCAAAGCAGAAAAGCCTACAAGAGATGTAGAAGATTTTGCCAAATATTATTTTTCAGGAAAACAGCTAGACTCGTGGAAAAAATATGGAATTTCAAATAACGACTTAAAGTTTTTTTCTGGTCCTGAGATCGAAAGTATAAAATCCTCCAAAATTGAAATTCATTTTTTTGGTTTTTATCATTTTTGGGATCCACAAGAAAATTACTACTATTGTCAAAAAAATACTGGTCTTTCACCAAACGAAGAAAGAACTGAAGGAACTTATTCTAAATATGCAAGTTTAGATGATAAGCTTGACGGTTTTCACTTTTACTTGGCTTATATAAAATTTGGAATTGGAAGAGCGACATCTGATAGCGCTCATGAAATAAGAGATAACAAAATAGATAGAGACGAAGGCATCAGTCTTGTAAAAAAATATGATCATGAATTCCCTAAAAAATACTATAAGGAATTCTTAGAATATTGCTCTATTACATCCGAAGAATTCGATAAAATCATAGACAGTTGGAGATCAGACCATCTTTGGAGAAAAGGAAATGACGATAAGTGGGTATTAAAGAATCCTATTTGGATAAACAATGAGAAAAGTTCGAATAATTCCTAGATTAGATATTAAAGGTCCAAATTTAATAAAATCCGTCCAATTTGAAGGGCTTAGAGTTTTAGGGTCACCAAATGATTTTGCAAAAAGGTATTACGATGAAGGCGCGGATGAATTACTATATATGGATGTGGTTGCCAGCCTTTATGGTAGAAACAGTTTAAACGACTTAATATCCAAAGCAGCTAAAAATGTATTTATTCCAATTACTGTAGGAGGGGGAATAAGAACAGTTGAAGATGCAATTCAAATTTTCAAATCTGGCGCTGATAAAGTAGCAATTAATACCGCTGCAGTAAAAAATCCTAATTTAATATCTGACTTAGTACAACGTTTTGGATCTCAAAGTATAGTAGTTTCTATTGAGGCAAAAAAAATAAAAGATAGATGTTGGAGGGTTTATACAGATTATGGCAGAGAAAAAAGTGAGCTTGATTTATTTAAATGGATAAAGATTTGCGTTGAAAAAGGAGCTGGTGAAATAATAATTACATCGATTGACAGAGAGGGAACTGGAAAAGGCTTTGAAACCGAAATACTTGAGAGTCTTGGTAATATAGAAATACCAATAATATTTTGTGGTGGAATGGGAAAGTTAAATGATATTATTGAAGTCTTAAAGTTTGGTAATGTTGATGCCATATCAATGGCAGACTCAATTCATTATGGCAAATTAAATATTTCACAGATAAGAGAATTTGCATTGTCAAAAAATTTAAACTTAAGGAATTTTTCAAATGAAAACTAAAACTTTGATAATTGATTACGGTATAGGAAACCTTTTAAGTTTAACCAGGGCGTTGGAATATGTAGGTTCCGAAGTAATTATCTCAGATGATCATAGAAAAATCTTTGACGCATCACATATTATATTACCTGGTGTGGGTGCATTCAAAAAAGCTGTAGAGGTGTTGAAAGAAAAAAAATTAGACGAGATAATTCAAAAAACTTTAGAAAAAAAAAGAAATTTTTTAGGAATTTGTCTAGGAATGCAAATTTTGTTAAAAAAAAGTTACGAACATGGAGAAACCAAAGGGCTTGGAATTTTTGATGGTGAAGTGAAATCTATAAAAACTTTCAAAAATCCAATTGATATAAAAATTCCAAATATTGGCTGGTACAATTTGATTCCCGAATATGAAAAGAAGGAATTTAATATTTTTAAAAATTTAAATGATAAAGACAATTTTTATTTTGTTCATTCTTTTCTCACAGATATTAAAAATAGTAATGAAAAAAATTTTTCAATTCAATATTCTAATATAAAAATACCAGCAAT
The DNA here is from genome assembly GCA_902615435.1 of uncultured Pelagibacteraceae bacterium. Taxonomy (GTDB): domain Bacteria; phylum Pseudomonadota; class Alphaproteobacteria; order Pelagibacterales; family Pelagibacteraceae; genus Pelagilacustribacter. The sequence goes on from CACMOZ010000006.1 coordinate 23,814, forward strand.
AATTTCTAAAAATAATATATTTGGTTTTCAATTTCATCCTGAAAAAAGTGGAAAAGCAGGATTAAAACTTTTAAAAAACTTTACTAATTTGGAGTGAAAAATACTTTGATAATAAAAAAAATACAAAAGTTGTTTTCTAAAAATCACAGACCAATATTTCTTCATGAGCCTGATATTGATGCAAAAGATATTGAAAATGTCTCTTTAGCACTAAAACAAAAAAAAATTTCTTCACATGCTAGTATTACTCTCGATTTTGAAAAAAAATTGAAAAGATTTACAAAATCAAAGTATGTTGTTTCTACAATGAATGGAACATCTGCTCTTCATCTAGCTTTGCTATCGTTAAAAGTAAAATCGAATGAAGAAATTTTAATGCCGTCTTTAAATTATATAGCAAGTGCAAATGTATGTTTATATATTAATGCAGTTCCACATTTTATTGAAACAAAAAAAAATAATTTAAATATTGATACCGAGTCTTTAGAAAAATACTTAAATCTAATCACAAAACAAAAAAATAAGAAATGTTATAATCTTAAGACAAAAAGATACATAAGAGCAATTATAGTCCCACATCTTTTTGGGCATATATACGAAATTGAAAAAATAAAAAAAATTTCAAAAAAATTTAATTTACTTTTCATAGAGGATGCTGCAGAAGCATTAGGTAGTTTTTATAAAAAAAAGCACGCAGGAACTTTTGGAGATATCGGAATATTAAGTTTTAATGGAAATAAAATTATCAGTTCTGGATCAGGTGGAGCAGTTATAACAAACAATAAGAAGTTTGCTTTAAAAGCTTTGAAACTTTCTACAATCGCGAAAAAAAAACATTCATGGAAATATGAGTATGATGAAGTAGGTTTTAATTATAGGTTACCAAGTATAAACGCAGCACTAGGAATTTCTCAACTTAAAAAGATAAACAATTTTATTAAGTTAAAGCGAGATTTATTTAAAAAATATAAAAGTTTTTTTAAAAAGGAAAATATTTTTGAATTATTAGCAGAGCCAAAAAATTGCAGAAGTAATTATTGGTTACAAACAATTATAATGAAGAATAATAACAAAATTAGTGACAAAATATTTAAAAGTTTGTTTTTACTTAAAATATTTGTGAGACCAATATGGAGACCTTTACATTTATCAAATCATTTAAAGAGATTTCCAAAGATGAAATTAAAAAACACAGAAAATATTGCAAAAAGAATAATTAATCTTCCGAGTAGTTCCTTTTTAATTAAAAAAAAATAATTATTAAAAATCTATAAAATCTTTATTATATGTTCAGAAGTATTTGTGTATTACAATCCAAAAAAGATTTTGAAATTATTTCACAAACAAATAATTTTGAAACATCTATTTTTTTACCGCTAAATCTAGAAACTTATCTAATTTGTAAAAAAAGTCGTTTAGAAACAGTAAATTTTGATTTATTATTAGATAATAAATTTCATAAAGATGCTTTAGTAACATCTTTAAACTTTTCAAAACTTATAAAATTTAACAGTAAATTAAATTTTAGTTTCAAATATGAAATAATTTCATTTTTAAGACATCGACTTTACTGTGTTATTTTTTTAATAGAAGTTTTAGAAAGAGCAAAAAAATTTTACAATTTTAAAGATATTATTGTATCTGGTGTTGAAGGTGGAAATAATATTGCTTCAAAAATTATTGAAAATATCTTTAAAAAACAAACAATAAAAATATCATCTAACCCTAAAAATAAAACAAAAAATAAAATTTATACTTATATTTTAAAAAAAAAATTTAAAACAAAAGAAAAAAATATTTTACTAAGTAACCTAGGCTATAATTTTGATCGAATATCGAAAAATTTTTTAAAAAGAAAATATAACATTTATGTTCCATATTTTGAAAACATAAGTTTTTTTAGAAAATTATTATTTTTAAAAAGAAAAATAAATATTTTGAATTTTATTAAAAATAAAAAATTACAAGTAAAAAAAAAGAGTTTTATCAAAAAAATTAACTTTAGATATAAAAATAAATTTAATATTTCAAAGTTAATGAATTTATTTTTTTCAGATTATGAATTCTACTTTAATGACCTTTATCAGAAAATCTTATCTTTAAAAAAAACTATATCGCAAAACAATTTTGATTTATTAGTTTCAAACATTTGTAGAGGTCTTGAGGGCTCTATTTTAGATAACAACATTAATACAAAGTCTTTATGCATCTCTCATGGAATAATTTCAAAGTCATGTAACAAATATGATAAAATATATAAAAAATATATTGCTGAGGCTGTATTTAGCGGAGAGAGTAATTTTTTTTCTATACAATCAAAAATAATGAAAGATTCGTTAAAGACACATAAAATTTCAGGAAAAAAATTATTCACCGGAAATTTAATATTTTCAACAAAAGGGAGATTAAACAAAAAAAAATATTTTTTATTTGCTCCCACAGTTAAAAATTTTTACAATATTCAATATTTAGGTGTCGAAACTTTTTACGAGTTCTGGGATAATCTAAAAATATTGAATGAAATAGCAAATAATCAAAAAATTAAAATTGTTGTTAAATTACATCCTAATATCCATAATTGTATTAGCGATATAAAAAGATATTTTAAATATTTAACTTTTTCAAATACCAAAATTCAAAATCTCTTAAGTGACTCGATAGCGCTACTAAGCTATTCTTCAGCTGCTATCGAAGATGCATTAAATTCTGAGGTCCCTGTAATTCTTCTAGATTTAAAAAAACGATACAAGCAAATCAATATTTCAAGTAAATCAAAGATTAAAAATGAAGCTATTTATTATACTTCTGATAAAAACAAACTTGTAGTTCTAATGAAAACAATTCCTAAAATTAAAAATTTCAATTTTTCTAAGTATGTTTACAATCAAAATATTGAAAAAAACTTTAAAAAAGTATTATCAATCATTTAAAAATGAATAGAATGAAACAAATAACTATTTTAGGCGGCAGTGGGTTTTTAGGATCAGTTTTAAGTGATCTTTTAGTAGAAAAAAAAAAATATAAAGTTGTTATTTTAGATACAAAAATTAAAAGGCCACTTTTAAAAAATCAAAAATTTATCAAAGGCAGTATTTTGAACGATAGAAAGCTTCAAAAAGCCATTAAAGGCTCTGATTATGTTTTTAATTTTGCAGCACTGGCAGACCTAGATTTAGCTAAAAATCTACCTTTAGAGACAGCTAATATAAATATTATTGGAACCATTAAAGCGCTTATTATGTCTAAAAAAAATAAAATTAAAAAATTTATTCATGCGAGTTCTATATACGCAAATAGTGAACAAGGTGGATTTTATGGTTCAAGTAAAAAAGCAGCAGAGGATTTTATTGAAAAATTTTGGAAAAAATACAAAATTAAATTTTCTATTCTAAGATTTGGATCGCTTTATGGTTTAAACGCGGGAAAGAATAATGGAATTAATTTTATTATCGATACGTATCTAAAAAAAAATATCTTAAGCTATAACGGTAAAAAAAATGCTGCTAGAAAATATATTCACGTTGAAGATGCTTGTTTAGCATGTATACAAACTATGAATAAAGCTTATGATAATAAGTATTTAAATATTACCGGTAAAAAGAAAATAAAAGTAATGAGTTTAATGAGATATATTTCTAAATTATTTGAATATAAAAAAAATATTAATTTTAAAAATTTAGAGATAGAAGGTCACTATGTAAATGAACCTAGAGTATTTAAACCAAGGCAAGGTACAAACCTATATCTAAAAAAATATAAAAATTTTAATCAAGAACTTATAAATTTAATAAAAGAGAGAAAGAGCAAAATATGATTATCGCATTGATGATGGGAAGAGCAGGGAGCAAAGGTTTTAAAAATAAAAATTTAATTAGGATTAATGGAAAACGATTATTTGAATATCCTTTAATAGCCGCCAAAAAATCAAAATTAGTTCAAGATATTTATATTACAACCGATTGCCCTGTAATCAAAAAAGTCTCAAAGTCTTATAACGCAAAAATAATCGATAGGCCAAAAAATCTTAAAGGAGATAAGGCTCTTGGTGACAAAGTATTTGAACATGGATATTTTGAGATTAAGAAAAGATTAAAGAAAAAAAATAAAAAAATTAAGTACATCGTATTGCTTTTAGCCAATTGCGCAACTGTTAATACAAATATGATAAATAAAGGAATACAGATATTGAAAAAAAATAAAAAATTTGACTCTGCCGTATCAACTTCAATTTATAATATGTGGAGTCCTTTAAGGGCTAGAAAACTGGCAGGTGATGGTACATTAAAACCTTTTGTTCCATTTAAAGCTTTTGGTAATGTTAAAAAACTTAATTGTGATAGAGACTCACAAGGAAATGTTTTCTTCGCTGATATGGGCGTATCAGTTATAAGGCCAAAATGTTTAGAAAATTTAGAGAGCGGTCTCTTACCACAAAAATGGATGGGTAAAAAAATTGCTCCAATATATTCAGATGCTGGCTTTGATTTAGATTTTGATTGGCAGCTCCCTTTGCTAAAGTTTTGGATAAAAAAATATGCAAGAAAAAAATAATATTTATAAAAAATTTCAAAGTTTTGATAATTTTAAAAATATTAATAACTTTAATATTAACAATATTGAAAAAAAAATTTTTAGCACTTATCAAAAATTAAAACCTAAGTTATCTAACTATTTTGACACTAAAAATTTAGATTTATTAGAAAAAATTATTTCAGATTTAAAATCATCAAATAAAGCAAAGACGGATTTTTCTTTAAAGCCTAATTCTATCGCTGAGATTAATACTTTTGATAATATTGAAATTCTAAAATATTTAATTAGTAGATATAAATATGAAATCTATCCTTTAGTTAAAAAATTAGATAGCTACCCGCCATTAGTTCAAATCGAACCATCATCAATATGTAATTTTAGATGTGTGTTTTGTTTCGAAACAGACAAATCATTTACTAATAAAAAAAATGGTTTTATGGGAACCATGGATTTAGATATTTTTAAAAAAATAGTTGACGAAATTGAAGGAAATGTAGATTTCGTAACTTTAGCATCTAGAGGGGAACCCTTGGTGGCAAAAAACTTTTCTAAAATGCTAGATTATTGTTCCGAAAAATTTTTAATTTTGAAAATTAATACTAATGCATCTTTATTAACCAAGGACAAATGTCACGCAATCTTGTCAAGTGGTGTGAAAACCATAGTTTTTTCAGCAGATGCTGCAGATGAAAAACTTTATAGCAAGTTAAGAGTGAATGGAGATTTAAAAAAAACTTTAGCAAATATTAGAATGTTTAAAATGATTAAAGATAAGAATTATAAAACTAATAAGATCATTACTAGAGTATCCGGCGTAAAATTTAATAATGAACAAAAATTTACTGATATGGAGAATTTGTGGGGAGAGTTAGTAGATCAAGTTGCTTTTGTAGATTACAATCCTTGGGAAAATTGTTATGAGAAAGAAGAAAATGATATTCAAGAAGCTTGTAGCGATCTGTGGAGAAGGATGTTCATTTGGTGGGATGGTAAAATTAATCCTTGCGATGTTGATTATAAGTCGCATTTAAGTCCAGGAAAATTTCCAGAAATTTCAATAAAAGACTCATGGAATTCAGACTTATATAACAAATTACGAAATTATCATTTAAATAAAAAACGAAATAATTTTACTCCATGCAAAGCATGTTCTGTAGTCTAAATGAAATTTAAAAGTCATATAAAAAAAATCAAAAGGGTTAATTATGTAAATTTTTCAAGATTAAATTTTACTAGATTAGATAAAAATGAAAAAATCGATAATTTTAGAAAAAAAATAATTAGTAACTTAAAAGATAAAATTAATTCTAATCTCCTAGCATCATACCCTGAAGTTTCTAAGTTAATTAACTTAATATCAAAAAATTTTAATTTGAGTGTTAAAAATATTCTTTTGACAGCTGGTATTGATGGAGCATTAAAGATCATAATTGATGCATTGACAGAAGAAAAAGATAAAGTTGTAATTCTTGATCCGACCTTTGCTATGACAAAAATTTATTGTAACTTAGCCAACCTGACGATTTTAAAGGTTAACTATGATAAAAATTTAAGATTAAATAATGTTAAATTAATCCAAAATTTAAAAAAAAGACCCAAATTAGTAATTTTATCGAATCCAAACAGTCCAACCGGAACAGTCATAGAAAAAAACTATATCTCTGAAATAATAAAAATCACAAAAAAAAGAAATATTCCTTTAGTAATCGATGAAGCTTACTATGAGTTTCATGGGAAAAGTTTAATTAATTATTTAAAAAAAAATAAAAATTTATTTATCTTAAGAACTTTTTCAAAAGCATTTGGCATTGCCGGTGTAAGAGTTGGATATATAATTTCATCAAAACAAAATATCCAATATTTGTCGAAATTTAAGCCGATGTATGAAGTAAATTCAATAGGAATAGAGATAGCAAAGCTTATTTTAAAAAATAAAAAAATCGTCAAAGAGTATGTAAGGAATACACTATTATCAAAAAAAAAATTATTGAATTTTCTCAAACAAAAAAATGTTGATTACAAAGATACAAGAGCAAATTTTGTATTAATCGATAAAAATAAAATAAATAAAAAAATTTTTAACGATTGTAAAAAAAAAAATATTTTAATTTCAAGTAAGATATTTTTTAATAAATTCATTAGAGTCACTGTTGGCCCACAAAATGAAATGAGGGTTTTTTTTAATATTCTTAAAAAAAATATCAATTAATTTTTGCTCAATGAAATTCTTTGAAAAAAAAATAAATAAAGAAAAAAATTATTTATTAAAAAAGGCATCACAATATTTAAAAAATAATAATGATGCTTTAAGCAGTCTCAATTATTTATATACTAATGGAGGATCTGCAGGATACTACAAATTAAAAACTTTAGAATTAAATGTTAATCGCTTAAAATATTTAAGTGAATACATGAAAGAAGTAGGAGCGAATTTTTTTAAAAGTTTTGACTTAAAGATAATAACCAATGGGTACTTTAAAAATTCTTATAAAAACATTTACCTGACATGGGGAAATAAAACTAATTTTAGTAAAAATGGTATCTTTAATGATAAATATTTTGGGAAAAGCTCTAATGATATAGAAAATTTATGGATTATTATTTATGAAGATCATCTTATACCAAAAACAATTACTAATAATATAATACTTGTTTTACCTAAAAAAAATAATTTCAGTATTTTTTGTTTTATAAAAAATATTTTATCAATATTTAAAAGTTCTACTTTTTCAAGTTTTAATTTTTTTCGCTACTTGCCTTTTTCATCAGTTTTCGCAAGTTCTGTAAGTAAAAATCTATTACCTTTGATTAATCATATAAATTTTAAAAATATTTACATACCTTACGAGTCTCAGCCATTTCAGCAATATTTTATTCAAAATATAAAATTAAATTTAAAAAAAAATATTAAAGTGATAGGTTATATACATTCCTTTTTACCGGCATTGCCTACATATTACATTTTTAGAAAATTTAGTCCTGATCAAATACTAGTCCATGGTAGTTTTCAAAAAAGGATACTCGTCAAATATTTGGGATGGAAAAAAAAACAAATCCAAGTCATAAAATCATTAAGATTTAAAAAAAAAGATCATCTAACAAAAAATTATTTTTTTATTAGTTATAATTTATCTAAAAATTTTAATAAAAACTTAATTAACTTTGAATTATTTTTAAAAAAAGTTGAAAATTTTAAATATAAAAATTGTGATATAAAAATTCATCCTGCAAAAAAAGATGATGTAAAACATATAAATTTAGAACTGAAAATAAAAAAAATTATCTCTAAATTTTCTAAAAAGTTTTCAAGGAACAAATTTTCAAAAAAAATAAATTTTTGTTTTGGCGAAAGCTCAGTAATTATAGAGTCATTAGAACGCGGGGTTGAAGTAATACATTTTTCGCAGGACCCAGTGTTAGAGGTTTTTGTTGGTGATTTGTGGCAAAATATAGTAGTAAAGGAAATTAGTAAAAATGTTTACCACTATAAATTGAAAAAAAAGGGTTTATATTTAAAATTTAAATGAAAGAAAAAAGCTTTCTAAAAAATTATTTCAGCAATCAAAAAAATTTGATCTCTTTTGATGAAGAAGAACTTGAAAAACTTCAAGAGACAAAAAAAGTACTAATTGAAACAAATAAAAATAAGAAAAAAACTCTCATATTTGGCAACGGTGGAAGTGCAGCTATTGCGAGTCACTTTAGCGTGGACCTAACTAAAAATGCAAAAATAAGATGTGTAAATTATAATGAGTCTGATTTACTTACCTGTTTCTCTAATGATTTTGGATACGAGAAATGGGTAGAGAAGGCAATTGAATTTTATAGCGATGAAGGAGACGCACTAATTTTAATTTCAGCAGGAGGGAACTCTCCTAATATGGTTAATGCAGCTAATTATGCAAAGAAAAAAAACATTTCTAAGATAATTACATTTACCGGGAATGACAAAAATAATAAGCTTTCTAAATTGGGAGATATTAATTTCTGGGTAAACAGCAAAGCTTATAATTTAATAGAGAATACTCACCAAATACTTCTGTTGTCACTTGTTGATTTGATAATAGGAAAAACAGAGTATCCACCAAATTAAGACCATTGAAAAATAAAAATTCTTTTTTAAAAAGTTATAAAAACCTTAAAGTGCTTGTGACAGGCACCACAGGTTTCAAAGGTTCGTGGTTAGCTTTTTGGTTGCAACAGTTAGGAGCAAAAGTTATTGGTGTTTCACTTAAGCCTGAAAGGGATGCAATATTATTCAATAACTTAGAATTAAAAAAAAGAATAAAACAATATTTTTTGGATATTCGTAATTTCAAAAAATTAAATTATATCGTAAAAAAAGAAAAACCAGATATTATTTTTCATTTAGCAGCTCAATCAATAGTTTCTGAAAGTTTTAAAAATCCTTTAAGCACATTCCAGACTAATGTTTTAGGAAGCACAAATATTTTAGAATGTTATAGAATTAACAATATTTCTAAATTAGTATTTATTACATCTGATAAATGTTATCTCAATTTAGATAAAAATAAAAATTACAAAGAGACAGATATATTAGGAGGATTGGATAATTATTCCTCATCTAAAGCTAGCGCTGAATTAATTTTTTCATCATACTTTAATAGTTATTTTAAAAATAAAGATTATCTTTCTACAGTAAGTGCACGAGCTGGGAATGTGATAGGTGGTGGAGATATGAAAATTAACAGGATTGTTCCAGATATCATCAAATCATTATTTAATAACGAAAGCTTGATCTTGAGAAATCCAAAAGCTACTAGACCTTGGCAACATGTGCTCGAGCCATTAAGTGGATATTTATTGTTAGGTCACAAAATTTTACATAAAAAATTAAATAATAGATTATTACCCAGCTGGAATTTTGGACCGGAAACAAAAAATTGTAAAAGTGTAGGAGAAATTTCTAGAAAGGTAATTAATAGTTGGGGAAAAATAAATCATAGAATTAAGATTGATAAAAAAAATTTGTATCATGAGTCAAAACTTTTATCTTTGAACATCCAAAAAGCGAAAAAGGAACTTAAATGGCAACCAAGATTAGATTTAAAAGATACGGTTAAATTTACAGTGGACTGGTATAAAAATTATTTAAATGATCAAGATATGGTAAAATTCACAAAAGAACAAATTCAAGAGTATTTAGATAATTAGTTTTATGTCGCGTTGTAGAATTTGTAGAGGCAAATTAATCAAGATAATTGATTTTGGAAAAATAGCTTTGGTTGGTGATTTCCCTAAAAAAAAAATAAAACAAAAAAAATATAAAATTTCTCTTAATTATTGTAAAATTTGTAAACATGTTCAAATAGCTGAAATTTTAAATCCAAACCTTCTATTTAAAGAATATTTCTGGGAAACAGGTATATCTAAAAGCAATATTTATTTGATGGAAGGAATTATTAAAAAAATAAAAAGATTTAAAATAAATGCTAAATCTAAAGTTTTGGAAATAGCAAGTAATGATGGTTCATTTTTAGAATTAATAAAAAAAAAATTTAAATGTTTTGTTCTTGGTATTGATCCAGCGAAAAATTTAAAAAAAATTTCAGATAAAAAAAAGGTACTCAGTATTAGCGATTATTTTAACTCAAAATTATCAAGAAAATTATTATCAAGATTTGGTTATTTCGATTTTATCTTTGCAAGAAATGTAATAGCACACGTTTCAAATCCTAATGAGATTTTTAATGGAGTAAAAAACTTATTGACAGATGAAGGTACATTTATCTTAGAAGTTCCTCACTTAGGAAATATTTTTCAATTTAATCAATACGATAATATATTTCATGAACATGTAGGTTTTCATAGTCTTAAATCGATAATAGATTTATCTCAAAACAATTCTTTAAAAATTTTTGATGTTGAAAAAATAGATTCTCAAGGTGGATCTCTAAGATGTTATATTTGTAAAAAAAGTTCTAAAAAGACAGTTTCAAAAAAAGTGTTTCAAATTTTTGATAAAGAGAAAAAACTTGGATTATTTTATCCAAAAGAATTAAAAAAGTTTAAACTGAAAATATTGAGCCATATAAATAGTATGAAAAATTTAATTCAAAGTTTAAAATTGAAAAATAAAAAAATTTCTGTGTACGGTGCATCTGGAAAAGGTCAAGCTTTGTTACAATTTTGTAACTTAAGATATAACAATATAGATTGCGCTTATGATAAAAGCAAACTTAAACAAGGAAGATATACACCTGGAACTTTTATCAAGATAAAAAAACCCTCAAAATTAAAGAGACAAAATACAGATTACTTGCTTATTTTATCTTGGAATATTAAAAATGAAATAATTAAACAAGAAAAAAAATTTAAACATAAGGGAGGAAAATTTATTGTCCCTTTTCCCTCTCCTAGAATAATAAGTTAAATGAAAGTAGTAATACTAGCTGGTGGATATGGTACTCGATTATCTGAATATACCGACACAATACCTAAACCTATGGTACCTATTGGTGGTAAACCAATCTTAGAACATATTATGGATATCTATTCAAATTTTGGACATAAAGATTTCTATATTGCTTTAGGATACAAAGGAGATGTAATTAAAAGTCATTTTCAAAATTTTAAAAAAAAAGACTGGAAGATAAATCTTATAGAGACCGGATCAGATACATTAACTGGTGGAAGATTAAAAAGATTAGAGAATTTTTTGTCAAAAGAAACTTTTTTACTAACCTACGGTGATGGTATATCTAACATTGATATAAATAAATTAATTGAATTTCACAAAAGCCACAAGCAAATGGTTACGATTTCTGCAGTTAGACCTCCAGCAAGATTTGGCTCTTTAAGTTTAAAAGGAAATAACGTAATCAAATTTCAAGAAAAAAAACAATTAGGAGAAAGTTGGATAAATGGAGGATTTTTCGTAGTCAATCCTGAATTTTTTAAGTTTTTAAAAGATGATAAGACTGTTCTTGAAAAAGAACCTTTAGAGAGTATTACAAATCTTAAAAAATTAAAAGCATACAAACACGAAGGCTTTTGGCAGTGTATGGACCATAAGCTAGATAAGGATTATCTAGAACAATTAATAGTTGAAAAAAAAGCACCCTGGATCATATGAAGCGTTTACTAGTTGTCGGTGGAACAGGTTTTATCGGCTATCATATTATAAAAGAGGCTAAAAAAAAAAATTTTTTAGTTACAAGTTTGTCTTTGAATAGGGCAAAAAAAAAAAGATTTCATAAAGATGTAGAATATATTAAGGCAGATATTTCCAAACTTTCAAATTTAAGAAAAAAAATTAAAAAAAAATTCAATTATGTGATAAATGCTGGGGGTTATGGATTGCAACCAAATTATGGTAAAGAAGGAGATAAATTAATTAAAGTTCATTTTAACGGATTAATTAATCTTCTAAAAGTTTTACATATTTCAGAAATTAAAAAATTTATTCAAATTGGAAGTTCCTCAGAATACGGCAAAGCAAATTCTCCATATAAAGAAACACATTTTTGCAGGTCAAATTCCCCTTATTCTTATGCTAAATTATCAAGTACCCGTTTTTTAATAAATCTTTTTAAAAAAAAAAAATTTCCAGTTACTGTATTAAGACTTTTTCAAGTTTATGGTCCTAAGCAAGACAATAATAGAATTTTGCCCTTTTTAATTGATAATTGTTTAAAAAATAAAGAGTTTTTAACTACTAAAGGAAATCAATTGTGTGACTTTTGTCATATTGATGATGTTGTAAAAGCAATTTTTAAAAGTTTATCATCAAAAAAAGTAGACGGTGAAATAATTAATATAGGAACAGGCAAGCCAATAAAAATAAAATTTCTTATAAAATTAGTAAAAAAATTGATTGGTAAAGGTAAACCTAAATTTGGTGGATTGAAATATAAAACAGGCACTAACATGAAAAATTTTCCAAATGTTCTGAAAGCTAAAAGAACAATAAATTGGAGCCCAAAAATAACTCTTTTAAACGGACTTAAAAGAACAATAAAAAGCTATCAATGAAAAAACAACCTTTAGTAAGTATTATTATGAATTGTTTAAATGGCGAAAAATATCTAAGCAATGCAATAGATAGTGTAATAAAACAAACTTATAAAAACTGGGAGTTGATTTTTTGGGACAATCAGTCAACGGACAATTCAGCAAGTATTCTAAAGAGATACAAAGATAAAAGAATTAAGTATTTTTATTCAAAAAAAAAAACTGTTTTATATAAAGCTAGAAATGAGGCTATTAAAAAATCGAAAGGTGAATTCTTAGCATTTTTGGATGTTGATGATATATGGACAAGAAATAAATTATCTTTACAAATTCCAAAGTTTGAAAATAAAAAAATAGGTTTAGTTTATAGTAATTTTTATAAGTATAAAAATTTCAAAAAAGATTTAGCATACAAAACGAAATTACCAAGCGGCAAGATAACAAATTCTATTATAAACAATTATCAAGTTCCATTTTTAACCGTTGTTTTAAGAAAAAAATTTATCAATAAAAATAAAGTGTTTGATTATAAGTATGATCTTCTCTCTGACTATGATTTTGTACTAAATTTTTCTCTAAAACATTATTTTCAAAGTATAAATAAACCATTAGCATTGTACAGAATACACGATAATCAATTACAAAAAATCATGATGTTTTCCCAAGCTGATCAGTTTTGTAATTGGTTCAAAAATAAAAAAATTAAAATAAAATTTAAAAAATATAATTTATCTTCAATATACAAAAAGTATGAATACTACGATTTGTTAAGAAACTTAAATAAATCGAGAGTCAAGTTTTTTTTAAAGATTATCAAAAAATTTGACTTTAAAAATATTATAAAAATTAGCATATTGATTTTTTTTCCAAAAAAAATTGCCTTTAAATTTTTTGAAAATGTTTAGCTCAAATAAAAATATCGATATAATTATGCCCAATTTTAATAAAGAAAAATATATTGGAAAAGCAATCCAGTCTGTATTGAAACAGTCTTATAAAAATTGGAAGCTATTTATTATAGATGATAATTCTTCTGATAATTCTAGAGAAGTAATATTAAATTATAAAAAAGACAAAAGAATTAAATTTTTTTTTCTAAAAAAAAATAAAGGCCCCTCTTATTGTAGAAATTTAGCTATTAAAAAGTCTAAATCAAAATTTGTCGCATTTCTAGACTCCGATGATTATTGGATGACCAATAAGCTAAAAACTCAAATTAAATACATGATTAAAAATAAATACTCTTTTACATTTACAGATTATGTTCCAATTTTATATTACAAAAATATCAAAAAACTTAAAAAAACAATAATTACGAGTAAATTGAATTTTGAAAATTTTATTAACAATTCTTCAATAAATACATCAACAATGATTTTAGAGAGAAAATATATTAAAGGAGTGAAATTTAGGAATCTTAAGTTAATGGAGGATTATATTTATAAATGTGAATTAATGAAAAAAACCAAAATACCTTTTGTAAAATTTCCAAAGGCAACAGCAATCTACAGAATTATTAATAAATCTAGAAGTTCAAAAAAATTAATTAATATTGTTAATCTTTGGAGATTGAACAAAAAATATAATAAGCTTAGTTTTTTTAAAAATTTAATTTCGATATTTTTTATAAGCTTAAATTCAATTAAAAAATATGGATTAAAATAAGGGCGTGTAGTTCAGTGGTAGAACGCTACGTTGACATCGTAGAGGTCATAAGTTCAATTCTTATCACGCCCACCATTAATTCAGTAAAAAAGCTTATTTCTTAACTATTTACTTCCTATTTTAAAAATAATATAAGTCTTTGCCTGGTAATTTTTGCGAAGGGGCCACACCCGATCCCATTCCGAACTCGGAAGTTAAGTCCTTCAGCGCCGATGGTACTTTGTCTTAAGATATGGGAGAGTAGGACGTTGCCAGGCTTTAAAAATTATGAAAATAGCTAGCTCATTAAAATCACTTAAAAAAAGAGACCTTAACTCCAAACTAGTTAAGCGCAGAGGAAAGCTATACGTAATAAATAAAAAAAATCCAAAGTTTAAAGCTCGTCAAGGTTAAAGATGAGTGATAACGATTTTAAAAAAACTTACAATGGTTTCACCAAGTTTGTTTTATGGGGAACTATAGCAGTTATAGCAATATTAGTGATATTAGCAATTACGTTACTTTAAAATCAAAAAAATTAAAAATGATAGTCGGCTCAATTAAAGAAAATACAGTATTAGAAAAAAGAATTTCCTTAACTCCTGAGTCAGCAAAAAATATCATTGGACTTGGGTTAAAAGTTTGTATCGAAAAAGGATACGCACTTCACCTTGGAATTGATGACAATGAATATAAAAATATCGGAGTTGAGATAAAAGCATCGTCTAAAGAAGTATTTAATTCAAGCGACTTAATAACGAAAGTAAATTGTCCTTCGGAGGATGAAATTGGAATTTTAAAAGATAATTCCATTTTAATTGGGATGCTTAATCCATCAAAAAATAGAAACCAAATTGATAAAATTATTAAAAAAAAGATAAAGCTTTTTTCTTTAGAATTATTACCTAGAATTACTAGAGCTCAATCAATGGACGTTTTATCTTCCCAATCTAATTTAGCTGGATATAGAGCCGTAATTGAAAGTGTTGCAGAATTTGAAAAAGCTGTACCTATGATGATGACAGCTGCGGGCACAGTGCCAGCAGCTAAAGTTTTAGTTATTGGAGCAGGTGTAGCAGGATTACAAGCTATCGCCACTGCTAAAAGGTTAGGTGCAATTGTTTCAGCAACAGATGTAAGAGTTGCATCAAAAGAGCAAGTAGAAAGTTTAGGTGGAAAATTTTTAACAGTGGAACAAAATGAAGATATGGAAACTACTGGTGGATACGCAAAAGAAGCATCAGATGAATATAAAAAGAAACAAGCTGAAATGATGAGAGATGCTCTTAAAAAAAATGATATAGTAATATGTACGGCATTAATTCCTGGAAAGCCTGCTCCAAGAATTTTAACAGAGGATTTAGTTAAACTTATGAAACCCGGGTCTATCGTTTATGACTTAGCAGCAGAGCAAGGAGGAAATTCTGCGTTTTCAGAAGCTGGTAAGATTAATTCAGTCGATGGGATAAAGATAATAGGTGTTAAAAATTTAATGAATAATTTACCACTCACTGCCTCAAATTTATATGCTAAAAACTTGTTTAGTTTTATACGTAACTTGTATAGTAAAGAGAAGAAAGATTTTAATATTAATTTAGAAGATGAAATAATAGAAAAATCTTTAATCAAAAGCTTTTAATCATGGAAATAGATCCGTTTATATTTAGATTAAGTATTTTTATTTTATCAATTTTTATTGGTTACTATGTGGTATGGAGTGTTACACCATCTCTTCACACTCCGCTGATGTCAGTTACCAATGCTATTTCATCGGTTATTATTGTAGGTGCTATCATTTCAGCTTTAGCTGGAACTTCCGATAGTATTTTTAATACGTCAAGTATTTTTGGATTTATAGCTATTATTTTAGCAGCGATAAATATTTTTGGAGGGTTCTTAGTGACCCAAAGAATGCTTCAAATGTACAAAAAAAAGAAAGATAAAAAGAAATGATCTCGGCAAATCTTGCAGCAATTTTTTATTTAGTATCTGGAATATTATTCATTCTCGCTCTAAGGGGATTATCTTCACCGGATACATCTAGACAAGGAAATTACTTTGGAATTGCTGGAATGATAATCGCAATTGTTGTGACATTCCTATCAATTGGTAATTTTTCTACATCATTAGTTTATGTAATTATATTTTTAGTTATTGGAGGAGCAATCGGTGCTTATATAGCTTTTAAAATTCCAATGACTGCAATGCCAGAATTGGTTGCTGGTTTTCATAGTTTAGTTGGTTTAGCAGCTGTTTTTGTAGCTATCGCAGCTTTTTTAAATCCTGCAGCTTTTAATCTAGGAAATGTTGGTAATATTAAATTAGCCAGCCTAATCGAAATGTCCATCGGAGCAGCAGTAGGAGCAATAACTTTTTCAGGTTCTATTATAGCTTTTTTAAAGTTAAGAGGAATAATGTCTGGTGCTCCTATTACTTTTAGTGGCCAGCACATTTTAAATTTGATCCTAGGAATAAGTATTTTTGTTTTAATTTTTTATTTATGTAAAACTCAGTCCACAAATATTTTTTGGACAGTAATTGTTATCTCTTTTCTTGTAGGTGTTTTATTAATCATACCTATTGGTGGAGCAGATATGCCTGTAGTAATTTCAATGCTCAATTCTTACTCTGGATGGGCTGCAGCAGGTATAGGTTTTACATTAGAAAATACTGCTTTGATTATTACAGGTGCACTTGTCGGATCCTCTGGAGCGATACTTTCATATATAATGTGCAAAGCTATGAACAGATCTTTTGTAAGTGTAATTCTTGGAGGTTTTGGAGCAGACAATTCTGCTGAAGACAAAAAAGAAAAGAAGGATCAAAAACCAGTTAAAAGTGGTAATGCAGAGGATGCAGCTTTTCTGATGAAAAATGCTTCCTCAGTAATAATAGTTCCAGGTTATGGTATGGCTGTTGCTCAAGCTCAACATGCTCTAAGAGAAATGGTAGATAAATTAAAAAAGAACGATATTAAAGTTACCTATGCAATCCATCCAGTAGCAGGTAGAATGCCTGGTCATATGAATGTATTGTTAGCTGAGGCTAATGTCCCTTATGACGAAGTTTTTGAATTAGAGGATATAAACAATGATTTTGCTAATTCTGATGTTGCATTTGTAATTGGAGCAAATGACGTAACTAATCCTGTAGCGAAAACAGATCCCAAAAGCCCAATATTTGGTATGCCAGTACTTGATGTTGAAAAATGTAAATCTGTTTTATTTGTTAAAAGAAGTTTGTCACCTGGTTACGCTGGAATAGATAATGAACTTTTTTATAAAGATAATACTCTTATGTTATTTGCCGATGCTAAAAAGATGACAGAAGATATTGTTAAAAATTTGGATTAATGAAAACAAAAATATTCTGTGATATAGCTGATTATAAGACAATAAAATTTTACAACAGTAAATCTTTTGTTGATGGTTTTACTACCAATCCAAGTCTTATGAGATTAGCAGGAGCAAAAAATTATAGAGATTATTCTTTAGAAATTTTGAAGATTTGTAAAAAAAAACCAATTTCTTTCGAGGTATTTGCTGATAATTTTCAAGATATGCTTAAGCAAGCTTATGAAATAAATTCTTGGGGAAAAAATGTTTATGTCAAAATTCCAGTTGTCAATTCCAAAGGGGTTTTTACCGGATCTGTTATCAAAGAACTAAGTCAAAAAGGAATAAAGCTTAATATAACTGCAGTTTACACATTCGAGCAAACTAAAAAGATTTACAAAAAATTGAACAAAAAAACTAAATCTATTATCTCAATATTTGCT
The DNA here is from genome assembly GCA_902615435.1 of uncultured Pelagibacteraceae bacterium. Taxonomy (GTDB): domain Bacteria; phylum Pseudomonadota; class Alphaproteobacteria; order Pelagibacterales; family Pelagibacteraceae; genus Pelagilacustribacter. The sequence continues at coordinate 41,743 of CACMOZ010000006.1, forward strand.
GGCAGGATGTCAGATAAAGGAAAAGATCCTCTTCCTATTTTTAAAAAGAGTATATCTTTAACGAAAAATAATAAAAACATTGAAATTCTTTGGGCGAGCACAAGAGAAGCTTATAACTACACGCAAGCTAGACAAATAAATTGTAATATAATTACTATGCCACCAAAGGTAATAAATCAAATTAATGGATTTGGTAAAAGTTTTAAATCAATGACTATTGATACAGTTAAAGGTTTTCTTACTGATAGTAAAAAATCTAGATTCAGTCTTTAAGAGGCTTTAGCTCTTGATTGTCTTTTTCTTTCATGAGGATCTAATATAAGTTTTCTAAGTCTACAAGATTTAGGTGTTATTTCTAAGGCCTCATCCGTGTTTAGCATACTTAATTGTTCTGCAATAGCCATTTTTCTAACGGGAGTTAAAACAACATTTTCATCTGTGCCTTGTGTTCTCATATTTGTTAACTTTTTTCCTTTTAAAACATTAATTTCAAGGTCACCACTTTTCGAGGAAAGCCCAACTATCATACCTTCATAAACTGGGTCATTATGTGTTACAAACATCTCACCACGAGCTTGCAAGTTAAAAATTGCAAATGCAACAGCTTTACCATTTTCTATTGAAATTAAAGCACCATTCCTTCTTCCTTCCATATCTCCAGTATAATCCCCATAAGAATGAAAAATTCTGTTTATTACTCCACTACCTTTTGTAAGAGTTAAAAAACGACTTGTGTAACCCATTAATCCTCTTGTCGGAGCATGAAAAATTAATCTTTTTTTGTTTTTTCCAGTATCTTTTAAATCAATTAATTTACCTTTCCTTCTGTTCATTGAGTCAATAACTTTTGATGAAAATTCTTCATCTAAATCCATTGTTATTTCTTCAAATGGTTCAAGTTTATTTCCTTTATCATCTTTTTTAATTAATACTTTTGGCGGGCTTACGGTCATTTCAAATCCCTCTCGTCTCATTTGTGTCAAAAGAATTTCCAACATTAGTTCACCTCTTCCACTTATTACAAAAGCATCTTTATCGTCGTTCTCCTCAAAATTTATACCTACGTTATTTTCTGCTTCTAGTATAAGACGGTCCCTTATCTGAGTACTCGTTAATTTTTTTCCCTCTGTTCCAGCTAAAGGAGAGCTATTTACTGTAATGGTAATTGACATAGTAGGGGGATCTATAGGTGTTGCATCGATAGGTTCTTTAATTTCCAGGTCACAAATAGTATCAGCAACATTTGCTTTTTCTAATCCTGCAACAATCACTATATCTCCAGCTTCACCTTCATCAATAGGAACTTTTTTCGTACCTTCATATCTAAAAATTTTTGTTAACCTGCCTTCATCAACTTTTTCTCCTTTTAAATTTATCGCCTTTATTTGCTGATTTGCTCTTGCAGTACCTTGCGCAATCCTACCAACTAGACTTCTGCCAAGAAAACTATCAGCATACAAAAGAGTGGAAAGCATTGCGAAAGGTTTTGTTTTATCAAAAGCGGTTGGTTTGACATGTTCATTTATAAGGTTTAATAACGGTTGTAAATTTTCTCTTGGTCCATTTATTTCTTTAGATGCCCAACCAGATCTCCCGCTTGCATATAAAACAGGAAAATCTAATTGCTCTTCGTTGGCATCAAGACTTACAAATAAATCGAATGTTTCATTTAGAACTTCATTTGCTCTTTGATCAGGTTTATCTAATTTGTTAATTATAACTATTGGTCTTAAGCCTTGCTTTAAGGCTTTAGAGAGAACAAATTTTGTTTGAGGCATAACACCTTCTGCAGAATCTATCAGCAACAAAGCTCCATCAGCCATATGCAAAACCCTTTCAACCTCAGCTGCAAAATCTCTATGGCCTGGAGTATCAATAATATTTATTCTGGAGTTTTTCCAATTTATTGAGGTAGGTTTTGCTAGAATTGTAATTCCTCTTTCTTTTTCTAACTCACCTGAGTCCATCACCCGTTCTTCAACATTTTCGTTTTCTCTAAATGTCCCGCTTTGTTTCATTAGACTATCTATTAAAGTTGTTTTGCCATGATCAACATGTGCAATAATAGTTATATTTCTGATCGTATTATTCATTTTGGTTGCGGGGGCTGGATTTGAACCAGCGACCTTCAGGTTATGAGCCTGACGAGCTACCAGACTGCTCCACCCCGCGATTAATTATTTTTTTTTTATGTTAATAGCTTGAAGTTTATCTTTTTCTTCTTTTATGTCGTAAACGATTTTTTGCTCCTCTTTCAAAACTCTTAACTTTGAATTTTCTAATGCTGATACATGAAGGAAAATATCTTTTTTTGTTTCATCATCAGTAATAAATCCATAACCTTTTTTGGCGTTAAACCATTTCACTTTACCAGATGGCATTGTTAATCCTCTCATTTTAAATAAATTTAGTACCTATTCTTTAGTTTTTGTAGTTTTTTTATTCTTTTAAGATTTTCTGTTTGTACTCTTTTTTTCTTTTCAGAGGGTTTTTCGTAAGTGCTTTTCATTTTCATTACTTTAAAAAAACCTTCTTTTTGAAGTTTTCTTTTTAGAACTCTTATTGCTTGTTCTACATTATTATCTTTAACATCTATTTTAATAAAAACCTCCAGTTAATTTTCATGCTAGTTATCATTAGAAAATCTATTTGTCTATAGAGAAGCGGCTTGAGCTTTTTTTTCCTCTCTAATTTTGGCTTTTTTTTCTCTTTCTACTCTTCTTTTAGCCTTCTCTAAGCTTTTTTGAAAAGCTTCCTGAGTACAAAGCGCCAAAATTACAGGATCTCTTGGTTTTAAATTAGAAAAATTCCAATAGCTTCTTTTTCTAATTAAAGAAACTGTACCCTTAGTACTTCCAACTAGTTTAGAAATTTGACCATCTGTTAATTCAGAAGCATTTTTACATAACCATAAAATTGCGTCAGGTCTATCTTGTCTTTTTGATAGCGGCGTATATTTTGGTCTTTTTCTCTCTTTTACTTCAACCTCTTCAATCTTTTTTAATAATTTTAATTTTTTTTCTGGATCTTTAGAACAAGTTTCTATCTCATCTCTTGAAAGTTGCCCTGCCAGAATAGGATTATAAGCTTTAATACCTTTAGCAACGTCTCCATCAGCAATTCCTTTTATTTCTAGTTCATGAAGATTACAAAATTCAGCTATTTGTTTAAAAGTCAATGTCGTGTTTTCTACTAACCAAACAGCTGTGGCTTTTGGCATAAATGGAATATCTGTCATAAATTATTTTTTTGATCTAAGATTACTAAATTTTTTATTGTATTTACTCACTCTACCTTTATCTAAAACTTTCTGTGTTCCACCTGTCCAAGCGAAATGAGATTTTGGATCAATGTCCAATTTTAAAACATCATTTTCTTTGCCCCAAGTCGATCTAGTTTCAAACTCAGTACCATCGGTCATTACAACTTTTATTTTGTGATAATTTGGGTGTATGTTTTTTTTCATGAGCGGAGTTTTATATTAATAATTGTTTACACTCAATATCTTTATTTTTTAATTAATCCCCTTAATTCTTCATGAATAAAGGAGTTAGATGCCAAAATGTTCTTTTTTAAAGGCAACTTTTCATCCTCCTCAAAAAAATCTACATAACCTCCAGCTTCTTTTAAAATTATAATACCTGCAGCTATGTCCCAATAGTTAAGTTCTCTTTGCCAATATCCATCAAACCTTCCACAAGCTACATAAGCTATATCTAAGGCAGCGCTTCCAAACTTTCTAACATTAGAAACATTTTTTGAGACATTAATATATTCAGAAAAAATTTTATCTTTAATTTTACTAGCTCCTTTAGGGCCGCCAGTTACTATGAGAGCATTATTGATTTTCTTTTTATTGGAAACTCTTATTCTTGAATTATTGAGGTAAGATCCATTACCCTTTTCAGCACAAAACATTTCATTCATAATAGGATTAAATATAGCACCACATTTAATTTCACTATTTTCTTCATAAGCAATTGATATTGCAAATTGAGGTATGCCATTTAAAAAGTTCATTGTTCCATCTATTGGATCAATTATCCATCTATTTTTCAAATTAGATTTATTTATTATTCCCGTTTCTTCAGTTACTATCCCGTAATCCGGGTGAGCTTTTTGTAATTCGTCTATTATAATTTTTTCAGTTCTTTTATCTGCTGATGTTACGAAATCTCCAGGACCTTTAGTTGAAACTTGTAAATTTTCTATTTCTCCAAAATCTCGTATAAGCGATCTCGATGCTTTCATACATGCTCTTACTATTAAATTAATTTGAGGAGAATTTAATCTCATTAATTGACTCTTTTTACATATTCAAGTGTTCGAGTATCAATAATTATCTTTTCTCCACTTTCTATAAATGGCGGGACATTAATTTTAATACCACAATCAAGAAGAGCAGGTTTATAAGATGATGAAGCTGTTTGGTTTTTAATGGCAGCATCCGTAGTTTCAATTGTACATTCAATATTTTTTGGTAACTCAATTGATATCGGCTTATCTTCCATAAAAGAAATTGTAACTTCTAAATTTTCTTTCAATAATTTATATTGTTCTCCAGCTATAGATTTCGATATTTCTACTTGCTCATAAGTATTGTTATCCATAAAATGGCAACTATCTCCATCTAAATACAAAAAATTAAATTTTTTTTCATCAACTTCCGCTTTTTCTACTGTTTCGCTTGATCTAAATCTTTCATTCAGCTTTGTACCCTTGATAACACTTTTTAATTCTACCTGATTAAAGGCCCCGCCTTTACCAGGCTTAACATGTTGAGTTTTAAGAACATTCCAATAATCATTTTTATGTTCAATTATCATTCCAGGTTTTATTTCAATAGCAGTTATTTTCATTTGAATTTTCTAATCGCAAGTTCCGGTTTTAATTTGGGGTTATCCCAAATAAAACTTGATATTGCAATATATTTTGCCCCTGCTCTTATTAATTTTTTGTAATTTTTATTATTTATTCCACCTATTGCTACAATAGGTTTTTTTACGTTCTTTTTTGCCCATCTCAAAATATTAATATTAGCTTTTATCGTATTATGCTTAAGTTTGGATTTAAAAAAAGATCCAAAAGCAATATAACTTGCGTTATTTTTAATTGCATAATTTGCAAGTTTTTTTGAGTTATGACATGTGATACCAAATATTTTGTTTTTTAGTTTTTTTCTAGCTTTTGAAAACGATCCATCGTGTTGACCCATATGACATCCATCAGCGTTTATTTTCGATGCTAAAATAAAATTATCATTAATGATAAACTTTACTTTATGCTTAGTGGTAATTTTTATAATTTTATTTGAGAAATGAAGAAGTTTTTTTTGACTCAAATTTTTTAATCTTAATTGAAAAAACTTCACATTCTTAAAAGACAATACTTTATCTAAACTAGTTAAGAAATTCTGATCAATTTTATCAGGTGAAATTAAGTATACTAATTTCTTCAAATGTTTTAGGCCGCAAATTCTTTCTCTAATTCTTCAGACCACTCCCCTTTAGATGACAGACCATTCATTTTAGCTCTATGGTTAAAGGCTTTTTGAATATTTTCTGTATTTTCTTGATTTTTTCCAAATTCCTTTAGTGCACTTGCTTGCAACCCTCTTCCATAAGAAAAAGTAATTAAAAAATTACTATCATTTATTTTGTTTATTTCATTAAGATTTTTACTAGACTCAATTTCAGACTGTCCACCCGATAAAAAGGCAATTCCAGGAACATCACTTGGAACATTTTTCTTTAAGCAGTCCAAAGTTTTTTTTGCAATTTCTTCTGCATTAGATTTATCTTTGCACTCCGAACCAGGTATAACCATATTAGGTTTAAGAACTGTTCCTTTCAAATCAACTTTATGTATTTCTAGTTCGTTATAACACTCATTAAGTACATTTGTTGTAACCTGATAGCATTTATCAATGTTATGTGAACCATCCATCAAAACTTCTGGTTCTACTATCGGTACCATTTTAGCTTCTTGAACTAAAGCAGCGTATCTTGCTAATGCGTGGGCGTTAGACTTAATAGATTGGGCAGATGGAAATTTATCTGAAATTTTATAGACAGCTCTCCATTTAGTAAATCTCGCACCTAAATCATAATACTCTTTTAATCTTTCGCGTAAACCATCTAAACCCTCTGTTACAGTTTCATCACTAGATCCTGCAAGAGGTTTAGCACCTTTATCCACTTTTATTCCTGGTACAGCCCCATGTCTAGATATTAATTCTGGAATTGATGGACCCAAGGTAGTTTTCTGTCTTATTGTTTCATCAAATAAAATTACTCCACCAATAAAATCTTTCATAGCACTTGAATTAAAAAGAGTTTGTCTAAAATTTAGTCTATTTTTTTCTATGTTTTCAACATTTATACTTTTAAATCTTTTAGCTATTGTTCCAGTGCTTTCATCTGCAGCAAGGATACCTTTTCCTTTAGCGCACATTTTTTTAGCTATTTCATTTAAAGTCATAGCGATTATTTATTTTAAAACACTTATACCAGGCAAGTCTTTTCCTTCTAGGTACTCTAAAAATGCTCCTCCTGCTGTTGATAAGTGAGAGAAAGTAAGTTTGTCACTACTTTTATTTATTGCTGCGAGAGTGTCTCCACCTCCAAGAATAGATATTAAAGATTTTTCAATAGTATTTTTAGAGATATTTTCTGCAATCGATAATGTGCCTTTTAAGAAGTTCTCATTTTCAAAATACCCGGCTGGTCCATTCCACAGAACAGTATTTGACTCGTTAATTTTTTTTTGAATTTTTTTGATTGTATTGGAGCCGATATCTAAAATTATTTCATTTTCTTGAACTTCATCAAGATTTTTATTTTTACCGGTTCCTTCAAAGTCTGTTCCTACCATGCAATCTTCAGGTACTAATATTTTACAATTATATTCCTCTGCTTTTTTATAAATATTAGTTATTATTTCTTTTGTATTTTTTTCAATTAAAGATTTACCAACTTTTAAATTCTTATAAACGAAGAAATTATTAGCCATTGCCCCAACAATCACTATATTGTTTACTTTTTTTATAAGATTAGTAATAACATTAATCTTTGTAGAAATTTTTGATCCTCCGATAATACAAGTGACTGGTTCTTTTTTATTTTTTATAACAAGATTTATTGCCGTTATTTCTTTTTTTAATAATGGACCAGCATAATTTTTTTTAACAAATTTTGTTATACTGTGCACTGAAGCTTGTTTCCTATGGGAGCATGAAAATGCATCATTAATATAAATGTCCCCAAGTTCACCTAACTTTTTTGAAAAATCTTTGCAATCTTCTGTTTCTTCTTTAAAAAATCTTATATTCTCAATTAATATTACCTCGCCCCCTTTTAGGTGAGAAAATTTTTCTTTAGTTTCACCATCAAAAGTTCCTCTAAAAAAATAAACATTGGTTTTAAGCGCATCTTTGAGATATTTGTAGATGGGCACTAAAGATAGGTCAGGGACATTAATTCCTTTTGGTCGACCTAAATGACTAATAATTATAATTTTTGCTTTTTTTTCAATTAGTCTATTTATAAAAGGTAAACATAAAGTTATTCTTGTATCATCTTTTATAACTTTGTCTTTAATTGGAACATTTAAATCTAATCTAAGAATTATCTTTTGATCTTTGATTTCTAAATCGTCAGGAAAGAAATTTATTTCATCCATCGACTTCTATCACTCTCTCAATTTTTTTTGAATAAAATTTGTTATATCTTCTTCTGATAATTTAAAATGGTTGTAAATTTCTTTATAAGGAGCACTTTCACCAAATTTATCTATACCTAAATTGGCACCTTTATTTTTAATATATTTTTGCCAAGACATTATACTTCCAGCTTCTAATGTGATGATCAATGAGTTTTCTTCTAAAATATCTTTCCGGTAATTTTCAGGTTGTTTATCAAAAAGCTCCATACATGGCATTGAAACTACTTTTGAGTGGATATTGTTTTCTTTAAGTTTAGTTTGAACTTTTAAGGCAAGTTCTACCTCAGTACCTGAAGCAATTAATGTTACATTGCTCTCATGCGAAGTTAAATTAACTACATAGGCTCCTTTTTCACATTTATTCTCTTTAGATTTGCTTGGATTGATGTAAGGAACTTTTTGTCTCGATAAAGCAATAGCACTTGGGGTATTTTTACTTTTTAAAGCTATTTCCCAACATTCAAACGTTTCGTTAATATCTGCTGGCCTGAAGACATTTAAATTCGGAATTGCTCTCAATCCAGTAAGTTGTTCTATAGGTTGGTGAGTAGGACCATCTTCACCAAGACCAATCGAGTCGTGTGAAAAAACATAAATTACCTTAAGACCCATCAAAGCAGAGAGTCTTATAGAGGGTTTACAATAATCTGAGAAAATTAAAAATGTTCCACCATAAGGTACTATACCTCCATAAAGCGCTAAACCATTCATAACTGCTGCCATACCATGTTCTCTAACTCCGTAATGAATATAATTTCCGTTAAAATTTTTAGAATTAATAATTTTTGAATTATTTGTTTTTGTATTATTAGAACCACTTAAATCTGCAGAACCACCTATTAATTCAGGAAGAAAAGCAGAAATTTTTTCTATAGCAGCCATCGAGCATTGTCGTGTAGCTAAACTTGGCTTAGTTTCAAAATGTTTATCTTTTTCTTGACGAATTAAATTTTCTAAACCGTTCAAATCCAATTTCTCATTAGCGCCGCTAAGTTCATTTTTTATTTTAGGATTTTTTTTATTTACTATTTCAAGCCATTCGTTTTCCAGTTGCACACCCTTGTTACCTATATTTCTCCATTCATCTAGTATTTCTTGAGGCACTTCAAATGGCTGGTTGTTCCATCTTAGTTTTTTTCTTACTAAAGCTATTTCTTCATCCCCTAAAGGAGAGCCATGAGAGGAAGCTTTACCAGATTTATTAGGTGATCCAAATCCTATTATAGTTTTACAAGATATTATTGTAGGTTTTTTTGATTTTGATGCTTTTGTAATCGCTTTTGAAATTTGTTTTTCATTGTGACCGTCTACCTCTAGGAAGTTCCAGCCGTACGACTCAAATCTTTTTTTATAATTATCTGAAACACTAAGCGATGTTGAACCGTCAATTGAAATTTTATTATTGTCAAAAAAAACTATTAAATTCTTTAATTTTAGGTGACCAGCTAGACTCATTGCTTCATGACTAATTCCCTCCATTAAGTCTCCATCACTTGCAATAACATAAGTTTTATTATTGATTACTGTGGAACCAAACTTTTTTCTAAATATTTCCTCAGCTATTGCCATTCCAACCGCATTAGCTAATCCTTGTCCTAAAGGTCCGGTAGTTGTTTCTATCCCAGTTCCTTTTTTATATTCTGGGTGTCCAGCACAAATAGAGTTTAATTGTCTAAAATTTTTTATGTCCTCTATGGTTATGCTTTTGTAACCACAGAGATAAAGTAAAGAGTAAAGTAACATTGAACCATGACCTGCAGACAATATAAATCGATCTCTATTAATCCATTGGGGATTTTTGGGATTAAACCTCAGGTGGTATTTAAATAATACAGTTACGACATCGGACATTCCCATTGGCATTCCTGGGTGACCCGAGTTTGCTTTTTGCACAGCGTCAATTGATAAAAATCTAATTGCGTTGGATAATTGATTAAATTTAACAGTCACTTTTTACTACCTATATAGACTTAAACTAACTATATCAATATTATGGTATAATTCTTTATGAGTAATTTTGAAAAGAAAGAACAAAATTTAAACCAACTTATTGATAAATTAAATTCATTATCTTTAAGTTATTCACAGCCAAATTATGAGTTAGAAAAAATTAGAACTGAAAAAAATGAATTAAACAACCAAAAAAAAGAAATTGAAAAAAAAAATGACGAATTGATGAGAGAACATAAATATTTAAAAGAAAAAATAAAAAAATTACAATTAGAGGTAAATAAAAGATCTGAACTAGAAGATAAGTTTAATCAGGACATCGAAGAATTAAGCAAAGAAACTGAAAATTTAGTTAGTGAGATAGATAAATGGCAAATGTAAATATAAAATTTAATAACAAAGATTATTTGCTTTCATGTGATGATGGTCAAGAAGAGTCGCTGAAAAAACTAGCAAAATTTTTAGATAAAAAGTATACCGAATTAAAAGATAGACTTGGGAATATAGGAGAAAATAAGCTTTTATTGATCACAACGATTCAATTAATTGATGAATACTTTGATTTAAAGCAAAAAATCACAGACCAGAAAAAAAAATTAGACGAAATTTCAAACAAATTTAAGGAAATCAGGTCTCTTGCAATTAAATATAAAGAAGGAAAGGATATAGAGATTAAAAATCTTACGAAAGAATTAGACAGTTTTAAAAGAACTATAGAAAAAAATAATTCTTTATATGAGTCAATGCTTGATAAAACTACTCAATCACTGGAAAAAATAATCTCAAATACAGAGTCGCTGTCTAAAATACAGTAGATGCAGCAAAAAATTCAATTAAGAAAAAAATATTTTCTACTAAGAAAGAAAAAATACTTCAAAATTGAAAAAAGTTTTTTTTTACCTTTATTGAAATTAATTAATTTAAGATTTAAAAAAAGGCGGTTTAAAATTGGCTTATATTATCCATCAAATTTTGAGTTGAACGTTCTAGAAATTCTTAAATTTGATAATATTTTGTCTCAGGATACTTTACTTCCAGTCACTGATAAAAAGAGTTTTATGAATTTTTTTTCTTGGAAAAAAAATGATGTTTTATTTGTAAATAAATTTGGAATTTTGGAACCGGCAAAAGATCAATTAAAAGTTCCTGATATTATACTTGTTCCAATATTAGCGTTTGATAAAAAAAAATATAGATTAGGATACGGTAAAGGGTTTTATGATCGCTATCTAAATAAATATTTAAAAAAATTTAAAAATATTTTGACTGTTGGTGTTGCTTTTTCATTTCAAAGGCATCATAAACTTCCGATAAATCGAAATGATGTTAAATTAGACTTTATTCTAACCGAAAAAGGAATTTATTAATGAACTTACTAATTTTAGGAGATATTATGGGTGCTTCTGGTAGAAAAGTATTAACTGATAAATTACCCGATCTAATTAAAATTTATAATATTGATTTTGTTATTGTAAATGGCGAAAATGCAGCTGATGATGGTAAAGGCATTACTCAAGAAATTACAGAAGAGTTTTTTAAAATCGGAGTTGATGTAATTACCTCAGGAAATCATATTTGGGATAAGAAAGAAACAATAGATTTAATAGAAAAAGAAAATAGACTTTTGAGGCCTGCAAATCTAGTTAATGGTTCTCCAGGAAGAGGGTATAAAATTTATTTTTCAAAAGATAAAAGATTTAAAGTTGGAGTGATTAATCTTATGGGAAATGTTTTTATGAGAAAAACAGATGATGTTTTTAAAACAGCTAAAGAAATTTCCAACAAAATGAAATTGACAAAAGATGTAGATTTTTTAGTTGTAGATTTTCATGGTGAGATCACAAGTGAAAAAATGGCAGCTGGTCATTTTTTTGATGGTCGTGCAACATGTGTTATAGGAACTCATACCCATGTTCCTACTGCTGATACTCGAATTTTAGAGGGAGGAACAGCTTACCAAACAGATATAGGTATGTGTGGAGACTATAATTCTGTAATTGGAATGAATAAAGAAAATTCAATAAAAAGATTTTTAAAGGAAAAAGATGCAGTTAGTCATTACCCTGCAGAAGGAGAGGGAACTTTATCTGGAGTAATTGTTGAAACAAATTCTGAAAATGGTTTAGCAAAAAAAATCACCAGATTAATATATGGAGGTAGTTTAGCTAATTAATTATGGCAGGACACTCACATTGGGCTGGTATAAAACATAAAAAAGGTAGAGCTGACAAAGAAAGATCTAAAATTTTTTCTAAACTATCCAGAGAAATAACTGTTGCTGCAAAACTTGGAGACAAAGATCCAAATATGAATGCTAGACTAAGAACAGCCATACAAGCAGCTAAGCAAGCCAACATGCCAAAAGATAATATTTCAAGAGCAATCAGCAAATCAGAAATAAGTGGCAACAAAAATTATGAGAGTTTAAGGTATGAGGGATTTGGACCATTTAATATTGCATTAATAATTGAAACGCTTACCGATAATAAAAATAGATCAGCATCAGGTATAAGAACAGTTTTACAAAAAAATGGTGGAAGATTAGGAGAGTCAGGATCAACCGCCCATATGTTTTCTAATTGCGGTATTATTCACATTGAAAAAGATAAAATCAAAGAAGAAGAAATATTCGAAATCGCAATAAATGCTGGTGCAAAAGACTGTGTTAACTTGGATAAAATTTTCGAGATAATTACTGAAAAAGAAGATTTTTATAAAATAAAAACTGAGCTAGAAAAAAAAATTGAAACATTCAATTATTCTTCTATAGAATGGAGACCTATTAATTTAATAGATTTAGCTAAAGATGAGTGCGAGCAGCTACTGGAGGTTTTAAACACTTTAGAAGAATTAGATGATGTTCAAAACATCTTTACCAATGCCAATATGAAAAATTTACAATAATGAAAATTATAGGAATAGATCCTGGGTTGAGCGGAGCAATAGCAATATTAGAGGACAAAAAGGTCTTAAAAATATTTGATATTCCTGTGATGTCTGAAGGAAAAAAAAATAAAAGACAATTAAATAGTGCTTTACTCGTAAACCTATTGAAAGAAAATATTAATAATAGTGAAGAGGTAGCTGTTGTTGTCGAACAAGTAAACGCTATGCCCGGACAGGGAGTAACTAGCATGTTTAATTTTGGCCAAACTTTTGGAGCTATTAAAGGTGTATGCGCTGCTTTAGAGTTGCCAATTTACTTTGTTAGACCCTCAAAGTGGAAAAAACATTTTGAACTGATTAATTCTTCAAAAGACTCAAGTAGAACAAAAGCTATAGAAATGTACCCTAAACTCTCTAATCAGCTTACGAAAAAAAAAGACGTCAATAAATCCGACGCTATTTTGATTGCCAGATACTTTAGCGAAACCAGATTAACTGAAGAAAATTAAACCCAAATTAATTAATAACGCCAAATTCATGACACAATCTAAAAGTAATCAATCTTAATGGAACAAGATGTAGCAGCTCAAGTAGTAGGATTAGGTGGCGCAACCGACTTCTCGTTGTGGAAACTTTTCTTAAGAGCTGATTTCGTAGTAAAATTTGTAATTATTTTATTAATTGCTTGCTCAATTTTTTCTTGGGCACTTATATTTGATAAATTTAAATTATTTAAGAATATTAATAAATCAATTGAAGATTTTGAAAAAAAGTTTTGGAAAGCAAAATCTGCTGAAAGTTTCAATAATAGTTTACCAGCTAATTCAAACGATCCTGCCGTATTGATATTTAAGTCTGCTATGGGTGAATTATTAAAGACAAAAAGACAGTCTTCAGCAGTTCAAGCGGCAAGAGTTGGAAGAGTTTTAGAAATTGCGACTGATACTGAAATGAAAAAAGTAGAGAAAAATTTTACTTTTTTAGCCACTGTGGGATCAACAGCTCCTTTTATTGGTTTGTTCGGAACTGTTTGGGGGATAATGAACTCTTTCCAATCGATTGCAATATCACGAAATACTAGCTTAGCAATTGTTGCCCCTGGGATTGCAGAAGCTTTGTTTGCAACTGCTTTAGGGCTATTAGCTGCTATACCTGCAGTTGTGGCTTATAATAAATTTAATAACGACTCTCAAAAATATTTTTCTAGAATAGAAAATTTTTCTAAAAGATTTTTATCTATTATTTAAAATGGCATTTAAATTTAATCGCTCAAAAAAAGAACCAATGAGTGAAATAAATGTAACACCATTTGTAGATGTAATGTTGGTTCTTTTAATTATTTTTATGGTGACCGCTCCATTGTTGACTGTCGGTGTTCAAGTTGATTTACCAGAGTCAGCAGCAGACTCTCTTCCTGACGATCAAGAACCGCTAACTTTAAGTATTAATTCAAAGGGGGAAATTTATATTCAAGAACACCAAGTAACTTATCAGAAGATGATCCCTAAATTATTAGCAATAGCAAAAAATAGGACTGATACAAGAATTTATGTGAGGGGCGATAAAAATATTAATTATGGAAGAGTATTAGAGGTTATGGGAACACTATCAGGAGCAGGATTTTCAAAAGTTGCTTTAATTTCTGAGCCTTATAAAAATTAGGATGATTTATGGTAAGAAGTTTAATTTATTCCATTACTTTTCACTCTATACTAGTTTTACTTACAATTTTGAGCTTACCTTTTATGCTTAGAGAACCAGTAGATCTTCCTCCTATAGTCTCTGTTGAACTTATACAGATTACAGACAAAACAAGTATTCCTTATGCACCAAAAGCCAGAAAAATAATTGAAGAAACCAAAAAAAAAGAGGAAGAAAGATTAGTTTCAGAACAAGCGCCGCCAGCTGCGAAAGCTAAAGAGAAACCAGATAGAATTCCACTGCCAAATGAAAAAAAAGAACAAAAACAAATTGTTAAAAAAAAACAAAATCCCGAGGAAGTAAAACCAGAAATAAGGCAAGTTTCAGAATTTGAAAAAAAAGAAATTATAGATACTAATCAAATAGCTGCTTTGATAGATAAGGCGAAAGAGGTAGAGGCAGTAAAAAAAAAAAAAATTGATAAAGTTACGCAAAGTAGCCAAAAAAATTCATTTGCTTCTGGCTTGACACTTTCACAAGAGGATGCGTTAAGAGCTCAAATTTTTGGTTGTTGGACTATACCTTTAGGGTTACCTTATGATGAAGATTTACTTGTTAGAATTAAACTTCAATTAAAAAAAGATGGAACAATAGTAAAATCGGAAATTTTAGATCATCAAAGAATGAACAGACCAGGTCAAAAATTTTATAAAGTTTTAGCCGAAAGTGCTTTAAGAGCAGTTAGATTATGTCAACCTCTCAAAGTGCCACCAACGGGCTATGATAAATGGAAAGATTTACAATTAAACTTTAATCCAACAGAAATGTTAAAAGGTTAGAATGAAAAAAATTTTTACGGCTTTTTTATTTAATATTTTTGTAATCAGTCCTTCTTTTGCTTTAATTGAAATTGACATTACTCGAGGAAATTTAGATCCTTTACCAATAGCAATTTCTCCTTTACATGTAGACGTAAAATCTGAAAATTACGACGGTATAAAAATAAAAGATCTTGGTAATGAAATTTCGAAAATAATAGAAGATAATTTTAGAGCAACAGGTTTGTTTAATCCTCTTAAAAAAGAGGCTTTTGTTCAGAAACCTGACATTGCACATTTAAAACCAAGATTTGAAGACTGGAGATTAATAAAAGCACAAGCTCTTGTAACTGGTAAACTTCTTATTAAGGAGAGTAAATTAAAAGTAGAATTTAGACTTTGGGATCTAGCTGCTGCTAAAGAAATGACTGCTTTAGCCTTCACGACAACCCCATCTAATTGGAGAAGAGTAGCTCATATCATTTCTGATAAAATCTATGAAAGACTTACTGGTGAAGAAGGATATTTTGATACTAGAATAATTTATGTTGCAGAAAGTGGCCCAAAAAATCAAAGAATTAAAAAATTAGCAATAATGGATCAAGATGGCGCTAACACGAAGTATTTAACTTTAGGCAATGAATTAGTTTTAACCCCAAGATTTAATCCAACAAATCAAATGGTAACTTACATGTCTTATTTTAGAAATATGCCAAGAGTTTACTTGCTTGATATTGAGACTGGCACACAAGAGGTAGTTGGAAACTTTCCAGGCATGACATTTGCTCCTAGATTTTCACCCGATGGAAAGAAAATCGTTATGAGTTTTGCTAAAGATGGAAACTCTGATATTTATACTATGGATTTAGACTCAAGAGTAGTCGAGAGAATAACTGATCATTCTTCTATAGATACCTCACCTTCATTCTCACCCGATGGAAAGTTTATTGCATTTAATTCTGATAGAAGTGGTTTACAACAAATTTATGTAATGCGAAGCGATGGAAGCGGCGTTAAAAGAATTACTTTTGGTAAGGGCATTTATGGAACACCAGTGTGGTCTCCAAGAGGAGATTTAATCGCATTCACAAAAATGCGTAAAGGTAGATTTTACATAGGCGTGATGAGAGTAGATGGTACTGGTGAAAGACTTTTAACAGAAAATTACTATCAAGAGGCGCCCTCTTGGTCACCCAATGGAAGGGTTTTGGTTTTTTATAGAGAAACTAAAGCTGGATCTAAGGGAGAGGGTTTTTCAGCTAAATTATGGTCAATTGATATTACAGGGTATAATGAAAGAAGGCTCAAAACAGAAACTGATGCCTCAGACCCATCTTGGTCCTCTCTTTTGTCAAAATAAGCTATAATTTTATGCAAAATACACTTGAATAATATTAAATAATTTGAAATAAAATCACAGTAATAACCTAGGGGAAAAAATGATGTTTAATAAGAGTTTAAAAAATATATTACTAGTAATCTTTGCTACTTTAATTTTAAGTGCATGTTCCACTGCTAAAAAATCTGGAAACATTGATGGCGACGTATATACTGGAAAAGAGACAGTTAAATACTTAGCTTCAGGTGTTCCTGACAGAGTATTTTTCGCAACGAACAAGTCTTCTTTAACAACAGCTTCAAGAGCCACTTTAAGAAAACAAGCTACTTTCTTGAGAAAAAATAAAAACCTTAATGTTACAATCGAAGGTCATGCCGATGAAAGAGGAACTCGAGAATATAACTTGGCGTTAGGAGAAAGACGAGCGAACGCTGCTAGAGATTACTTAATGACTTACGGAATTTCTGGAAAAAGAATTTCTGTAATCAGTTACGGTAAAGAAAAACCTGTTAATCCTGCTTCAACACCATTAGCTTGGTCTCAAAACAGAAGATCTGTAACAGTAAAAGTAAATTAATTTATATTTATATACTTAAAAGACCCTTTAATACTTTGTATTAAGGGGTCTTTTTTTTGCCATTTTATGAAACTAAAAAAAGAATCATGTTAACTAAGTTTAAATCAGGATTTGTTTTTTTATCGATTGTATTTTTTGCTAATTTTGTATTGGCAGAAGAAGAGGAAATTTATTTAAAATCGATTTCAGATCAGATTCAAGTTATTACTAAAGATCTTAAAACTCTAGAAAAAGCTGTATATCAAAAATCTGATTTAGTCACAACAAAATCTTCCAACCTAAATAATTCTGATGGATTAAACGAAGATATAATGACAAAGCATCTTTTAAAATTAAATGAAATAGAAGATCAATTTAGAGAGCTTACCAATAAATTTGAGGAGGTAAATTTTAAATTAGATAAATTATCATCTCGAGTAACAAAAATTCAGTCAGACACTCAATTAAGATTTACAGATTTAGAAAGTGGATCAATTAGTAATACTACAGAAAAAAATAAGACATTACCTGGATCAAGTAAACCTCAAGATTTTGGAGCAGCTCCTGGTTACCAAACTTCAAATCTACCAAAAGAACAATCCATTAGTTCAGTTGAAAGCGCTCAAACTGTTATTTCCGAAGAACCAGAAAAAAGAGAATCATTGTTACCAGATAAACCAGCGAACGAACAATATGAATTTGCAGTTAGTTTTATGAAAGTTGGAGATTACGAAACAGCTGAGTTTGCTTTAAGAGAATTTATAGATAAAAATAAAGATCACGATTTAGCAGGAAGCGCTCAGTATTGGTATGGAGAAACATTTAGAATAAGACAATTATATTCAGACGCTGCAACAGCTTATTTAGACGGTTATCAGAACTATCCAAAAAGTAAAAAAGCACCTGACAATCTCTTAAAATTAGGAATTACGATGGTTCAGCTTGGTGAAAAAGATCAAGGCTGTAAAATGATTTCGGGAATCAAAAAAGAATATCCAAAAGCAAACAAGTCTGTGTTACAAAAAGCTCAATATGAGCAAAAAAAATTCAAGTGTAAGTCTTAAAAACGGATTTAAAGATTATAAAGACATATCAAATATTTTCTTAAATTTTAAAAAAAAATTAGATAGTTTAAATTGTAATAACTTTTTAGTAGCAGTATCAGGTGGTCCTGACAGCTTGGCTTTGGTGGCTTTGACTAAAGCATACGCATATTATAAAAAAACTAAATTTTATTATGTGCTAGTTAATCATAATATTAGAAAAGGCTCTCTTCAAGAAGCAAAAAAAGTTAAAACTTTACTTAAAAAAGAAAAGATCAATCTAAAAATTTTCACTAATAAAAAAAAAATTTACAAGAATATTCAGTCTGAAGCTAGATCTATTAGGTACGATATACTTTTTAAATATTGTAAAAAAAATAAAATAAAAATACTTCTGACTGCCCATAACCTTGAAGATCAAGTCGAAACCTTTTTTATAAGACTTTCTAGAGGAAGTGGATTAAAAGGACTTTCTTCGATGAAATCACTTAGCACGGTGGATAGGCAGCTTAAATTATTTAGACCTTTACTAGATATTAAAAAAAATTTTTTGATAGAAATTTCCAAAAAAATTTTTGGGAAATATATTAAAGATCCATCAAATAAAAATATGAAATATTTAAGAACAAAAATAAGAAATTTAAAAAAACCTCTAGAGAAAAGCGGCATTACATATGAGCAAATTTTCAGATCTATTCAAAATTTATCATCAAGCAAAATTACACTAGAAGAGTACTTAAAAAAAATTTTTAAAGAATTAATTAAAAAAAAAAATAAAGTAGTTTATTTAAACTTTAATAAATATCATAATCTTGGCCATTATACTAAAATTGCTGTTTTGAATGAGTCGATCAAAAAAATTAAAAATAATTATTATGATCTTAGGTCTAAAAAAATTCAAAATTTGATAATTAATCTTAAAAAAAGAGACTTTAAAAAATCAACCCTTGGGGGATGTATTTTTTTTAAAAAGGGTGAAAATTTATGTATAAAAGAGGAAAAATAATAAAATTTTAAGTAATTGGAAGCATTTTGTCTTATTTACAACTTATTTAACTCTAAAATATACTTGTTTAATATTAATTAATGATTATTTAAGAATTATGAATATAAAGAATTTAATAATGTGGGTCATCATAGTCTTACTATCAGTAGGACTTTTCAACATGTTTCAAGATCCAAATAAAGTGGGAGCAGAAAAAAATACGCTTCCTTTTTCAAATTTCTTGAATGAAGTAGATGCTGGTAGGGTAGTCGAAGTACAAATTCAAGGAAACAATATTTCAGGAATTTTAGCTAATGGAAAAACTTTTAAAACTTATTCTCCAAATTATCCAGAGTTAGTCGATAAGCTCTCGTCAAAAGGTGTAAGCATAGTAGCTTCACCTACGGAGGATAAAATGCCTTCACTCTTAGGAATATTATTATCTTGGTTTCCAATGCTTTTACTTATCGGAGTTTGGATATTTTTTATGCGTCAAATGCAAGGGGGCAAAGGCGGAGCCATGGGATTTGGAAGATCAAAAGCTAAATTACTAAATGAAGCTCAAGGTAAAGTTACATTCAACGATGTCGCTGGCGTAGAGGAGGCTAAAGAAGAAGTTGAAGAAATTGTTGAGTTTCTTAAAGACCCAAAAAAATTCAGCCGTCTTGGTGGTAAAATTCCTAAAGGTGCGCTTTTAATTGGCCCTCCAGGAACAGGAAAAACTTTATTAGCTAAAGCTATAGCAGGAGAAGCTAACGTACCTTTCTTTTCGATTTCAGGTTCTGACTTTGTAGAAATGTTTGTAGGTGTGGGAGCATCAAGAGTTAGAGATATGTTCGAACAAGGAAAAAAACATTCACCTTGTATTATTTTTATAGATGAAATTGATGCGGTTGGAAGAAGTAGAGGGGCAGGTTTAGGCGGAGGAAATGATGAAAGAGAGCAAACTCTAAACCAACTATTGGTAGAGATGGATGGTTTTGATACTAACGAAGGAATTATTTTAATAGCTGCAACAAATAGACCAGATGTTTTAGATCCCGCTCTATTAAGACCTGGAAGATTTGACAGGCAAGTTGTTGTAGGTAATCCCGATATAATTGGAAGGGAGGCGATCTTAAAGGTTCATGTTAAAAAAATTAGTACTGGACCTGATGTAAAATTAAGAACAATAGCAAGAGGAACCCCTGGGTTTTCTGGAGCAGATTTAGCAAATCTAATAAACGAGTCTGCATTGTTAGCAGCTAGAAAAAATAAAAGAGTTGTAACTATGTCAGATATAGAAGAAGCTAAAGATAAAGTTATGATGGGTGCCGAGAGAAGATCCATGGTTATGTCAGAAGACGAAAAAAAACTTACTGCTTACCATGAAGGCGGTCACGCAATTGTGGCTTTAAATGAGAAAGCATCCGATCCAATTCACAAAGCAACTATAATTCCAAGAGGTAGAGCTCTAGGTATGGTTATGAGATTACCAGAAAGAGATCAACTTTCAGTTACCAGAGAAAAAATGCACGCTGATATAGCGGTGGCAATGGGCGGAAGAATTGCAGAAGAAATAATTTTTGGACACGATAAAGTTACATCTGGAGCATCATCAGATATAGATATGGTAACTAAAATGGCAAAGAATATGGTTACAAAATATGGAATGAGCTTAGAACTAGGGACAATTGCATACGGGGAAAATGAGGAAGAAGTTTTTTTAGGAAGATCTGTAACAAAACAACAAAATATGTCAGAGGAAACAGCAAAAAAAATTGACGCTGAAGTAAAGAAAATCGTCGACAAGGGATATGAAAGAGCAAGAAAAGTGCTAACAGAAAAAATCGATGATTTACATAAGATAGCTAAGGCATTACTGATCTACGAAACGCTCTCAGGAGATGAAATTAGGGATTTAATTTTAAAAGATATTAAACCAACAAGATCGTTTAAAGATGATAAAGAGGATGACGGAAAAGCCTCTTCTGCTCTTGGGTCCTTAGGATTAAAACCAAAACCAGCTATTTAAAAACATGAAAAAATATTACACTCGTGCGTGTAATTTTTTTTATGGTTCTGAGTCAAAAAAATTAATTAAAAAAAGATTATCATTACCACTTTGCGGGGAAAAAAATATTTCGTTCAATCAAGTTGAAATTTTTACTAAAGAAAACAAGAAAATTGCCTCTAAAATCATAGATATTAAAAATATAAATAAATTACCTGATAATATAAAAAAAAAAATATTAAAAGACTTAAAAAAAATTACAGCAAAAAGATATTTTTTGTCAAAGAAGAGTCATACTATCATGGGAGTTTTGAATATGACGCCAGATAGCTTTTCTGACGGAGGTAAATTCAATTCTTTCAAAACAGCCTTTCAAAGAATTGAAGAAATGAAAAAAGCTGGAGCTGATGTTATTGATATTGGGGGTGAGTCAACTAGGCCTGGATCGAAGATTATCTCTCAAAAAGATGAACTTAGGAGAGTGAGAAAAGTAGTAGAAAAATTTAAAAAAAAATTTCCTAAAGCTTTATTTTCAATTGATACAAGAAAATCTCTGGTAATGAATTTTTCATTAAAAAATGGTGTAGATATAATTAATGATGTTTCATGTTTTAAATTTGATCCCAATTCTTTCAAAATTATTAAAAATAAAAACCTTTGGAAAATAATTCATCACATGAAAGGAACTCCCCAAACCATGCAAATAAATCCAAAATATCGCCATGTCTTAATCGACATATATGATTTTTTTGAGAAGGAAATTAAAAAATTTAAAAAACAAAAATATAATAAAAAATTAATATTAGATCCCGGGATAGGTTTTGGAAAAAACTTGAAACATAATTTGATGATACTGAGTAAGATTTCTTTATTTCATTCACTAGGATTTCCTATATTAATTGGAACATCTAGAAAAAGATTTATAAGTCAAATTTCTAGAAAATATGATACGAAAGAAAGAATTGGCGGAACTTTGTCGTCAATAATTTTTTCTTTCTCACAAGGAATAAAAATGTTTAGGGTACATAACGTCGAAGAGGTTAAACAAGGACTTTTGGTATTTGAAACTTTATTAAATAAATGAAAAAAAAATATTTTGGTACCGACGGAATAAGAGGAACAGTCAATATTGGTAATATTAATGGTGAAAAATTTTTTAAATTTGGTTTAGCAGCGGGTACCTATTTCAAAAATCTTAAAAAAAGGAAACAAGTTGCTATAATTGCAAAAGATACAAGGTTATCTGGCTATACACTTGAACCAGCTCTAGTATCAGGTTTAGCTTCAGCTGGTATGCATATTTTTACTCTAGGACCGTTACCAACTAACGGATTAGCAATGCTTACTAAAAAGATGAAAGCAAACCTTGGAATAATGATTACTGCATCTCATAATCCTTTTCACGACAACGGTCTTAAGTTGTTTGGGCCAGATGGAATGAAATTATCTGATAAAATCGAAAAAAAAATTGAAAACTTAATTGATGCAAAAACAATTTATCATTTATCTGAATCAGAGTCTCTGGGCAGAGTTAAAAGATTAGAAGATGGGAATGATAAATATATTCAAATTTTAAAAAACAATTTTCCGCGTGATTTTTCTCTTAAAGGTATGCGTATAGTATTAGATTGTGCAAATGGAGCTGGATATAAATCTGCTCCAAAAATACTCTCTGAATTAGGAGCTAGAATTTTTGCAATTGGGGTTAAGCCCAATGGCTTAAATATTAATTACAAATGTGGATCAACATTTCCAGAAGTCTTAAGAAAATATGTGAAAAAATTCAAAGCTGATTTAGGTATTGCGCTAGATGGTGATGCCGATAGAGTAATAATGTGTGATGAGAAAGCCCAAATAATTGATGGTGATCAAATTATTGCTATGATTGCAAAGAGATGGAAAAGAAAAAAAATTTTAAAAGGAGGGGTAATCGGAACTTTAATGTCTAATTATGGTTTGGAGAAGTTTTTCTTAAGTGAACAAATTAATTTTAAAAGATCAAATGTGGGAGATAGATACGTTAAAGAGATGATGAAAAAATATAGTTACAATTTAGGTGGAGAACAATCTGGCCATATTATTTTGGGAAAATTTGCTACTACCGGCGACGGTTTGCTTGTAGCCTTAGAAACATTATTTGCTTTAAGAAAAGGTAAAAAGGCAAGTCAAATATTTAAAGTTTATAGATCAGTTCCTCAAAAACTTTTAAATATAAAAGTTAAAAATAAAAAAATTATTCATTCTTTAAAATGTAAAAAAGCTATTAAATTAGCTAATAAATTAATTAAAGGTAAAGGAAGATTATTAGTGAGGCCTTCAGGAACAGAACCAAAAGTCAGAATAATGTGCGAGACAACTAATTTATCTTTACTTAAAAAGTGTGTTGATCTAGTTAAAAAAACAATTCATTAAAATATGAGACCTAAGTCTAAAGTTTTAATTATAGCAGGTTCAGATTCCTCTGGAGGAGCAGGTATTCAAGCAGATATTAAAACTGTAACATCATTAGGGTGTTATGCGATGACTGCTATTACTGCTGTAACAGCACAAAATACTACGGGAGTAAAGTCCATAGTGGCAATTAAGCCTAACGAGATATCTAATCAAATTAATTTTACTGCTAAAGACATAAAACCAGATGCAGTTAAAATAGGAATGTTGCACTCTAATCAAGTAATAAAAGCAGTAATAAAATCTTTGAATAAGATTAAGATAAAAAAAATTGTTTTAGATCCCGTCATGGTTGCTAAAGGGGGGGCTAAACTCATAAACAATGCTGCCATTTTAAGTATTAAAAATAAATTAATTAAAAATATTTTAATAATTACACCAAATATTCCAGAAGCTGAAATTTTAACCAAAACAAAAATCAAATCTATTAAAGATATGGTCAAAGCAGGAAGAATTTTGATTAGTTTAGGTGCAAAAAATGTATTAATTAAAGGAGGACATTTAAATTCGAACCAAATGAATGATATATTTTTGAATAAAAAAATTATTAAAGTTTTGAAAAGCAAAAGGTACGCTTCTAAAAATACCCATGGGACAGGATGTACATTATCTTCTGCAATAGCAACATATTTAGCATGTGGAAAAGATTTGATTAAATCTTGTGAGCTTGGAATTAAATATGTTAATGAATCAATTAAATCAAATCTAAATTTAGGAAAAGGAAACGGGCCAATTAATCACTTAAATTCAATTAAATTAATTAAAAAATTTGAATAATGAAAAACGTTGTCGTAGTAGGTTCACAGTGGGGAGACGAAGGGAAGGGGAAAATAGTTGATTGGCTTTCAAGTGAGGCTGACGTTGTCGTAAGATTTCAAGGTGGTCATAACGCTGGACATACTTTAGTTATCGATAAAAAGGTATTTAAATTAAGATTATTACCATCAGGTATTGTACGAAAAGGAAAAATTTCAATTCTTGGAAACGGAGTTGTTATTGATCCATGGGCTCTTTTAAATGAAATAGAGGAAATAAAAAAACAAGGTGTAATCGTAAGTCCTGAAAATTTTATGATTTCCGAGTCAGCTTCACTTATCCTTCCATTTCATCAAGAAATGGACGAGATCAGAGAAGATGCTGCAGGTAAAGGAAAAATAGGAACAACACGAAGAGGTATAGGACCTTGTTATGAAGATAAAGTTGGTAGAAGATCAATCAGAGCAATGGATTTAAGATCAGAGAGTAATCTAGATAAAAGATTAGAAAACGTTTTATTACATCATAATGCAATTAGAAAAGGTTTAAATAAAAAAATATATGAGAAAGATAAACTCAAAAATGATTTGTTAAAAATTGCTCCTGAAATATTAAAATTTACGCAACCTGTATGGCTAAAACTAAACGAATTTAACAATAATAGAAAAAAAATATTATTTGAAGGAGCTCAAGGTATACTTTTAGATGTAGACCATGGAACTTATCCCTACGTAACTTCATCAAATACAGTGCCGGCAACAGCGGCAACTGGTTCAGGATCCGGACCAGATAAAATTAATTATGTTTTAGGAATAACCAAAGCATATACTACAAGAGTTGGCAGTGGGCCCTTTCCAACTGAGTTAAATGACGAAATTGGTGAGAGTCTTGGTAGAAGGGGAAAAGAATTCGGAACTGTAACTGCTAGAAAAAGAAGATGTGGTTGGTTTGATGGTATTCTCGTAAGACAAACAATAAAAATTTCAGGCATTAATGGTATTGCTTTAACTAAGTTAGATGTTCTTGATGAATTAGAGGAAATAAAAATGTGCATAGAGTATGAGCTTAATGGAAAAAAAATTGATTATTTGCCTGCCGCCTCAGAAGACCAATTTAACATAAAACCAATTTATAAAACATTTCCAGGATGGAAATCTAAAACTCAGGGTATAAGGAACTTGAAAGATCTTCCAGACAACGCCAAAAGATATATTCATGCCTTAGAAGATTTTATAGGTGCCAGAATATCCAGTATTTCAACTAGTCCAGAAAGAGAGGATACAATTTTAGTTGAGGATCCTTTTAACAGCTAATTAGCAGGCAACAAGTTTTTTGATTTACTTGCATTAATCATAGATTTTTGTAATTTTTCAAAAGCCTTTGTTTCTATTTGCCTTATTCTCTCTCTGCTAATTTTGTATTTTTTACTTAATTCATCCAAAGTTTTTGGTTCTTCTGATAGTCTTCTTGCTTTAATTATTTCTTTTTCCCTATCGTTTAAAATTTTCATTGCAGTATCTAGTAATTCTTTTTTATCGTCATATTCTTGTTTTTGAGAAATCATCAACTCTTGATCTAAATTATCATCAACTAGCCAATCTTGCCATTCGTCGGTTTC
Organism: uncultured Pelagibacteraceae bacterium; assembly: GCA_902615435.1. Lineage (GTDB taxonomy): Bacteria > Pseudomonadota > Alphaproteobacteria > Pelagibacterales > Pelagibacteraceae > Pelagilacustribacter. Next base: position 67,501 of record CACMOZ010000006.1, read on the forward strand.
ACCGCTTTTAATAGGATCGTTTAAAGATTTTTCCTGACCCATCATTCTTCTATTCATATTAATGACTTCTTGCGAGTCTACATCTAATCTTTTTGAAATTTCTTTCACATGTTCATCTCTTAAATCACCCTCTTGACTAGGAGCAATTTGACTTTTTATTTTTTTTAAATTGAAGAAAAGTTTTTTCTGCGCTGTTGTTGTTCCCATCTTTACTAAACTCCATGATCTTAAAACATATTCTTGTATCGCAGCTTTGATCCACCACATTGCATATGTTGCTAATCTAAAACCTTTATCTGGGTCAAATTTTTTGACTGCTTGCATTAAACCTAAATTTCCCTCTGAAATTAATTCATTTACAGGTAAACCATAGCCTCTATATCCCATTGCTATCTTTGCAACTAACCTTAAATGGCTGGTCACTAATTTATGTGCAGCCTTTAAATTTCCATTCTCTCTCCAATTTTTTGCTAACATGTATTCCTCCTCAGCATCTAGCATTGGGAATTTTTTAATTTGAGCTAAATAAACTGAGAGACCCCCGACAGAAGGGAGCGGAAGATTGCTTATCTGACTTTTATCGTTCATACATTTTATTTATATATAAAAATTCTTATTTCAACTGCTTAAATTATTAAGTAAATTCAATATTTTTTTAAAACTTTCGGGTAGATCCGAATTAAAACTCATCAATTTCTTTGTGCTTGGATGAATAAAATCTAAAGTTTTGGCATGCAAAGCTTGTCCAGTTAAATTATCTAAATGATTAAGAAACTTATTATTTACTTTTTTATATTTAATATTCTTTTTTCCATACTGTTTATCACCAAGCAAAGAAGTGCCTTTATATTTTAAATGTACTCTTATTTGATGAGTTCTTCCAGTTTCTAATTCACACTCAATTAAACTTATTTTGGGAATATCCTTTATGTTAAAAACTTTTATTGTTTTATAATTAGTTATAGCTTTTTTTCCATTTATATCTCCGACTGTCATTAATTGGCGGTTTTTCTTATCTCTGGTGATTAATGTAATAATTTTTCCTTTGAGCGGTCTGATGACGCCCCATGCTAAGCAAAGATATTTTCTTTTAATATTATGTTTACTAAATTGGGCACCTAAATATGCATGAGCAAAATTATTTTTCGCTACTACCAGTAGACCACTAGTTTCTTTATCTATTCTATGAACTATTCCAGGTCTTAAACTACCATTAATATTAGACAAATTATTTTGATATTTGAATAGTAAAGCATTTACCAATGTATTTTCATAATTACCTGACCCTGGGTGGACTACCATACCTTTTGGTTTATTTACAACTAAAATATCTTTGTCCTCATATTTTATGTCCAATTTAATTTTTTTTGGGACTATATTTAAATTATTTCTTTCGATAAGCTTGATTGAAATTTGATCATTAAACTTAATTTTGGTTGATGATGATGTGGTGATTTTATTGTTAAGTTTTACTTGATTATTTTCTATTATTTTTTTTAAGTATGATCTTGTAAATTTTTTTAATTTTTCTGTGAGAAAAACATCTAATCTTTTTGCGCTGTTTTTATTATCAACAGAAAATTTTATTGTATTATTCATGAATTAATTTAAATTAAAAGCACTGCGCCGGTAGCTTCAACTGGATAGAGCGCCGGATTTCGGCTCCGGAGGTTATGGGTTCGACTCCTATCCGGCGCACCAAAAATCATATTATCCAATCTTTGAATTTTATTTGATTATTAAAAATATATTTTGGAAAAGTATTATCAATATTGATCACTTTATACTTAATATCTCTTCCAAAAAGATCCTCCCTATTTGCTATCTTTTCCTCAATCTTTTTAATATTAGTAAATTCATCGATATTATATTCTTGATGAGAGTAAGAATTTATTTTTTTTTTTATAGATTCTGAATTTTTCAAAAAACTAAAATGCCAGCCGCCATTCTCTATAAGTTGTGGCTGCTTATCATTAAAAAATTTCCATAAAGGTTGTTTCTTTGTTTTTAAATTTCTCAACCATTGTGGAGACTTTAAATATTTTTTCTGACAAATTCTTGTGCCTGGCCAAAATTTATCCGTCGTATTTAATAAATTAATTTTAGATTGAAAGTTTTTTTGAAGAAAACATGCATATTTATTTTTTATGTTAAATTCTTGAATTTTTTCTGGATCTGGAATTTCATCTATATCAGATATCATAATTAAGTCATTTGGAGAGTAATTCTTTATACCTCTTTCTAAAGCGTTTCTTTGAAATTGGTCTCTAGCGTGGTTTTCATGCCAATTCTTTTTAACAGGTTTTACATGAACTGGAATATCATCTACAACAATATATTCAATTTTATTCTTGAATTCTAAAAATTTTTCTAACTTAAACTTCAATTCCTTTTTATTGCCAGCATGATCTCTAGTCGCTTCACAGATTATAAACTTATCTACTATTTCGTTTAAAGTATTTAATCTTATTTCTAAAATTAAATCCTCATCAAAATACATAAAACAATCAATAATTTTCATTTATCTTACTCTCCCATATTTATAAGAGTGCCTCTTTTTTTTGCACCAAAATAAGAAAAATAAAAAGTCATGACCCCAATTATAAAATAAATTATTGAAATTAAAATTGACTTAATAATACTTAAATAATTTACATTTTCTAACATTAGTATACCTCTCATTTCCTCAAAAATATGAACCAACGGTAATGCTTTAGCAATTATTTGTAACGAAGTTGGTAATATATCAATAGGGTAGTATATACATCCTAGGGGAGCTAAAAAAAATAAACTTGCCCAAGCAATATTTTCAAATGAAGGTCCAAATCTCAACAGTCCCGAAGTAACAAAAAGACCTAAACTCACCCCAAATAAATAAAGAGCTATTAATAAAAATAATAATGGAATTCCCAATTCAAAAACAGATACACCAAATAATGGTGTCGCTATTAAGACAGCAGGCACTAAACCAATTAACGTTCTAAGAATTGCTGTTAAAGTTAAAGATGTAATAATCTCACTTATCTTTATAGGAGCTATAAATAAATTTGTAAAATTTCTACTCCAGATTTCTTCTAAAAACATCATATTAAAGCTTATGCTCGCTCTAAATAAAAAATCATATAAAATTGCAGCAGTAAGTATTATCCCAACTGTGTTGCTGTAATAATCTGAATTTAAAGTAAAAAAT
>CACMOZ010000007.1 GCA_902615435.1 uncultured Pelagibacteraceae bacterium
GAGTTTTATTACCGCACCTTTAGGTGTAAAACAAAAAACATTCTCTTGGAACATCTGGAGTTTAGTAAATTCATAATAATGTTCTGGACTAGTGCCAGCTTCAATTATTTCTACTAAATCTCTCAACCAATCATATTCTTTCCATGATAATTCTGAAAATTTTTCAGAAGATTTATATTTCCAATGAGATGCTATACCTCTTTGAGCAAATTCATGCATGTCGTGAGTTCTAATCTGTATTTCAATTCTATTTTTTTTTGGGCCAATTACTGCTGTGTGTATTGATTTATAATTATTTATTTTTGGAGTTGAAATATAATCTTTAAATTTTCCAGGTATTGTCGGAAACCTGCTATGAAAAATACCTAAAGTTTTATAGCAATCTTCAATGTTGTTCACAATTACCCTAAAACCAATTATGTCTGTGAGTTGTTCTAAAGAGATTTTTTTATTTTGAATTTTACGCCAAATTGAAAACGGAGTTTTTTCTCGTCCTGTAATAGTAGCTGTGATACCATTATTTTTTAATATCTCAATCAACTCATGAGATATAGCCTTAAAGGTATCATCGGTATTATTTTTTATAAAATCTAATCTTTCTAAAATTAAATCTCTTGCAGGTTTATTTAAAACTGAAAAAGATAAATCTTCTAGTTCATCTCTTATTCGGTTCATTCCCATTCTATCAGCTAGAGGTGCGTATATTTCCATAGTTTCTTTTGCTTTCCTAATTATTTTCTCTTTATCCTTCATAAACTGAATTGTTCTCATGTTGTGCAATCTGTCAGCTAATTTAACTAATAAAACTCGAATGTCTTTAGAAGTTGCTAGAATTAGTTTCCTAAAATTTTCAGCTTTTGAGTCACTAGAAGCTTTATCCTCTAAAGCTGAAATTTTAGTCACACCTTCAACTAAATTTGCAACTTCTTCTCCAAACTCTTTTTTGACTGTTTCGTAAGTAACATTAGTATCTTCTATTGTGTCATGTAATAACCCAGTAGTTATAGTTGCGCTGTCTAATTTTAGATCCGTTAAAATTTTAGCAACTGCTACTGGATGGATTATATATGGGACTCCTTCATCTCTCTTTTGATTTTGGTGAGCTTCAAGAGCAAAATTATAAGCTTTATTTAAAGAATCAGAATTTAAAAACCTGTTATAAGATTTTATTTGATCAATTAACTCGTTATTATTAATCATGTTTGTATATTAACATTTTTCTGCAATCTTGTAATCTCTATCCTAGATTTTTGACTGAGACTATTTATCAAAAATTGAGCCTTTTTCTTTATTATTGGATGAGACCAATTAGGATCTATTTGTGAAATAGGGAATAAAACAAAGTTTCTTAGGTGACATTTAGGATGGGGTAAAATTAAATCATTAGTTACTTTAATCTCACCATTAAAATCTATTATATCTATATCTATTATCCTAGGATCATTTTTTTTTGTTCTAACTCTACCTAATTTTTTTTCAATTAATTTTATTTGTTTTAATAAGTCTAGATATTCATTTTTAAAATCAATTGTTAATCCGATGTTAATAAACTTTGGAAAATTTCGATTTGGATAAGATGGTGTTTCATAAAAATTTGAAACTTTTTTAATCTTGACTCTTGACTCAACTAAAAGATTCAAGGCAATCAATATATTATCGAATTTTGTACCATATTTTGAATCTAAGTTAGATCCAATATTTAGATGTATCATTTGTTATTTTTACTAAGTAATCTTGCTTTTTCTCTATTCCAATCTCTTGTTTTTTTAACTTGCCTTTTATCATATAATTTTTTTCCTTTAGCTACCGCTATCTCAACTTTTACTTTTCCTTTTAAAAAATATAACTTAGTCGGTATTAAAGTTAATCCTTCTTGGTTAATTCTTCCAATTAGTTTATTAATTTCTTTCTTATTTAATAAAAGTTTTCTATCTCCTTTGGGATCATGGTTGTTGTAAGACGATTGTCTATATAAAGGTATATGTGAATTAATTAAATATAGTTCCCCATTATTATCAACAGCGTAGGAGTCTGCTATACTTCCCTTTCCATCTCTCAATGATTTTACTTCTGAACCCTTTAACACTATTCCAGCTTCTAATAATTCGATAAAAAAATAATTAAAACTTGCTTTTCTATTTAAACAAATAATTTTTTGACCAGGGACTATTTTTTGTTTCATTAAAGTAACTTGGCTACTTTAAGCGCTTCAGAAACTTTTTTCTTAGTTTCTTCTCTTATTTCAACTAATGGCAATCTTACTGTAGGTTTACACATCCCTAGTAATGAGGCGGCATATTTAACTGGCGACGGATTGCTTTCAATAAAAAGTGATGAATGAAGTGGTTGAAGTAATTTGTCTAACTCAGAGGCCTTGCTAATATTTTGAACACATGCATTCTGAAAATCAGAAGAAAGCTTTGCTGCAACATTTGCTGTAACTCCTATTGCTCCTACTCCGCCACGTTTGTTAAATTCAAAAGCATTATCATCATTTCCAGTAAGTTGAATAAATTCTTTTCCCATTGCTTTTAGTTGTTGATCCACTCTGTTAAGATCTCCAGTAGCATCCTTAACGCCTTTAATGTTTTTTAACTCGTAAAGTTTTGCCATCGTATCTACACTCATATCGATGACCGACCTAGAAGGAATATTATAAATAATGATTGGAACTCCAACACTATCATTTATTTTTTTATAGTGCTGGTACAAACCTTCTTGAGTTGGTTTATTGTAATAAGGTGTAACAACGAGCAGAGCATCAGATCCTGCTTTTTCTGCAAACTTGGATAGCTCAATAGCTTCATCTGTAGAGTTTGATCCTGTCCCTGCTATTACGGGAATTTTCCCATTGCATTCTTTTACGGCTATTTCTATTATTTTTTTGTGCTCGTTATGAGATAATGTTGGTGACTCGCCAGTGGTTCCTCCTGGGACGACTCCATTGGTGCCGTTTTCTAAATGGTAATTAATAAGTTTAACATAACCATCCTCACTGAGGTTTTCACCATCAAAAGGGGTAATTAAAGCTACAATTGATCCTTTAAGCATAAAACAAAATAAGATAAATAAGTCTTAACTTATGACCAATAAATTAATTAGTCTAGTAATAATAATATTTTTTTTATTCATAGGTCGTAGTTATTCAGACGGACAATTCCTTTTTCCTAAAGAAAAACCATCAATATTTAAAAAAGTTAATAAAGACCCAGGAAAGAGTTTTTCAAATAATTTGCCTCAAAAAAAGCCTTTAGCCAATCAAGAAAAAGAGCAAAAAAAAGATGTCAGTCAAAGACAGAAAGTAGTTATTGAGAATAAAAAAATTGATCTTAAAGAAAAAAAAGAAGTTAAAAAAGTTGAAGCAATTAAAAGGAAAAGCTCATTTATCTTTCCACAAAAAAAACCATCAATTTATAAATCTAAAACTGAAACAGCTGAAAAATCATCAATTTTAAATCAAAAAGATTTTGATAGAGCAAAGGAAACCATTCAGTTCATTAAAGACAAAAAGTGGAATAGTGCACTAAAAAGTTCAGCAAAAGTAAAGGATAGAGAATTTAGAAATCTAATTACTTGGATGCATCTTAAAACAACTAGAAATGGTGCTTCATTTGCTGAATATAAAAAATTTATTGAACAAAATGAAGATTACCCGAGAATTAACAGGATAAGATATTTAGCTGAAGAAAAAATTTATTTACGGAATAATTCTCCGACTTCTGTAGTAAATTGGTTTGAAAAATATCCTCCGCTTGGTGGATTAGGAAAAATAAAATTAGCTGAAGCTTATCTTGAGCAAGGTAAAACTGAAAAAGTAAAAGAATTAATAAAAGAAGGTTGGATTACAGCTACTATAAGAAAAAATGATTTAGGATATTATAGAGCAAAATTTAAAAAATTTATTGACTCTGACGATCATGTTAAAAGAGCAGATTATTTAGCATGGGAAAGAAAATATTGGGACCTTAAGAGAATGTTAAAATATTTGCCAAAAGATCAAAGAGCTCTTTATAATGCTAGACAAATATTAATGAGTAATTCTTACGGTGTTGATAATGCTATTTCTAAAGTACCACAATATTTAAAAGAAGATCCGGGTTTAGAATTTGATAGACTACGATGGAGAAATCGAAGGGGAAGATTAGATGGATCATTAGAAATTTTATACCGAAACTCATTAAAAACAGAAAACCAAATGGTCCGGCCAGATAAATGGTGGGATCAGAGAGAAAGTGTAGTGAGAAGCCTTATTTACAAAAAAAGATATAAAACTGCATATAAAATTTCAAGTGAGCATGCATTATCTGCGGGTCCCTCTTTTGCTGAAGCCGAATGGTTATCCGGATGGATAGCTTTAACGTTTTTAAATTCACCTGAATATGCGATTAATCATTTTCAAAATTTTTATAATAATGTTGGTTATCCGATTAGTTTAGCTAGGGGGGCTTATTGGTTAGGTGCCTCATATGAATTACTTAATGAAACAGAATTATCAAATCAATTCTATACTGAAGCATCTAGATTTCCAATGACATATTATGGTCAGCTCGCATTTAATAAAATTAATCCTGGCGGAAATTTTGAGCTTAAAGACCAAAGTTTTTTTGATAAAGATTATGAAAAAGAATTTAAAAAAAATAAATTAATTAGGCATTTAATTTTATTGAAAGAACTCAATGCTACACAATTAGGAAAAGATATTTTTAAGCATTTAGCTGATTTAAATATTGATAAGGGAAGCGAAGTTTTGGCAGCTGATTTAGCTACTAGTTTAGAAAGATATGATTTCGCTATACAAATTTCAAAAAAAGCATCCTATGAAAAAAGATTTTATAATAAATATAACTACCCAATTATTGCTACACCAAAAGTGATAAATAATAAAACTATGCCTAACCCAGAAGTTATTTTAGCTATCATTAGACAGGAGAGTGAATTTGATAAAAGTGCTAATAGTTGGGCTGGTGCAAGAGGAATGATGCAGCTAATGAAATACACAGCTAAGATTGTAGCTAAGCAAGCAAAACTTCCATACAGCATAAGTGGTTTAACACGTGACCCTGAGTACAATATTAAATTAGGTTCATATTATTTTAATTCTTTGATCGAAGATTATAATGGTGTTTATCCATTTGCTATTGCAGCGTACAATGCAGGACCCAATAGAGTTAAAACATGGAGAAGAGTTAATGGAGATCCATCAAAGGGACAACTTTCCTATATTAACTGGATTGAGCAGATTAGATTTGAAGAAACAAGAAATTACGTACAAAGAGTTTTAGAAAATATTAATGTCTACAAATATATTCTGAGTAAAGAACCGGTGAAAATCGAAAGTTACTTTAATTAACTTTTGTGGCGGAAGAGGAGAGATTCGAACTCTCGGTACGATGTTACTCGTACGGTTAGTTAGCAACCAACTGGTTTAAACCGCTCACCCACTCTTCCTTGGCTTAGCTAATTTAGTTCTAATTATTAATTAATTACCTTATAAATCAATCAAAAAAATGGTCAAATGAAGAAAAATATATTTAAAGGAATTTTTTTCACAGTAGGAGCTTCTCTTTGGTGGGGTATAATTGGTGTTGTTTACTTTAAATTTGTCTCATACGCGTCCCCTTTAGAATTAACTATTCACAGAACAATTTGGACAGCATTATTGTTAGTTATTACTACGTCCTATTATACAAAATGGAGCGAGTTTAAAAAAATAATAAAATATAAAATAAATATTTTCATCTTATTTATAACAGGTTTACTTGTTTCGATAAATTGGTTTACGTGGCTTTATGCAGTAAGCACAAATAATCTCCTAGACTCGGCTCTCGGATATTATATTTTTCCAATCTTAAGTGTATTTCTTGGAATAATTTTTTTAAAGGAAAAGTATAATCGAAATAAAATTATTTCAGTCATTTTAGTTATAATAGCATTAATTTATTTTCTCATAAAACTTGGTGAGGTCCCTTGGATTGGAATTACAGTAGCTCTGACATTTAGTTTGTATGGGTTAATTAGAAAGAAAGTAAAAGTTTCTTCAGATATTGGTTTGCTTGTAGAAACGTTATTACTAACACCTATTGCAATTCTTCTTTTTATTTTTCTAACCAATAATAATTTAAATATTTTTTCTATTAATGAACCATTACTTTCCTTTTATCTATTTTGGGCAGGTTTAATGACTTTGATACCTCTTTTTTGGTACACAAAGGGATTTGAATTAATAGGTATCGGACCAGCAAGTATGATATTTTTTTTAACACCAACTGCACAATTTTTCTTGGGATTATATTATTTTAATGAACCTTTAATTGTTGATGAGTTAATAGCGTTCGTATTTATTTGGTTAGCTGTAATAATTTATTTAAATGAGCTTCGTAAAGAATAAAATATTATACAAAAAATTTGAGTGATTATTGCTATTCCAAAAGAAATAAAAAGTAAATTAGTGGTAATAACTGAACTAAAAAATTCTAAAGGTAATAAATTTCCTACTAATATACTTGAACTAAAATCCATGCTTGGAAAAAATAATATTCCTAAAATTAACGCACTTAAAATTGATAAATATGACAATTTAGAATTAATTTTCTTATTAAAAAAACCATAAAAAATTGTAACTACTGCAGCGCAACAAAACAAGTCTGCTAATAAAAATAAATATAAAATGCTAAATCCCTTTGATGCTACAACAAAAACTAAAATACATATAAGTAAAATTATATAATTTGTTTTATTCTTTAAAGAACTACTAAAAATTGATTTGCTAATCTGATTGCCATTTACGATAAGAATACTTGATATAGCGTTTATTAAAGTATCTATCGTACTTAATGTTAAAGCCAAGGCTAAAATTAAAATTGATACAATTAATAAATTATTATTTGATAGTATTAAATCAAAAAAAGCTAAATCTGGCATTACTTTTGAATTCAAAGAAAAAGAAATAAGTCCTGTGTACCCCATCCATAAAACTATCAAGAATGTTATTAATGATGAATAAATTAAACTTTTCTTTAATATTAAATTGTTTTTAGCAGCAAATACTCTTTGCCAGTTTCCTTGATGAAATAAATTTGTTGCAGCCACAGCTATAAAAAAAGTTAGCCCAGCTGTATAATTAGGTAAATATTTGCTATTTATAAGATTTGGTGAATTTTCTTTGATTAGTTTAAAACTATTTATTTCTAAGTTTCCAAGAATTAAAATCACAGAAACAAATATCAGAACTGCTATTATCAGGAATTGATACTTGTCAGTTATTATTGAAAGCTTGAACCCTCCTCTTAAAATATATAGTAAACATATTATTAAGGTTATTCCTGCTGTAATCCATAATGGAGTTTTAGAGATAAAGTTTAACAGAAAGGCGATTGCGGTAACTTCAGCTATCAAAAAAATAACTAAATAAAACAATATTAAAAATAAGCTTAATTTAAGTATTCCCATTCCAAACCGTTTTTTTATAAATTCTGTTAAGGAAAGACCTCTTGGAAACTCTTTTCTAATTTTAGGTCCAAAATTATATAATAATAGCATAGGAGTCGCCGTTCCTAATGCATATCCTACTACTGCTCCAAAACCTCCCCATGTAGCAGCTGAGGCTGGACCAAATAGTATCCATGCTCCTAAAGCGGATGCGGCTAAACTTGTTGTTAGCGAAAATGTATTCTCGTCTCTATCTCCAATTATATATTTTCTGTTATCGATAGTTTTTTTTGAGTTTAAATACCCTAGTCCGATAAAAAAAAGGCCAACTATAATAATTACTGTTAATGATGGTTGTATTGATAAATATGTTGTTTCCATAGATCCCTTACTGAATTACCGGTCAGGTTCGTCGGGTTTAATCTCAGTCTTTTAGACACCCCGTACTCACTTTATATACTTATCTTCGGTAGTGAGTCAAATGATGCGGTATCTATTTTTGATGAATGTTCTCTTCGCATTTTCCAGTCATTATCTATTCCTGCTTGAGCTATACTTATTGCATTACGCCCATATTTCGCATTAGTAAAATCTATTGCTTTCATTAATGTTTTTGATTTGTTTTCCAAAATGGGTGCTAATAGGTTTAATTCTTTTTCTGATGAATTTTTTAATTTTGATAAAATAATTCCAGCCTTTTGATAGAAATATCCATATTTATAAATTTTGTTCAATCCATTTATAGCAGTTTTTACTAGCTCTAAGCTATTATTAGTATCTACTGGTAGCTCGATTGTTATGGAGTTTGAGTAATATTTTCTGTTTTTATCGAAAGGACTTGTTCTAATAAATACTGTCACCGCTCTAGTGGTTTGTTTGTCTGTTCTAATTTTTTCAGCCGCATTCAAGCAATGCGTTGTTATAGACTCTTTTAGTTTATCTAAACTTTCAACTTTTTTTCCAAAAGATCTTGATACACAACAACTTTTTCTTTTCGTTTCCTCTGTTTCTAAATCAATACAAGGTATTCCTCTCAACTCCATTACTGTTTTAGCACCTAATACATTTGTACTTTTTTTTACCCAGGTGTTAGATATGTTTTTTAATTTGTATGCATTATCTATTCCGTTTTTAATATATAGTTTTGATAGTTGTCGACCAACCCCCCATACATCTGAAATTTCAAAATTTTTTAAAGTTTCATCGATATTTTCTTTTAAAAATATTACACCAGCTTTTTTTTTTTTCGCCACATGATTTGCAACTTTGCTTAAAGTTTTAGTACATGAGATACCAACGCTTGTTGGAATTCCAGTCCACTTAAGAACTCTTTCTCTAATTTTTTTTCCATATTCTTCTGTCGTTTCATCTTTTATGTGTGATAAATCTATAAATGCTTCATCTATTGAATAAATTTCTATTTTATCCGAGAAACCTTTTAATACTCGCATTACTCTCCTAGATAGATCACCGTATAATGAATAGTTAGAAGAAAATATTTGAACATTGTTTTTTTTAACTAATTCTTTAACTTTAAAATATGGTTCTCCCATCTTAATTCCTAATACTTTGGCTTCTGTTGATCTTGATATTACACAGCCATCATTATTTGACAGTACAACAACGGGCACGTTTCTTATTTTCGGATTAAATAATCTTTCGCATGAAACGTAGAAAGAATTGCAATCAACAAGAGCAATTTTTTTCTTACTATTGTTTATGAATGACATATGTTACTACTCCCCAAATTATAATTTCTGGATTATCTGTTAAATTAATTCTATCTGATGTATTTTTAGACCCAGATGTCAGATAGTTAGTTTCTTTGCTCTTGATTAAAGTTTTTACTACAAGTTCTTCATTAACATTTGCTATTACCGTGGAAAAATTTTTTGGGTTTAAGCTTTTATCTACTATTAATAAATCTCCATCGTATATACCAACGTTGGTCATAGATTTTCCTTGGACTCTTATAATAAAAGTGGCCGGTGCATTTGTTATTAAGTGTGAATTTAAATCTATATCATCTTCGATATAATCGGTGGCTGGTGAAGGAAAACCGGCTCCTACTTTATGCAAATAAAATGGTATTGTTAGCTTCATAAATGTTCTTGTTTTGTTCTTTATAGCTGATAAACTATCCTCCAGTCAACCCTTTTGATTAAAATTGATAAAGTGGGTCAAATTGCAAATCGATAAAAAGAGAGAGATTAGCTATTAACAGTAAGTGATAAAAAAAATATTTTCAGCATTATTAGTACTACTCATAACAACAGGTGTTCAAGCAGCATCTAAATTAGACTCAATCAAAAAAAGCGGTGAATTAAGAGTTGGTACAACAGGAGACTGGGATCCAATGTCAATGAAAGATCCAAAAACAAACAAATATAAAGGATTTGATATTGATGTGATGAATGAACTAGCCAAGGATTTGGGAGTAAAAGTGAAATTTGTGCCTGCTGAGTGGAAAACCATTGTTGCAGGGATAACAGCTGATAGATACGATATATCAACTAGTGTAACAAAAACACCAAAACGAGCTGAGGTAGCTGGTTTTACTGCAACCTATTACAAGTATGCAACTGTTCCACTTGTTTTAAAAAAGAATTTAAAAAAATTTTCAACTTGGGAGTCTCTAAATAATAGTAGTGTAACAATAGCTACAACGTTAGGTACATCTCAAGAAGAAAAAGCTAAGGAATTTTTTCCAAAATCAAGACTTCAATCAGTTGAAGCTCCTGCAAGAGACTTTCAAGAAGTTTTAGCGGGAAGAGCTGATGGAAATATTACAAGCTCAACAGAGGCGAATAAATTAGTAATTAAATATCCTCAATTAGCCATAGTTCCTGATGGAGGAAAAAACCCAGCATTTTTAGCCATGATGGTTCCAAAGGGTGACAAAGTATGGAATGATTACGTCAGCAATTGGATTAAGAAAAAACAATCATCTGGATTTTTTAAAACTTTACTAGCAAAATACGATCTTAAAAGCTTATAATTTAAGTTTCAATACATCTCATTTATAAATATAGTCAATTAGTGAAATTTTTAAAAATAATTTCTATACTATTTTTACTTCAAGGATGTAGCTCAAAGTATGAATGGGGTTGGTATATATTAAGTCCAGATAATATAGATGGTTTAACAAATCTAAAATTTTTAATTAGCGGAATTACAACTACGATTTATATTTCAGTTGTTTCCATAATTCTAGCAATGATTATTGGTTTGATAGTTTCTCTACCTTCTTTATCAAATAATAAATTCTTAACCTATTTTAACATAACATACGTAGAAATTGTTAGAGCCATTCCTTTATTGGTTTTAATTCTTTGGATCTATTATGGCCTTCCAATCATGATTGGAGTAAGTTTCTCGCCATTTGTATCTGGAATAATAGCTTTGACTATTAGTGAAAGTGCATTTCAAGCAGAAATATTTAGAGCAGGAATTAATTCAATTTCAAAAGGGCAGCATGAAGTATCAGAATCACTTGGAATGGATTTTTGGAGAAAAATGAGATTAGTAATTCTTCCACAAGCGATTAAAGTTGTGTTGCCAGCTATGGGAAATCAATTTGTATATGTTTTAAAAATGTCTTCTCTAGTATCAATTATAGGTATAGGAGATTTAACAAGAAAAGCTAATGAGCTAGTCACCACTACCTATAGGCCTTTAGAAATTTATACTTTTTTAATTCTAGAGTATTTAGTGCTTATCCTTGTTGTGTCTTATTTTGTAAGAAAATTGGAGAATAAACTAGAATACAAATAATTTTTTAAAAGAAATCCTAAATACTCTCTTTAAAAAGAATGGTACAAAAATTAATACAACTAATCCCATCATCCAATTTGTGACTAAAATCGTATAGAAAATATCTTGATATTCACCATTTCTAATATTTATTACATACCATAAAGACATAAATGGTATTAAAGTTAATCTGAGTATTGTCATATACAAACTGTAAATAGGTCTTTTAAGTGCCTGGAATAAAGCAGAGGTAATAAAGAAAACGGGATATACGGGCCCAATTAAAGCTGCAACCTGTAAGTAAAGTGCTCCTCTTCGGATAACTTCTAAATCATTAGTGAAAAAAGAAATTATAAATTCTGAAGTTAGATAAACAAATATACCTGCTAACACCATAAATCCTGAACCAAACATTAGAGCTTTTCCATATACTTCTTTTACTCTGAAATACATTTTTGCCCCAAAATTTTGACCTGCAATTGACAAAACTGCGGTATTTAAACCTATAACCGGTAACAATAAAACTTGTTCTATTCTTACAGCGGTACCATAACCCGCTGTAGCTAATTCTCCAAACTGACCAACAAAATAGAAAATATTAAATACTCCAAACATTATCATCAACATAGTAAACATTATTGGTACTGATTGTTTAAAAAGTGAGCTTAAGTAATCAATTTTTGGTTTAAAGCATTCAAGATAAAGGAATTTTTTTAATTTACAGCAATAAACTTTATTAGCTAAATATATTAAGCCGATACACTGAGAAACTATTGTAGCAATAGCTAAACCTGCAATCCCAAATGCTGGTATAAATCCATAACCAAATATAAATAATGGATTTAAAAAAATATTTAAGAAAAAAGTAAAAATTAATACATTTCTATAACTTTTTGTATCGCCTTGAGCATTTAAAGTTCCATTCAAAGATAATTGAACCAATACAATAATAGCTCCAAAAAAAATAATATCTAAGTATTCACGTGTTAATATTATACTTTCTTCAGTGGAACCCATAATTCTTAAAAGTTCATCGGAAAAATTTAAGCCAAATAAAGTTACAAAAATTGAAACTACAATTGCTAATATTATTGACTGAGCAACGTACATTGATGCTTTTCTGTCCTCTTTGGCTCCAATTGAATTACTAATTAAAGCTGTAGTTCCGGCTCCAATACCAACTGCAACAGCTATTGCTATAAAATAAATTGGCCAAGATTTTGCAATTGCTGCTAGCGCCTCTGGTGAAATTCTTCCAGCAAAATAAGTATCGACTAGATTGTAAAAAGTTTGAAAGAGAGACCCTGTACTTGCAGGTATGGTAACTTTTCTAAGAAGCTGCCAAATCGAACCTTTAGTCAAATCCATAATTAAAATTCCTTTTGGAACTTATGCTTTCTTCCAGCTTTTTTAGCAAGGTTAATTTGATTTTGCCTCATACGAAATCTAGTTTTTTGTGAATTTGAGAGTGTGTCATAACACCTAGGACATGAAACACCTTCCTCATATTTGTAAGATCTTTTATCTTTTGGTGAAAAAGGTTTTCTACAACCACTACACACGGAGTAGGTTCCTTGTTTTAATTTGTGTTTAAGAGATACTCTATTATCAAAAACAAAACACTCACCTTTCCATAGACTTTCTTTCTTGTCGATTTTATTTAAATAATTAAGTATCCCGCCTTTTAACTGGAAAACATTCTTAAAACCTTTTCTTTTTAAATATATTGAGGCTTTTTCACACCTAATACCCCCGGTGCAAAACATCGCTACAGGTTTTGCTTTATCGATTTTTTTAAGATATTTTGGAAAATCTCTAAAATTTTGAATATTTGGATTTATAGAATTTTTAAAAGTACCTACATCGTATTCAAATGGCTTTCTCGCGTCTACAACTAAAGTTTCTTTATTTGAAATAAGTTTGTTCCATGATTTCCCAGAAATATATCTATTAAGTTTTTTATTATTTGAATTTATTTTTAAACCTAGTGGAACAACTTCATTTTTTATTTTTATTTTACCTTTGTGGAATGGTTGAAAATGACTTTGAGTCATATTCTTACTGTCAAAATCTTTAAAATTAAATACTTTTTTTAAAGATTTAATTATCTGGCTAATATTTCTCCTCTTTCCAGTAATGGTTCCATTAATTCCTTCTTGGGAAAGTATAATTGTGCCACTTATGTTATTTTTTAAAATTTCTCTTTGCAGAAACTCTTTATTTTTCTTCAAAAAATTAATTTTCTTAAACTTATAAAATCCAAAAACAGTGAACATTATTTTTTAATACAAATTGTTAATCCATCACCAATGGGAATGATATTTTTTATCACTCTATTATCGTCTTTTATATATTTGTTAAATTCTCTAATGATATTAATGAATTTTTCATTTTTTGAATTATCGGCTACCTCACCATGCCATAAGACATTATCAATTATAATAAGTCCATTTTTACCAATTAATATAATACTTTTTTCATAATAATTTATATAATTTTCTTTATCTGCATCAATAAAAACCAGATCAAATTTTTGTTTAGCATTTTCTAGTTCTTTCAAACTCTCAAGTGCTGGCTTTATAATTTGTATTATCTTGTTTTCATTAGCCTTATCATAAAAAGATTTTGCTTTTTTACTAAATTCAACGTTTTTATCTAAGCTGATTAAAGATCCATCATCAGGTAATGATAAGGCCATTGATAAAGCGCTAAAACCTGTAAAACTTCCAATTTCTAAAACTTTTTTTGTATTAGATGCTTTAATTAATGTTTGAAGAAATTGCGCTTGTGAAATAGAAATTTGCAATTTCTTTTGATCACCTAGACTAAGATTATAATTTAAGATCTCTTTTTGAACGTCAGTAAGATCATCAGAATGGTCAATAATATACTTTTCAAGATTATCTGTTAAATCTAATTTTTTAGGCATAATTAGCCTTTTAAAAGTTTTTTTAGAATCTCGTTTGTTAATTGAGGATTTGCTTTTCCACCAGATAATTTCATAACTTGTCCAACAAAAAAACCGAATAATTTTTCTTTTCCAGCTTTGTATTGATCAACTTTATCTTTATTTTTTGATAATATTTCATTAATCATCTTCTCTAATTCTTTAGGATCGCTTTGCTGCTTCATTCCCTTTGACTCTATAATTTTTTTTGGATTATCTCCGCTTTCAACCATAATTTCAAAAACTTCTTTTGCTATTCTTCCTGAAATTTCTCCAGATTTAATTGCTTGAACTAACTCTGCGAAATGTTTTGCTGATATAGGAGATTTTGATATATCAAGCCCCCTATCATTTAGCATTGCAAATAAATCCCCCATCATCCAAGTAGCTGCAAGTTTTTTATCAGATAGTTTTGCAACTTCTTCGTAATACTCAGATATTTCTTTTTCTGAGACTAAAACATTTGCTTCATATGCATTTAGTCCATATTCTTTAACAAATCTTTCCTTTTTTTTATCAGGAAGCTCTGGAAGAGATTTTTTTAAGTCATCGATTAATTTTTGTTCTAACTTTAATGGAAGAAGATCTGGATCAGGAAAATATCTATAATCATGTGCATCTTCTTTAGATCTCATTGATCTTGTTTCATTTTTTTTTGTGTCGAAAAGTCTTGTTTCTTGATCTATTTTTTTACCATTTTCTATTAGTTCAACTTGTCTTGCAGCTTCATATTCTATTGCCATCTGCATAAATTTTATAGAATTTACATTTTTGATTTCACAACGTGTTCCAAAATTTGTATCACCCTCTTTTCTTACAGATACGTTTACATCTGCTCTAAGTGATCCCTCTTGCATATTTCCGTCACAGGTTCCTAAATATCTCATGATTGATCTTAATTTTTTTATGTAAGCATTAACTTCATCTGGTGATCTAAGATCTGGTTTGCTAACAATTTCCATTAAAGCAATTCCTGAACGATTTAAATCTACGTAAGTGTTTGATGGATCCATATCATGAATGCTTTTACCCGCATCTTGCTCAAGATGAAGTCTCTCTATGCCAATTTCTTTAGACCCGTAAGGCATATCTAATAAAACTTTACCTTCACCTACGATAGGATTCTTATACTGAGATATTTGATAACCTTGAGGTAAATCTGCATAGAAATAATTTTTCCTATCAAAAACTGAGTAATTATTTATTTTTGCACTTAAACCAAGGCCAGTTCTTACTGCTTGCTTAACACATTCTTCATTGATGACCGGTAACATTCCTGGAAAAGCAGAGTCAATCAAACTCACCTGATTGTTAGGATCAGCACCAAATTTAGTTGATGACCCAGAAAAAAGTTTGGATTTAGATAAAACTTGAGCATGAACTTCAAGCCCTATCACAACTTCATATTTCCCTTTTTCTCCCTTAATAAAATAATCAAATTTTTCTTTGCTCATGACCACCACTTTTTAATTTCATTATTAAAACCACAGTTTTTTTCAAATGCATAACCAATATTAAGAATTTTTTGCTCGTCTAATGCTTTACCAATAAGCTGTAAACCTAAAGGATGACCTTGATTATCAACACCTGCAGGCATTGATAAAGCTGGTAGACCAGCTAAATTTACAGGTACAGTAAAAATATCATTCAAATACATAGAAACAGGATCATTTGTTTTTTCTCCTATTTTGAATGCAGAACTTGGTGTTGATGGTGTAAGAATAGCATCTATTTTTTTAAAACTATCATCAAAATCTTTTTTAATTAGTTGTCTAACTTTTTGTGCTTTAAGATAATAAGCATCATAATAACCTGATGAAAGAACATAAGTACCAATTAATATTCTACGTTTAACCTCATCTCCAAAACCTTCAGACCGAGTTTTTTCATACATCTCAATTAAATCTTTTCCTTGTTTTGATCTATAACCATATCTAACACCATCATACCTGGCCAAATTAGAAGAAGCTTCAGCTGGAGCAACTATATAATAAGTAGGTAAAGCATATTTTGTATGAGGCAATGAAATATCAATTAATTGTGCGCCAAGATCTTTTAATATCTTTTTTCCTTTTTCCCAGAGTTCATCAACCTCTTTAGGCATATTGTCAACACGATATTCTTTTGGAATTCCAATTTTTAAACCTTTAATATTATCTTTTAAATTTTTTGAATATTGTTCTTTCTTTTTATTTATTGAAGTAGAATCTTTTTCGTCAAACCCAGACATAGCCTCCAACATAATTGCACAGTCTTTAATAGTTTTTGTCATTGGACCAGCTTGATCTAAAGAAGATGCGAAAGCTACGATGCCCCATCTAGAACATAAACCATAAGTTGGTTTTAAACCTACTGTGCCAGTGAAAGAAGCTGGTTGTCTTATTGATCCACCTGTATCTGTTCCAATTGTAGCTGGAGTTAAGTCAGCAGCTAAAGCAGAAGAGGATCCTCCAGACGAGCCTCCAGGTACTAATTGATCCCCTACTGGATTAATTACATTTCCATAATAACTTGTTTCATTTGAAGAACCCATTGCAAACTCATCACAATTTAATTTTCCTAAAAGAAAAGATCCATTGTCCCATAAATTTTTTGTAACTGTTGACTCATAAGAAGGAATAAAATTATTTAAAATATTACTTCCAGCAGTTGTTTTTGTATTTTCTGTACAAAATAAATCTTTTACAGCTAAAGGTATCCCAGGAAGTAATTGATCAAAATTTGGTTTGTTATCAAATTTTTTTGACTTATCTAAAGCTTGATCAAATGTTGTAGTAACAAATGCATTTAACTTTTTTGCGCCTTCAATATTTTTTATATATGCTTTAGTTAATTCTGAAGATGAGACTTTTTTCGTTTTTACGTTTTCTATAATTTCGTTTAGACTTTGATTTGTAATATCAGCCATTACTCCACCACCTTGGGAACTACAAAAAATTCTTCGTTTTCTTTAGGAGAATTTTTCAGAATTTTCTCCCTTATCTTGCCATCACTAATATCATCTTTTCTCGATCTTAATGACTGATTAAGTATAGAAGTTAATGGTTCTACTTTATCTGTATTTAGTTCATTTAATTGCTCTATAAACTTAAAAATAGAGTTTAAATCTTTTGTAAGACTCTCAACTTTGGCTTCATCAACTGAAATTCGAGCTAATTTTGCAACATGTTTAATTTTTTCTTTATCTAGGGACATTTGTGAAATAAGTTAATTTAAATGTGTTTTATCACAAATTAGGTAAATTTCATGCTTGATATTGAAGAATTTAAGAAAAAACTCGATAAAAAGTCTAGGTTAATGGGGATTGATCCGGGTAGAAAACGTGTTGGTATAGCCATTTCTGATGAAAATAAAATTATTGCAACTCCTTATACAACTTTAATAAAAAATAAATATTCTGAATTTCTCGAAGAAATAATAAAGATTTTTAATGAAAATCAAATTAAAGGTATAGTTGTTGGCAATCCAATCAATATGGACGGGTCATCTAGTCAATCGTCGCAATCAGCTAAAGATTTAGCTATTAATCTATCAAAAGATGTTACTGAAAATGTCACTTTATGGGATGAGAGATTATCAAGTCAGGGAGCATTCAATTTATCTAATGATTTGGCATCAAACACATCAAAAAAAATAAGCAAATTAGATGAGAATTCTGCACAATTTATACTTCAAGGAGCCTTGGACTACCTAACTAAAGAAAATACTTGATCTGATACTATAAAACGCCTATAGAGTTGATTTTAATGGCAGTTAAGAAAAACAATACAGCTATTAAAAACTCTCCCAAACATCTTCTTGGTATTCAAAATCTTTCAATATTAGAAGCTAAAGCAATATTAAATGAAGCAAAAAAATTTATTGAGTTAAACAGAAGTAGCTCAAAAAAATTAGATGTTCTAAGAGGAAAAACTCAAATTAATTTATTTTTTGAACCATCTACAAGAACTCAAAGTTCGTTTGATCTGGCAGGTAAAAGATTAGGTGCGGATGTAATGTCTATGAACATGGACAACTCAGCACTTAAAAAAGGTGAAACTTTAATTGATACTGCAATGACTTTAAACGCGATGCACCCTGACTTAATTGTAATTAGACATCAAGACTCTGGTGCACCAAATTTATTATCTCAAAAAGTAAATTGTGCAGTTATTAATGCTGGTGATGGAAGAAGAGAACACCCTACTCAAGCTTTACTTGATGCTTTAACAATAATTAATAGAAAAGGTAAAATTGAAGGACTTAAGATAGCAATTTGCGGTGACATACTTCACTCAAGAGTTGCTAGATCAAATATTTATTTAATGAACATGTTGGGTGCTGAAGTAAATGTAATAGCACCAAAAACATTAATGCCAAAATCCATTGATAGGATGGGAGTTAAGTCTTTTACAGATATGAGGAAAGGTCTCGAAGGTTGTGACATTGTAATGATGTTAAGATTGCAAAATGAAAGAATGCAAGGTTCATTCTTGCCTTCAAAAAGAGAATATTATGAATTTTACGGTTTAACTCCAGAGAAATTAAAATTTGCAAAAAAAGATGCGCTGATTATGCATCCTGGTCCAATGAATAGAGGAGTAGAAATAGATACAAAACTTGCAGACGACATAAACGTAAGTTTGGTTAAAGAGCAAGTAGAATTAGGTGTAGCAGTAAGAATGGCTTGTTTAAAAAAGTATTGTAAATAAATGAAAGAAAAAATTTTTATTAATGCAAAAATTATAGATCCATCACAAAGCATGGATGAGAAAGGCTCTTTAATTTTAAACGATAAAGGAAAAGTAAAAGCTATAGGAAAAAATGTAAAAAAAACTGACGCTAATAAAGATGCTGAGATAATTGATTTAAAAGGCAATATTTTAATTCCAGGGTTAGTAGATATGAAAGCTTTTGTAGGCGAGCCAGGATATGAATATAAGGAAAACTTTAGAACTCTTAGCCAAGCTGCTTTAGCTGGAGGGGTTACATCTATAGTTACCATGCCTAATACAAAACCTATTATCGATAACGTTTCGATGGTTGATTTCATTATTAGAAGAGGAAGAGACAAAGCCAATGTAAACCTTTTTCCTTGCGCTTCCATGACCAAACAATGCGAAGGTAAATTAATGACTGAGTTTGGTTTACTTTCTGGGAGAGGAATAATTGGCTTTAGCGATGTAAATAGAACTATTCAAAATACAGAGCTAATGGCTAGAATAATGGATTATGCATCTGATATTGGTGTATTGATAATGCAACATGCGGAAGACTATGAACTCTCAAAAAACACTTGTATCAACGATGGAGAGATAGCTACAAGGCTCGGACTACAAGGGGTATCAGCTCTAGCTGAAAAAATAATAATCGAAAGAGACTTAAGTTTGCTTGGTGATTATCCTTGTAGATATCATATCAATCAGATTTCATCTAAACAATCATTAGATGTAATTAGAAAAAATAAAAGTAACGGTAAAAAATTTAGCGTAGGTGTTTCAATAAATAATTTATCATTAAATGAAAATGATATTGGTGAATTTAAGACTTTTTTAAAATTATCTCCTCCCCTAAGGCTTGAAGACGATAGATTATCACTTGTTCAAGGTATTAAAGATGGACTAATAGATGTAATTGTTTCAGATCATTTACCTGAAGATGAAGAAAGCAAAAGATTACCATTCTCACAGGCAGCTACCGGCGCTATTGGTGTAGAGACTCTTCTGCCCCTTTCTTTAGAAATGTATCATAATGAATCCCTTCCTTTGAATAAAATAATAGAAACCTTAACCATTAACCCTGCTAAAATATTAAATATTAAAAAAGGGACTTTGGCAAAAGGATCAGACGGAGATATTTGTATATTTGATTTAGATGCTCCATGGAAAGTAGATGCTGATAAACTAAAATCTAAATCGAAAAATACAGCTATAGAAAATAGAAATCTTCAAGGGAAGATTTTAATGACTTATCTTAACGGTCAACTAGTTTACTCAAATTAATGGATATAAATTTAATTATTGTTGCAGTGTATTCTTATTTATTAGGATCTATTCCTTTTGGATTAGTTTTAACAAAAATATTTTTAAAAAAAGATATAAGAGAAATTGGATCAGGAAATATTGGAACCACGAACGTTTTAAGAACTGGAAAAAAATCTCTTGCAATTGCTACCCTCATACTTGATTTATTAAAAGGATATTTTTCTATAGTTCTTACATTTATTTATTTTGAAAATCTAATTTCATACTCTGCCTTGATTTGTTTTATCGGCCATATTTTTCCTGTTTGGTTAAAATTTAAAGGCGGTAAAGGAGTTGCAACTTATCTAGGAGTTGTGCTAGCACTTTCATATAAATTTTTTCTAATTTTTGGAATTACTTGGCTTGTTTTGTCTTTTTTATTTAGATACGCGTCGTTATCTTCGATCATTTCATCTTTGATTGTTTTTGTTTACTCATATTTTTTTATAAATAATTTTTCATTAATACTTTTTATTTTTTTTGTAATTATCATTTACACACATCGGGAAAATATAGTTCGATTAAAAAATTCTGAAGAAAGTAAAATTAAGTTATAAGTGTTGTCTTTTCTAGTTTTTAAATAATAAATTTGACAAATTCGTTTAATTTTGAAAATAAACGAATAATGAACTTAGTAATTGTTGAAAGTCCAGCGAAAGCGAAAACAATAAATAAATATTTAGGTAAAGATTATTTAGTTTTAGCTAGCTATGGACATATAAGAGATCTTCCCTCAAAAAACGGATCTGTAGATCCTGAAAATAAATTTCAAATGGAATGGGAAATAGACGCTTTTTCAAAAAAATATTTAAAAGAAATTACAAATGCTGCTGAAGACTCTGATAAAATTATTTTAGCTACGGACCCTGATCGTGAAGGTGAAGCTATTGCATGGCATGTTAAAGAGGTCTTAGATAAAAAAAAATTATTAAAAGATAAGCATCTTGAACGAGTTGTTTTTAATGAGATTACGAAGAAAGCAATTCTTGATGCTATCAAAAATCCAAGAGAAATTCATTTACCTTTAGTTGAAGCTTATCTAGCGCGAAGAGCTTTGGATTATCTTGTGGGATTTAATATTTCACCAATTCTTTGGACAAAATTACCTGGTTCAAAATCAGCGGGGAGAGTTCAATCAGTAGCCTTAAAACTTATTACTGAAAGAGAAAAAGAAATAGAATTATTTAAACCAGAAGAATACTGGACACTTACATCAGACTTTACGAACAAAGATAATAAAAATATTTTTTCAAAATTAAGTTTATTTAATGGAGATAAAATAGAAAAATTTTCTTTCAAAAATAAAGAAGGAGTACAAAAAGCGGTTGATATAATCAATAAAACAAAATTTAAAATTGCCGATGTGAATACAAAGGTATTTAGACGAAACCCTCTAGCTCCTTTTACAACATCAACTTTACAACAAACTGCTTCAGGGCGATTTGGTTTTGGGGCTTCCAGAACAATGCAGATTGCACAACGACTTTATCAAGGAGTAGATATCGAGGGAGAAACCACTGGATTAATTACTTATATGAGAACCGATGGAACTAATATTTCAAAAGAAGCAATTGATGACTTTAGAAAATTTATTACAAATGATTACGGTGATAAATATTTACCAGAGGCTCCGAATAGTTATACGGGTAAGAAAGCAAAGAATGCTCAGGAAGCTCATGAAGCAATTAGACCAACTAACATAAGCAGGAAACCTTCTGATATTAAAAAATATGTAAATGCAGATCAATTTAAACTCTATGAATTAATTTGGAGTAGAGCTTTGTCATCTCAAATGACTCCAGCAGAGTTTGATAGAAATACCATAATTATTTCTTCAAATGATAATAAGATCAACTTTAGAGCTAGCGGCTCAGTCGTAAAATTTGATGGATTTCTTAAAGTGTATCAAGTTCAAGAAACTGATGAGGATGCAAAGAATATTTTACCTGAAGTCAAAGTCGGAGAAGAAATTAATATACTTAAGCTTAATGATGAACAACACTTTACAGATCCACCACCAAGATACTCTGAAGCTAGTTTAGTGAAAAAGATGGAGGAATTAGGCATAGGGAGACCCTCCACTTATGCTAGCATTATCTCAGTATTATCAACGAGAAATTATGTCGAATTAGTTAATAAAAGGTTTAATCCAACTGACAGAGGTAAGCTGATTTCAGCTTTTTTAGAGAAATTGTTCTCTAAATACGTGGATTATAATTTTACTGCAGACTTAGAAAATCAGCTCGATGAAATCACAAGTGGTAAAATTGAATGGGTTCAAGTTTTGGATAATTTTTGGAAAGATTTTTATGAAAATGTTGGAAAAGTTAAAGAAAAGAGAACTAGAGAAGTATTAGACTTATTAAATGAAAGTTTAGGAGCTTTAATTTTTGATAGAGATGATAAAGACGCTATAGATCGAAAATGCAAGTTATGTTCCAATGGAGAGCTAAGTCTCAAGAATAGTTTTAGAGGTGGAGCTTTTATAGGATGTTCAAATTATCCAGATTGCAAATTTACTAGACCTTTATCTAAAGCTAAAGCTGCAGCTCAGTATAACCTAGCAGAACCTAAGTTACTGGGTCAAAACGAAAAAGGTAAAGATATATATTTAAAGAATGGTAGATTTGGCCCCTACTTGCAGTATGAAAAAGAAAATGAAGAATTAGAAACAAAAAAGAAAAAAGGTAGAAAGAAAAAAAATGAGAATGAACATCTCAAAAATGTTTCTATTCCAAAAGGTATTGATGTTGACAGTGTTGATTTAAACAAAGCGAAATATTTATGCTCTCTCCCAAAAGTATTAGGGCAACATCCAGATAATGGGCAAGACATAACTTTAAACTCTGGAAGATTTGGTCCATATCTAAAATGCGAAAATAAATCTGCAAGACTAGAAAATGTTGAAGATCTATTTTCTATTGGAATTAATCGAGCAATAACATTAATAGCTGAAGCTAAGCCTGGAAGAATTTCCTCTTCACTAATTAAAGATCTTGGAGAACATCCTGAAGATAAAAAGCCTGTTCGAATTATGAAAGGACAATATGGTCCTTATATTAAGTACAAGTCTCTGAATGCAACTATACCTGAAGAAAAAGATCCAAATGAACTTACTATGGATGAAGCTCTTATATTAATTGAAAAAAGAAAAGAATACGATAAAACTAAAAAAAAAGGTAAAAGAAAATGAGTGATATTGAAAACAATATTAAAAATTTAAATATAAAACTACCTGAACCAAAAGCACCAGTAGGAGCTTATGTTGCTACTAAGATTGTTGGAAAACTATTATACATATCTGGTCAAGTATCTATTGATGAAAATGCAAAACTTATAACAGGTAAGATTGGAAAAGATTTAGATTTAGAGAAAGGTTATAAAGCAGCTGAAAGATGTGGTTTAAGTATTGTCGCGCATGTTAAAAATGCTTGTGAAGGAGATTTTGATAAAGTTAAATCTTGTGTCAAATTAACAGGTTATGTTAATTCAACGGATGATTTTAAAGATCAACCAAAGATTATAAACGGGGCTTCAGATATTATAGCAAAGATTTTTGATAAAAAAGGTGAACACACACGGGCTGCTGTAAGTGCGAATAGCTTGCCCTTAGGAGTTGCGGTCGAAGTTGATGCTATCTTTGAACTTAATTAGTATTAGGTCTTCCAATTGAGTAGTATTTAATCTTATTTTTTTTCATTTCTTCAGCAGAATAAAGATTTCTTAGGTCGTAAACTTTAAATTTATTATTTTTAACGATCTTTTTGAAATCTATTGATTTGAATTCATCCCATTCAGTAAGTAAAATTACTAGATCTGCACCATTACAATTAGATTTTATATTGTTTCTGTAATTGCAGTTTTTGATTTTTCTAAATTCCTTTTTTTCTCCTGAGGGATCATAATAATTAACTTTTGCCCCTTTTTTGCATAAATAAGGTATCATTTTAAGGCTAGTAGAATCCCTCATATCGTCAGTGTTTGGTTTAAATGTAACACCTAAAAAAGAAATTTTTTTATTTCTTATATTCGAACCTAAAATTTTATGAATTCTTTGAGTTAGTAGACCAACTCTTTCTTGATTAGATTTAATTACTGATTTAACAACTGATAGGTTTATTTTATATTTCTCTGCGGCTGATACAAGACCTTTGGTGTCTTTTGGAAAGCATGAACCACCATAAGCTGGACCAGCACGCAAAAATCTGCCGCCTATTCTACTATCAGAGCCCATACCCAACGAGATATCTTCTACTTCTACTCCAGATTTTTCACACAAGTTAGCAAGTTCATTAATAAAAGTAATTTTGGTAGCAAGAAAAGCATTTGATGCATATTTTATTAATTCAGCTCCTCTTCTTGAAGTAGTAAAAAATTTTGCACCTTTATTAATTAAGGGTGCATAAAGTTTTCTCATAATATTAAAGGATTTTTTTTCGTTAGATCCTATTACGATCCTATCAGGATATCTAAAATCCCGTATTGCCTCGCCTTCGCGTAAAAATTCAGGATTTGAAATTATTGTGAAAAATTTTTTCCTTTTTTTTAAAATTTTTTCAATTTCATCACCTGTTCCTACTGGTACAGTAGACTTAGTTACAATTATCTTTTTTTTTTTTGAATATTTCAATATTTCTTTTGCGCATTTATAAACAAAAGATAAATCAACTTTAATTGATCCTTTTTTTGTAGGAGTTCCCACACATATAAATATTATATCTGATATACTTATAGCTTTATCAATATCTGTTGTGAATGAGAGACGTTTAGCTATAAAATTTTTTTTAATTAATTCATCTAATCCTGGTTCATAGATTGGAGAAATTCCAGAGTTAAGTTTATCTATTTTGTTTGTATCTTTATCAACACAGATAACTTGATTTCCTATATCTGCAAAGCAAACACCGCTTACTAATCCAACGTAACCAGTTCCTATCATACATAGTTTCATTTATTTTCCTTTAGATATTTGTATTCCTGAATTAATATACCCACTCAAAGTTCCACAATCTAAATATTTACCTTTAAAAATATTTCCGTAAAATTTATTTTCTTTCTTAATTAAACTTCTAATTGCGTCAGTAATATGTATCTCTCCTCCTTGGCCAGGTTTTAATTTCTTTATTTCAGTAAAGATTTTTGTTGGTAGTATGTATCTACCAATAATTGCGAAATTTGATGGCGCTTTTTTGATGCTAGGTTTCTCTACAACATCTTTAATTTGAAAATGTCTTTTTTTTTTATTTTTAATTGATAAAATTCCCCATCTTGATAAAGATTTTCTTTCTACTTTTTTTGTGGCAATTATAGATCCATTAGTTTTTTTATGTAATCGTATCATTTCTTTAGAACAATTATTTTTAATTATTAAGTCATCAGGTAAAAGCATTAAAAAGTATCTGCTTTTTATATATTTTTGGCATTTTAAAACTGCATCACCTGTGCCTTTTGGTTTATTCTGATAAACAAATTTTATCATTTTTTGATATTTTTTTATTTTTTTAAATTCTTCAATAAGTCTTTTATCTTTTTTCTTTTTAATTATTTTTTTATAAAAATTATCGTTAAAAAAATATTTTTTTATCAATAGTTTTTTTTTTGAAATTATGAAAATGAATTCCTTTACACCAGCATCAATACATTCTTCTAATATATATTGTAAATTTGGTTTACCATTAATGGGCATTAACTCTTTTGGCATTACGCTTGTTAGAGGAAGCATTCTAGTTCCTAAACCTGCTAATGGAATAATGGCTTGTTTTATCATATGATTCTTATAATAGTTATTATCATTGGTTTATAGAAATGAAAATATTTAAAGATAAACATACCCTTCAAAAGGAGATTTTAAAAACTAAAGGAACGTCTTTTGTGCCTACAATGGGTGGATTACATAAAGGACATATCTCATTAATCAAACAATCTAAAAGATTTAAGTTTAAAACTTTAGTCTCTATTTTTGTGAATCCTAAACAATTCAATAAAAAAAGTGATTTTAGATCTTATCCTAGAAATATAAAAATGGATATAAAGCTACTTAAGAAATTGAAGATTGATTATTTATATATTCCAACATTTAAAGACATATATGGGTTTAGGCCTAAGAACAAAATTTTCTTAGATAAATCTTCAAAAAAATTATGTGGTAAATTTAGAAAAGGTCATTTTGAAGGTGTTTTAAACGTAGTTAACAGATTTATAGAAATAATTAAACCAAGATATATCTTTTTAGGGAAAAAAGATTATCAGCAACTATTCCTAATTAAAAAACACATCAAAAAAAGAAAGATTAAATCTAAAATAATTGAATGCAAAACTATAAGAGAAAATAATGGTATAGCTTGCTCTTCAAGAAATTTAAATCTTAGTAAAAGTCAAATGAAAATTGCATCTAATATTTTTCATTATCTCAGGAACTTGAAAAAAAAATTAAAAAAAAATTATAGTTTATTTAAGATAAATAAAATTAGAGAAGATTTAATAAAACTAGGTGCAAATAAAATAGACTATTTAGAAAACTATAATACAAAAAGTTTTAAAAAAATAAAAAAACCAAACAAAAAATATAATTTGTTCTTTGCATACTACATTAAAAAAGTAAGGTTAATTGATAATATTTAATTTAAAAAATAAAAAGATCCCAAACCTAAGAAAGAAAGAAATCCAATAACATCTGTAATAGTCGTTACAAAAACACTTGAGGCTAAAGCAGGATCAATATTTAATTTTTTTAATGATACCGGAACTAAAATTCCAAACAATCCTGCAACAATCATGTTTAAGATCATTGAAATACCAATTAAAAGTGAAAGATTTAATTCTTTAAACCATAGTTGAACTATTATTGCAGTTATTATTGCAAAAATTATACCATTTAAAATACCTATCAAAAATTCTTTACCAACTACTCTATTAAAATTACTTTTTGATAATTCTTTGGTGGCTATTGCTCGTATTGTAACTGCTAAAGTTTGCATCCCAGCATTTCCACCCATTGAGGCAACTATTGGCATGAGAAAAGCTAAAGCTACCATTTGCTCGATTGAAGCCCCAAAAAAACTTATAACCCAAGTGGCAAGTAAAGCGGTAAATAGATTTAATAATAGCCAATTAAACCTTCTTTTTGTTTTTAGCATAACACTATCGGTGATTTCTTCATCGCCAACTCCTGCTAAACGTAAGGCATCTTCTTCAGCTTCATCTTGAACAACTGTAACAACATCGTCGGCTGTAATCATGCCGACTAACTTATTTTCTTTATTTACCACACCTGCAGAAACTAAGTTATAATTTTCAAAGGTGAGACCAACTTCTTCTTTATCCATATTAACTGAAATTAAAACAGGCATTTCTCTCATTATAGAGTTCATTTTTAAATCTCTAGAAGTTCTAAGAACTCTTGATGAAGGAACAGTCCCAATTGGTTTAAAATCATTATCCACTATAAAAATTTCCAAGAATTCTTCAGGTAGATCTTTATCCTCTCTTAAATAATCTATAGTTTGTCCAACAGTCCAATTACTTGGTACTGCTGTAAATTCTCTTTGCATTATTCTTGCTGCGGAGTCCTCAGGGTAACTTAAACCTTCTTGTAGTAAAAATTTGTCTTTTGGAGGGAGTTTTTCTAATACTTTTTCTTTTATTTCTTTTGATAAGTTTTCAAGAATTTTAATAGCATTATCAGACTCTAATCTTTTTATTATTTTGATAAGAGAATCTATGGAGAGAAGTTTTAAAACTTCACTTTGAATTGACTCATTTAATTCAATAAAAATTTCTGGATCAATATTAAATGACTCAATTTCAATTAATTTATTTCTTGTATCAGGATTTAAATTTTCAATTAAATTAGCGATATCTGCTTCATGCAGATCTTTTAAAGTTTGATTGATAAATTCAATATTTCCACTCTCAATATTTTGAGTAAATGTACTGATAAATTCCTTATTAAAATCCAAATTGACATTTTTAGCCTCTCTTGATTTTGGTAAAACCATAAATACCTCTTAAAGTTTTTTTGAGACTAATAGTCTATATAATGATAAAATTCAAATTAAATGAGTATAGAAGTAAAAATTAGCAAAAAACGTATACCCTATAAAACGGCAATGCTTTATCTCAATAAAAGAGTTGAAGAGGTAAAAAATGGTACAAATAAAGAATTATTATGGATCCTAGAACATCCAACCACTTATACAGCTGGAGTAAGTTTCAACAAAAAAGAAATAATAGATAAAAAAATAAAAATAGTTAAATCGAATAGAGGAGGTAAAATAACATTGCACAACCCAGGGCAAAAAATTGTTTACTTTGTCATCAATTTAAACAAAAGAAAAAAAGATATAAGAAAATTAATAAATTCAATAGAAAAAAGCATAATACAATTTTTAGAAAATTATAAAATTCAAGCCAAAAATGATAAAAAAAATATAGGTATTTGGGTTAAAGATAAAAAAATCGCAGCAATAGGTATAAGAGTTTCGAGATGGGTAGCCTATCATGGTTGTTCAATAAATATTTCAAATAATTTAAATCAATATTTAAAAATTGTTCCATGCGGTTTAGACAATAAAAAAGTGACTTCAATAACAAAATTAATTTCAGTTAAACCTAAAAAATTTGAGAGTAATTTAGCAAATATTTTTATTAAAAATATCAATGATATTTAAAAATTTTTTTTAAGAAAGTCTTCAAATAGATTGTTATATTTTGCTTTAAAATTATATTGAATATTATTAATCATAAATTTTATTTTATATGCATGTAACATAAGATTTTTAATTTTTATTCTTTTCCTGTCATTTAAAAAATATTTATCATCGCCTATTATAGGAGATCCAATTTTAAGTAATTGCTTTCTTAATTGATGCTTTCTTCCAGTAATAGGATTTAATTCTAAGAAAGAATAACCATCGTTTGATTTGATAATTTTAAGATTTGATATTGCTTTTTGAACAATTCTTTTATTATTTTCATAATAAATTAAATCATCTCTCATTACTTTAATAGATTTTTTAACTTTTCCATACACTATAGCTAAATAAGTTTTATGAATTTTCCTAATCCTAAAAAGTGAAGTAAATAATTGAGCATACTTTCTATTTTTGGCTATTATCAGAACTCCTGATGTTTCTTTATCTAATCTGTGAACAATAAAAGGTTTTGAATTTTCAAAATATTTTGTATTTTTTATTATATCTATAATGTTTTTAAATGATTTAGTGCCCGATTGAACTGGAATACCAGTTGGTTTATTGATTACTATAAAGTTTTCATTATTTTCAATTACATAATCATCATAGATACCAATTTCTTTTTCTTTAGGTAAATATTTAATCTTTTCTTTTTTATCTAAAGGTTTAAACTTAGAAATATTGTAAATCTCGATTAAATCACCAGTTTGAAGTCTATAAGATGATTTGGTTTTTTTTTTATTAACTTTAATTTTATTTTGTCTTAGTATTTTTTCTAATAAAGAGTGTGGTATGTTGATTATATTATTTTTAAACCATTTATCTAGACGTGAGTCATTATAATCATCTTCAACAGTAAAGGATTTAGGCATGAAAGCTAAAATTATTTGCTTGCTACTTTTGGTTCAGCTTGGGATTCTTTATTTTTGTCTTTAGTTTCCGTTTTTTTAGGTTTGTCAACTTTTTTAGCTTCTGGATTTCTGTCGACCAACTCAATAACAGCCATTGGAGCATCATCACCTGTTCTAAATCCAGCTTTTAAAACTCTTGAATAACCTCCTTTTCTTGAACTATATCTTTTTGATAACTCCTCAAAAACTTTTGTGACTGATTTTTTATCCTGTAGTTTAGAAAATAGCCTTTTTTTATTACTTAACACATTTTTTTTACCAATGGTTATTACTTTATCAATTTGTGGTTTAAGTTCTTTGGCTTTAGGTAGAGTTGTTACTATTTGCTCATACTTAATTAAAGAATTAAGCATATTCTTGAATAAAGCTTTACGATGTTCACTTGTTTTATTTAACTTTCTGTAACCAACACCATGTCTCATTAGTAATTATTTTCCTCTAATTTCTTTGAAAGCTCAGCAATATTATCTGGTGGCCAATTTGGTATTTCCATGCCTAGATATAATGACATTGTATTTAAAACTTCCTTAATTTCATTAAGTGATTTTCTTCCAAAATTTGGTGTTCTTAACATTTCTGGTTCCGTTTTTTGAACTAAATCACCTATATAAATAATATTATCATTTTTTAAACAATTCATTGATCTAACTGATAATTCGAGCTCCTCAACTCTTTTTAATAAATTTCTATTAAATTCTGGTTCAGTAGATTTAACTTCTTTAACAATTTCTTGTGGATCTTCAAAATTTACAAACATCGATAATTGATCTTGAAAAATTCTAGCTGAATACGCTATTGCGTCTTCAGCATCTACAGTCCCATTCGTTTCTACTGTCATAACCAATTTATCGTAGTCTAAAGCGCTACCGGCTCTAGTATTTTCAACTGAAAATGAAACTTTTTTTACAGGACTAAACAAAGAGTCTATTGAAATTAAACCAAGTGGACTATCTTCTGTTTTATTTTTTGGAGCTTGAACATAACCTTTTCCAGTACTTACCATTAATTCCATATGAAAATGGGTTTTTTCGTCTAAATTACATATTGTTAATTCTGGATTTAAAATTTCAATTTCTGAAACAAGGGTAATATCTTTTGCTTTGACTTCTTTTGGTCCTTTTATGTCCAAAACAATTTTTTTTGGACTAGATGATGAAGATTTAATCGCTAAGTTTTTAACATTAAGAACTATATCAGTAACATCCTCTCTTACACCTTTAATAGAGGAAAATTCATGTAAAACGCCATCTATTTGAATAGCTGTAACAGCTGCACCTTGAATAGATGATAATAAAATTCTTCTTAAAGAATTTCCTATAGTTTGTCCAAAACCTTTCTCTAAAGGTTCAGCAACAACTTTCGCTATAGTTTTATCTTCATTGCTTGTAATATCTAATTTGTTTGGTTTAATAAGTGCTTTCCAATTTTTATCTATAATATTCGATGTGGCTTGCATTATACTCTCCTTCTTTTTGGTGGTCTCGCTCCATTATGTGGCATAGGGGTAGTGTCTTTTATCGATAAAATTTTAAATCCTCTTGATTGTAATGATCGTAAAGCTGTTTCTCTACCTGAACCTGGACCTTTTACTTGAACTGTAAGTGTTCTTAATCCTTGTTCAAAAGCTTTTGCTCCAGCATCGTCTGCAGCTACTTGAGCTGCGTAAGGTGTAGATTTTCTTGATCCTTTAAAACCTTTTGCTCCTGCAGATGACCAGGAAACAACGTTTCCTCCTTCATCAGCGATTGAAATGATTGTATTGTTAAAAGTTGAGTAAACATAAGCTATTCCTGAAGTAATATTTTTTTTAATTTTCTTCTTTTTTTTGAAAGTACTAATTTTTTTTGTTTCTATTTTTTTTGTATCTTTCGTTGCAGTTTTGTTTTCAACTTTTTTATCAACTTTATTATTTTTTTTATTCATTTAAGATTTTATTTTTTAAGAGGAGTTAGTTTTTTTCCAGCAATTGCTATCGCTTTACCTTTTCTTGTCCTTGCATTACATTGTGTTCTTTGCCCTCTAACAGGTAATTTTTTTTTGTGTCTAGTTCCTCTGTAACAAGCCAAATCAACTAACCTTTTTATATTTACTGATACTTCTCTTCTTAAATCTCCTTCAACTTTATGATTTGCGTCTATATATTCTCTAATTTTTAAAACTTGCTCCTCTGATAATTCGTTAACTCTCTTTGAGGAAGGAATATCTAATTTATTACATATTTTTTTTGAAGAATGTAAACCTATACCATGTATATATGTTAATGCGATGCTAACAACTTTATTTTGTGGAATGTTTATCCCTGCGATACGAGCCATATATTAATGATTTGTTATTTTATGCGTATTTATATTGGCTAATCTCTTAAAGTCAACCCTTGATACCCTCTATTAAACGGCTAATTTCAGTGCTAATTTGAGATACAGATGTCTCACCATTAACGACTTTCAATAAATTAGATTTTTTATAAAAATCAATTACAGGCTTTATGTTATTTTCGTAAGTTTCATATCTTTTTATAGCAATTTTTTCATTATCATCAGCTCTATTTTCTAAAGATTTTCTCTCTATAATCCTAGTTTTAATAATTTCTAAACTTACTGATAACTTTAAAACAATGTCTATTTTTTGATCATGTATTTTTAATAAATTATCTAAATTCTTTGCTTGAACAAGGTTTCTGGGATATCCGTCAAAAATTAATCTATTTTTGTATTTTTTATTTGAAATATATTGCTCTATCAGATTTCCTGCAATATCATCTGAAACCAAGTTCCCAGAGTTTATTATTGATGATATTTTTAAACCCAATTCAGTTTTATTCTTAATTTCTTTTCTCAATAGTTCACCGGTTGAAAGTTGATGTAATTTAAAGTTTTTAGCAATTAAATTGGATTGTGTGCCTTTACCTGCTCCAGGTGGTCCAAAAATAACTATATTCATTTACTTAGTTATTTACCAAATTTTGTTTTTTTAATTAATGACTCGTACTGCGAGCTCATTAATCTTGTTTGTACTTGTGTAACAGTGTCCATAGCAACTACAACCACAATTAATATTGAAGTTCCGCCTAAATAAAATGGTATTGGATATTTAGCAATTAAAAATTCTGGCATCAAACAAACAAAAGTTAAATATAGCGCTCCAACAGTTGTAAGTCTCATTAATATTGTGTCAATATATTCGGCTGTTCTTTCACCTGGTCTTATGCCAGGTATATAACCTCCGTATTTTCGTAAATTTTCAGCAGTCTCTTTTGGATTAAAAACTATTGATGTGTAAAAAAAAGAGAAGAAAATTATTCCAGATGCATAAAGCAACATATATAGCGGCTGACCTTGGGTAAACATTGATGAAATTTTTAAAAAAGTGTCAGATTCTGCAAAACCAAAATTTGAAATAGTAATTGGTAAAAGTAACAAAGCAGATGCAAATATTGCCGGAATAACTCCTGCTGTATTTATTTTTAAAGGAAGGTGAGATGACTCTCCTCCATACATTTTATTTCCAACTTGTCTTTTAGGATAATTAATTAGTATTTTTCTCATTGCTCTTTCGAAAAATACAATAAATAAAACTGTTAGAATTACTAAAACAAAAATTCCAACTATCATCACTGCAGATAAAGCTCCAGTTCTACCAAGTTCAAATGTTGATGCTAAAGCTCTTGGAATTTCAGCAACAATACCTGAAAATATTATCAATGAAATACCATTACCAACTCCCCTCAATGTTATCTGTTCACCTAACCACATTAAAAAAGTAGTTCCAGCTACGAGAGAAATAGTTGTTATAATTCTAAATGAAATTCCTGGTTCGATAACTAAGTTTCCAGCGTTTTCTAACCCAACTGAAACACCGTAACCTTGAAGACAGGCAATTAATACTGTTCCATATCTAGTAATTTGAGTAATTTTTTTTCTTCCAATTTCACCCTGTTCTTTTAAATTTTTAAAATAATCGGATACGCCAGTTAAAAGCTGAACTATAATTGAAGAAGAAATATAAGGCATTATTCCTAAAGCAAAAATTGCCATCCTAGTAACAGCACCTCCTGAGAACATATTAAACATTCCAAGCAAGCCTTTCTGACTTGAAGACATTATTTCTTTTAAAGCTAGAGGATCAATACCAGCCAACGGAACATAAGTGCCTAATCTATAAATAATTAAAATTAAAATTGTAAAAAATATTCTATTCTTAAGATCTTTAGCTTGACTAAACGCACCAGGAGTATTGAGTGTTTCGCTTGACATAATCTGTTATTTTTTAATTATACTTATTTTGCCACCAACTTTTTCTATTTTTGATAAAGCTTGTTTTGATGCAAAATGTGCAGATATTTCAATGTTATTTTTAATTTCTCCGGTACCAAGAATCTTTAATTTTTTAAACTTTTTATTAATAATTTTTTTTTCTTTTAAAATTTTAAGGTCTAAGTTTTTTTTAATTTTATTATTTGGTTTGTCAATAATATTTTGAATTCTTGAAAGATTTAAAATAGCAGTAATATTTTTATTAATTGATTTAAATCCTCTCTTAGGTAATCTTCTGTATAAAGGCATTTGACCACCTTCAAAACTTTTAATTGCTACACCAGATCTAGATTTTTGACCTTTATGACCTCTAGAAGAAGTTTTGCCTCGACCCGAGCCTATGCCACGTCCAACTCTGATTTTTTTTTTATTATTTTTAATTAATGTATTAAGTTCCATTATTTAGCCTCTCTTTTCAAAACAATATCCGAAATTTTTTTTCCTCTTATTGCTGATAAAATTTTAGGAGAATTCTGTGATTTTAGTCCATTTACACAAGCTTTTAAAACATTGTGAGGATTAGCAGAACCAAGAGATTTTGCTACAACGTCTTGTATACCTAATACTTCACATACAGACCGAATTGCACCACCGGCAATAATTCCTGTCCCTGCTGGTGCAGATCTTAAAAATACTTTACCGGAACCGTTTTTACCTTTCACGTCGTGATGAAGTGTTCTGCCTTCTTTTAATGGTATTTTAATTAAACTTCTTTTTGCAACTTCTGTAGCTTTTTTAATAGCGTCCGGAACTTGTTTTGATTTACCTTGTCCAATACCTACAGATCCTTTTTGATTTCCTACAACGACCAAAGCAGCAAAGCCAAATCTTCTCCCACCTTTTACAACTTTGGTGATTCTGTTAATAGCTACCAACTTTTCTTTTATATCGCTTTCTTGTTTTTTATTTTCAGTCATTTAAAATTTTAATCCATTCTTTCTTAATGTTTCAGCAAAAGTTTTTACTCTTCCATGATATTTATATTCACCCCTATCGAAATAAACTTCACTTATATTTTTCTCTTTAGCTCTTTTAGCTAAAATTTCTCCAATCAAAGTTGATTTTTCCATTTTCTTTACATTTTTAGATTTTATTTCTTTTTCAATAGAAGAAACAGATACTAATGTTTTATTTTGTTTATCATCAATTATTTGAGCAGACAAATTTTTTAAAGATTTTGATACAGACACTCTATATCTATTTACATTTACATCTTTTAACTTTTTTCTATTTCTGAATTTTCTTTTAATCTTATTGTTAATTTTTTTCATTATTTCTTTTTACCTTCTTTTCTTAAAACAAATTGACCTCTTTCTTTTATCCCTTTTGCTTTGTAAGGTTCAACAGGTTTCAAATTCTTTAAATCAGCAGCAATTTTTGAAACTAAATCTTTATCTACACCATTAATTTTAATAATTGTTTGTTTTTCTACAATTATCTTAATACCTTTAGGTATCTTAAAATTTACATCGTGACTGAATCCAATTTGTAGATTTAATATTTCACCTTTTAAATTTGCTCTAAAACCTACACCGTTTAACTCTAAAATTTTTTCATGCCCTGTGGATACGCCTGTTACTGCATTATTTATTAAACTTCTGTATGTTCCCCACAAGATTGATGTTTTTTTATCGATTTTTTTTTCTAATGGAAGCAACTGAAATTCACTTTCATTTAATTTTGAAGAAAAGATTTTATCATTTATTGTAAGTTTAGTTGTTCCTTTGGGACCTGAAATAGTCAGATTAGAACCTTCAATTTTAATTGAGGACTCTTTTGGAATAATAATATTTTTTTTACCTATTTTAGACATTAAAATACCTTACAAATTACCTCTCCACCTAAATTGTTTTTTCTCGCTTGAGCATCACTCATAACTCCTTTTGGAGTAGATAAGATTGCTAAACCTAATCCGTTCATCACCTTAGGTATACTTGTTGCTCTTGAATAAACTCTTCTTCCTGGTTTTGAAATTCTTTTAATCTCTTTTATGACTGGATCACCCTCATAGTATTTTAAAGAAATTTTTAAACTAGTTTTATTATTTTCTGTCTTTTCTATAAAATAATCTTTTATGTACCCCTCGTTTTTAAGAATTTCTAAAATATTTTTTCTAAAATTAGACGATGGTATATAAACAGAGTTTAATGATCTCATTTGACCATTTCTAATTCTTGAAAACATATCACCTATTGGATCTGTAAATGTCATTTTCCTCCTACCAACTTGATTTTGTTATACCTGGAATTTTACCTGCTGAAGCCATATCTCGCAGTGCAATTCTTGATATTTTTAATTTTCTATAAACACCATGTGGTCTTCCCGATACTTCACATCTATTTCTAATTCTTATTTTTGCTGAATTTTTTGGAAGTTTATTTAATTTTAATTGTGCATCAAATCTTTCTGATAATTCTAATTTTCTATTATTAATAATTTTTTTCAAAGCTGCTCTTTTCTTTGCATACTTTTTAACTAACTTTATTCTCCTTAAATTTTTTTGTATCGCACTTGTTTTAGCCATTTAAATCCTTTGTTTTTTTTTCATTTAAAGGAAAATTGAATTCTTTTAATAATTCAAATGTACCTTCCTTGTTTTTACTTGATGTTACTATAGTGACATCAAGACCTCTTATCTTATCTACTTTATCAAAGTTTACCTCTGGAAAGATAATATGCTCTTTAATTCCAAAAGAATAATTGTATGAGTTATCTATTCCTTTTGAGGACAATCCTCTAAAATCTTTAATTCTTGGTAAAGCAATGTTTACTAATCTATCTATGAATTCATACATTCTTTGTGCTCTCAACGTTACTTTAACTCCAGCATTAGAACCTTTTCTTGTCTTAAAATTTGAAATTGATTTTTTAAATTTTGTTACAATTGGCTTTTGACCTGCTATTAAAGCCATATCCTCCTCACAAGCTTTGAGTTTTTTGCTATCTGCCGCATCTTCACCTAATCCCATATTTAAAATCACCTTTTTAATCTTTGGAACATCATGTTTATTTTTTAAAGAAAGTTTACTCATTAGTTTAGAAATAATTTCTTTCTCGTATGTTGTTTTTAATCTTGGCATTATTTTTTACCTATAGTTTTTTTTTCTTTCTTTTTTGTATCTACATTTACAACATTAGATGAATGAATGAAATTTTCTTTAGAAATAATTCCACCCTTATTCTCTTTAGTTGGTTTAGTGTGTTTTTTAATCATATTTATAGATTTAATTTTAATTCTGTCTAATTTTCTATTGATTTCTAAAATTTCACCGGTTTTACCTTTATCTTTTCCAGATATAACTTTTACTTGTGTTCCTTTTTTCAAGATCATTTTAAAGTACCTCCGGAGCTAATGATATAATTTTAGTGTGACCCTTAGTTCTTAATTCTCTAGTTACTGGACCAAAAATTCTAGTTCCTATTGGTTCACCTTTATCGTCTGTTAAAACAACTGCATTTTTATCAAATTGAACTTTGGAGCCATCATTTCTGAAAATTTCTTTTCTTGTTCTAACTACAACTGCTTTGTGTACAGCTCCTTTTTTAACCTTACCTTTTGGTATAGCATCTTTAACACTTATAACAATTATATCACCTACAGAAGCATATCTTCTTTTAGAACCACCAAGAACTTTTATACACTCAACTCTCTTTGCTCCCGTATTATCTGCTACCGATAATTCTGTTTGTATTTGTATCATTATTCCATTACCTGCCAGGTTTTCTTTTTTGAAAAAGGTTTACATTCAATTATTGAAACTTTTTCACCTTCTTTAAATTTGTTCTTTTCATCATGAGCATGATATTTTTTTGATCGTTTAATTACTTTTTCGTAAAATGGATGCTTAAATTTTCTCACAACTTCAACAACAACTGTTTTATTATTTTTTGCACTTGTAACTATTCCTTTTAAAACTTTTTTTGTCATTTTGTATTTTTAATAGTTGTGTATAGTCTAGCTATACTTTTTTTTATTTCATTTATTTGCGCGGGATTAGTAATTTGATTATTAACTTTTTTAAACCTTATATTAAATAAATCTTTCTTCAACATTAAGATTTTTTTTTCTGCTTGATCTTTAGTTAACTTTTTATCTTCTTTCTTTTTTTTCATTATCTTTTTACAAATTTAGTTTTAATTGGAAGCTTAGCAGATGCCTTATAGAGTGCCTCTCTTGCTATTTCCTCACTTACTCCATCAACCTCAAAAATAATTCTTCCAGGTTTTACTCTGCATGCATAATATTCAGGAGACCCTTTTCCTTTACCCATTCTTACTTCTGTTGGTTTTTTTGATACCGGTATATTTGGAAATATTCTTGTCCATACCTTGCCGGTTCTTTTCATATAACGTGTCAAAGCAACTCTGGCAGCTTCAATTTGTTTTCCTATAATTCTCTCAGGTTGAATAGCTTTTAAACCGAATTGCCCATAATTAAGTTTTACAGCTCTAGTGGCATTTCCATGTATTCTACCCTTAAATGCCTTTCTATATTTAGTTCTGACTGGCTGTAGCATTTTTTACCCTTTCCTTTTTTTCTTTTTCAACATCTTTAGCCATTAATTCACCTTTATAAATCCACACCTTTACACCAATTATTCCATAAGTGGTAAGCGCTTCCGCAAAACCGTAATCAATATCAGCCCTCAAAGTATGTGAGGGGATACTCCCTTCTCTTAACCATTCTGTACGAGCAATTTCATTTCCAGCTAATCGTCCGCTTAACATTACCTTAATCCCTTTTGCATTAAGCCTCATAGCTGATTGCATTGCTCTTTTCATTG
Organism: uncultured Pelagibacteraceae bacterium; assembly: GCA_902615435.1. Lineage (GTDB taxonomy): Bacteria > Pseudomonadota > Alphaproteobacteria > Pelagibacterales > Pelagibacteraceae > Pelagilacustribacter. Next base: position 38,832 of record CACMOZ010000007.1, read on the forward strand.
CTCTTCTATACGCGACTCTTTTGACTAATTGTTGTGCAATATTTTCAGCGACTAAATTTGAATTAAGTTCTGGTTTTTTAATTTCCTTAATATTAACAGTTACATCACCTTCGGTGATTTTCATTATATTTTTTTTGATTTTCTCTATGTCAGCACCTTTTTTTCCAATAACAAAACCTGGTCTAGAAGTATGAATCGAAACAGTGCATTTTTTTGACGAACGTTCAATAATTATTTCTGAAACTCCAGAGTTCAAAATATTTTTTTTAATATATTTACGAATTTTAAAGTCTTCGATTAAATATCTTCCAAAGTCTTTTTTCTTTGCAAACCAGGTAGAGTCCCATCCTCTATTGATTCCAAGCCTAAGTCCTATTGGATTTATTTTTTGTCCCATTATTTACTCACCTTTTTTTCTTTTTTTTCTTCTAGTACAATTGTAATTCTACTAAATGGTTTTTTTATAGGACTAGCTCTTCCTTTGGCTCTAGGCCTAAATCTTTTCATTACCAAAGATTTCCCTACATATGCTTCTTTTACAAATAAATTATCAATATCAAATTGATGATTATTTTCAGCATTTGATATAGCAGATTTTACAGTTTTGCTAACATCTTTAGCAATTCTCTTTCTTGAAAATTCTAAATCTCTTAAGGCAACGTCTGCTTTTTTTCCTTTAATAAAGTTACATACTAAAGCAAGTTTTCTTGGACTTGTTCTTACATTTTTATTTATTGCCTTTACAAGAGAAGTGTTTTTATCCATTATTTTTTAACTCCCTCTGGTTTTGCCGTTGTAGGAGCTGCTGCTGCTTTTTTATCTGCAGGTGTATGTCCCTTAAAAGTTCTAGTAGGTGCAAACTCACCTAATTTATGACCAACCATTTCTTCAGATATAGTTATTGGTATGAAAGATCTTCCATTATGTATCATAAAACTGTGACCTACAAAATCTGGAATGATTGTCGAGTTTCTGGACCAAGTCTTGATAGGTTTTTTGTTAGGGGCATCTTTAAGTTTATCTATCTTTTTTAGTAAACTCGGATGTACAAATGGACCTTTCCAAACAGATCTAGTCATTATTTTTTCCTCTTTTTTCTTCTAGTAATAATTAATTTATCACTTCTTTTTGGTCTTCTAGTTTTTAAACCTTTAGCAGATTGCCCCCATGGAGATACTGGGCTTCTACCCCCTGAAGTTTTTCCTTCCCCTCCACCATGCGGGTGATCGACTGGGTTCATTGCAACTCCTCTAGTTTGTGGTCTTTTACCCCTCCACCTATTTCTACCCGCTTTACCAATTTTAATATTTTTCTGATCAGGATTTGATACAGTTCCAATAGTTGCAATACAAGAACTGCTTACTTTTCTTGTTTCACCTGATGCGAGTTTTAATATTGCATAGTCTCCGTCATATCCTGATAAAGTAACAGAGGAACCAGCTGATCTAGCAAGCTTTGCACCATTTCCAGGAATTAATTCAACATTATGTATAGAAGTTCCAGGAGGAATGTCTTTTAATTCTAATGAGTTACCTATTTTGATTTCAACATTTTTACCTGATTCTATTATATCTCCCTGTTTTAAACCCTGTGGACTAATAATGTAAGCTTTCTCATTGTCTTTATAAGAAATTAGTGCAATGTGAGCAGTTCTATTTGGATCGTACTCGATTCTTTCAACAGTACCAGGTACATTCTTTTTTTTTCTATAAAAGTCAATAACTCTATATTTGTGCTTTGAACCTCCTCCAATATGTCTTGACGTAATACGACCATTGTTATTTCTGCCTCCAGTAAAATTTTGTCCTTTAGTAAGAGGTTTATAGGGTGCACCTTTCCACAAAGCGCTTTTATCTAGAACAACCGTGCCTCTAGTTGATTTTGTATATGGTTTAAAAGTTTTTAGTGCCATAAATTAAATACCAGTAGTTAGGTCTATGCTTTGACCTTTTTTAAGTGTTATTATCGCTTTTTTATACCCGCTCTTAAATGATTTTTGTCCCTGTTTCATTTTTAATTTGGATTTTTGATTTATTATATTTACTTTTATCACATTAACCTTAAATAATTTTTCAATATTTTTTTTTATAGTTTTTTTATTAGCTTTTTCATGAACTTTAAAAACAGTTTTATTTTGTTCTGATAAAATTGTTGCTTTTTCAGTAATTATAGGATTTCTGATTGAGTCTATATAGTTAATTTTTTTCATTTAAAATTCTTTCTTGTATTTTTTTTGCAGAAGTTGATGTGATAATTACATTTTTATAATTAAATAAATCATAAATATTTGTACCCTCTTCTTTAATTATTTTGACATTTTTAATATTTCTGGCAGATCTATTTATATTTTTCATAGAGTCAGTATCAGTTATAATCAAAACATCAGCTAATTTGTTTTTTTCTAAAAATTTATTAAACTCTTTTGTTTTTTTAACTTCCTTTTTTACATCAGCTAAAATATGTAAATTTTTATCGGAAGTTTTTTTTGATAAAGTTTGCGCAAGAGCAAGTTTTCTTACTTTTTTATTTATTTTTTTAATCTTATAAACAGCTCCTTTGGGTCCGTGTGCTACACCTCCTCCAACAAATAAAGGTGCTTTTCGGCTTGAATGTCTTGCTCCACCTCCTCCTTTTTGAGGAACAATTTTTTTTGTAGAACCTTTAATTTCATTTCTTTGTTTTGTTCTCGCTACCCTAGGATTTAAATGATTTAGTTGCCAATCTATTACAAATTTTATAAGTTTGTAATTAACTTTAAGTTTTACTAATTTATCAGAAATCTCGATTGAATTAGTTTTTGAACCGTCTATATTTAAAAGAGGAAATTTCACTTACTTTTTTCCTTTCTTTGCAGCAGCTTCCTTAACTTTAGCCTCATGTTTCTCTTTTATAGTTTTTCTTGTTACATTTTTTACAGACTCTCGCAAAAAAACTGTTGAGTTTTTTGAGCCAGGTATAGAACCTTTTAAAAATAATAGATTATTTTCTAAATCAGATCTTACTATTTCTAAATTTAACATTGTTCTTATTTTGTCTCCCATGTGTCCAGCCATTTTTTTCCCTTTAAAAACTTTACCAGGATCTTGTCTTTGACCAGTTGATCCATGTGATCTATGAGAAACCGAAACACCATGAGATGCTCTCAAACCACCAAAATTCCATCTCTTCATAACACCCGCGAAACCTTTTCCTACAGTTCTTGATCTTACGTCTATAAATTTTTTATCTTTAAAAATTTCTAAACCTAATTCATTTCCCTCTTTGTATTGATCACTACTATCAACTCTAAATTCTTTTAGAATTTTTTTTGGTTCAGTATTTTTTTTTGCAAAATAACCTTTCATTTGTTTAGATAATTTAGAGTTTTTAAGTTTAAAGAAACCAATTTTTACTGCATTATAGCCCCTTTTCTCATTTGTTATTACATCTAGAACTCTTCCTTTTTCTACTTTAATTACTGTTACTGGAACAGACTGACCTGTTTCCATGAACTCTCTTGTCATGCCTATTTTTGTTCCTAATAATCCTATACTCATAATTTAAATCTTTATTTCAATATCAACACCAGAAGCTAGATCAAGTTTCATTAATGCTTCTACTGTTTGTGGTGTTGGCTCTATTATGTCAATTAATCTTTTATGTGTTCTTGACTCAAATTGTTCTCTACTTTTTTTGTCTATATGAGGAGATCTTAATACTGTGTATCTTTCTATTCTAGTCGGTAATGGAATAGGCCCTTTTACCTGTGCTCCTGTCCTCTTAGCTGTATTAACTATTTCCTCAGTTGATAGATCGAGAATTTTGTTATCGTAGGCTTTTAAATGTATTCTTATATTTTGATTTTCCATAAATTAAGCTAGTTTTTTTGTTACTTCATCCTGAACGTTTTGAGGTACTTTATCATAATGACTAAATTGCATTGTATATTGTGCTCTTCCTTGAGTTGAAGAACGTAAATTATTTATATATCCAAACATGTTTGCCAAAGGAACTGTTGCATTTATTGCTGTTGCGTTACCTCTCGCTTCTGTTGAAGCAACTTGACCTCTTCTACTGTTTAAATCTCCAATAACATCGCCCATGAATTCTTCAGGTGTAACTACTTCAACTTTCATCATAGGCTCTAGAAGTTTTAAAGTTGCCTTTGTGCATGCTTCTCTAAAACACATTCTTGATGCTATTTCAAATGCAAGTACACTCGAATCTACATCGTGGTGAAGACCATCTAAAATTGTTACTTTATAATCAATCACAGGAAAGCCGGCTAAGATACCACTGTCTGCAACACTTAAAACACCTTTTTCAACACCTGGGATAAATTCTTTTGGAATTGCACCGCCTTTAATTTTGTTGTCAACCTCTCTACCTTTTCCTGGTTCCAAAGGTTCAACACTTAAAGTTACTTTAGCAAATTGACCAGAACCACCACTTTGTTTTTTATGAATATAAGTTACTTCTGAATTACCAAGAATTGTTTCTCTGTATGCTACTTGTGGAGCGCCAACATTAGCTTCAACTTTGAATTCTCTTTTCATTCTATCAACAATTATATCTAAGTGAAGTTCACCCATTCCCTTAATAATAGTTTGACCAGATTCTTCATCTGAACTTACTCTGAAGGATGGGTCTTCTTTGGCTAATCTATTCAAAGCTTCTCCCATTTTTTCTTGATCACCTTTGGTTTTTGGCTCAACTGCAATTTCAATTACTGGATCAGGAAATTCCATAGGTTCAAGCAAAATTGGTTTATTTTGCTCACATAAAGTGTGACCTGTTATTGTATTTTTTAAACCTGCAAGAGCAACAATATCTCCTGTATTCGCCTCTTTAATGTCCTCTCTAGAATTGGCATGCATTAATAACATTCTACCAACTCTCTCGGATTTTTCAGTGGATGAATTGTAAACGGCAGTCCCTGCTTGTAATTTTCCTGAATAAATACGTATGAAAGTTAATGAGCCAACAAATGGGTCATTTGCAACTTTAAAAGCCAATGCTGAAAATGGCTCACTGTCCTCAAACTTCATTTGTAATTTTTCTTCAGAATTTAATTTGGTTGCTTCAATTGAACCAATATCTTTAGGACTTGGTAAATAATCTATGACAGCATCCAACAAAGGCTGAACACCCTTATTTTTAAAGGCTGAACCTGTTAAAATTGGAACAAAATTAAAATTTAAGGTACCTTTTCTAATACATTTTAATAAATCTGTTTCAGAAGGTTCATTACCTTCTAAGTAAGCTTCCATTAGTTTTTCATCTTCTTCTACAGCTGTTTCCACAAGATTTTGTCTATATTCTTTTGCTTTTTCTTTTAAATCCTCTGGAATGTCGACGTAATCAAATTTTGCTCCTAAATCTTCATTTTGCCAAACAACGCCTTTCATTTTGACTAAGTCAACAACACCTTTTAAATCAGCTTCTGAACCAATAGGTAATTGAAGAGCAAGAGGTTTACATCCTAGTCGATCTTTGATCATGTCAACACATCTATAAAAATCTGCACCTGTTCTATCCAGCTTATTTACAAAGCAAATTCTTGGAACTTTATATTTATCTGCTTGTCTCCACACAGTTTCAGATTGAGGTTCTACACCTGCCACACCGTCGAAGACTGCTACAGCTCCATCTAAAACTTTTAATGATCTCTCAACTTCAATTGTAAAATCTACGTGTCCTGGAGTATCTATAATATTAATTCTATGGTCTCGCCAAAAACAAGTGGTTGCAGCTGAGGTAATTGTTATTCCTCTCTCCTGTTCTTGTTCCATCCAGTCCATAGTTGCTGCACCATCATGAACCTCGCCTATTTTATGACTTTTACCAGTATAATATAAAACTCTTTCAGTCGTAGTTGTTTTTCCAGCATCTATATGTGCCATGATACCAATGTTTCTATATTTATCTAAAGTATATTTGGCCATAATATTTTACCACCTAAAGTGAGCGAAAGCTTTATTTGCTTCCGCCATTTTGTGTGTATCTTCCCTTTTTTTTATTGCTGAACCTTTATTTTGAGATGCATCTAAAATTTCAGCATATAACTTTTCTGCCATAGTTTTATTTTTTCTTTTTCTTGTAGCATCCATAATCCATCTTAAAGCTAAGGCTTGTGCTCTTTTAGCCTTTACTTCAACAGGAACTTGATAAGTTGCACCTCCTACTCTTCTCGATCTACATTCAAGGTTTGGTTTTACATTACTTATCGCTGTATTGAAAATTTTTAAAGGATCATCGTTATTCTTTGATTTTATTTTTTCTAATGCATCATAAAGAATTTTTTCTGCAGTTGACCTCTTCCCATCATACATTATTGAATTAATAAATTTAGAAACGACCTCAGAGTGAAACTTTGGATCTGGATAAACTTTTCTAACTGGAGCTTTTCGTTTTCTTGACATAACTTATTTTGGTTTTTTTGCACCGTATAATGATCTTCTTTGTTTACGATTAGCCACTCCCTGGGTATCTAGGTTTCCTCTTAAGATATGATATCGAACTCCTGGTAAATCTTTAACACGTCCGCCACGTAATAAAACCACTGAGTGTTCTTGTAAATTATGTCCCTCTCCAGGAATATAAGCGGTCACTTCAAATCCATTTGATAATCTTACCCTCGCAACTTTTCTTAATGCTGAATTAGGTTTTTTCGGAGTAGTTGTATAAACTTTAACACAAACTCCCCTTTTTAAGGGTTGTCTTTCTAGTGCTGGAACTTTATTTCTAGCAACAGGTTTAACTCTACTTTTTTTAATCAACTGATTAATAGTTGGCATAATAATATTTTGAAGTAGAATTAGGTAAACCCTTTAGATTATTTTGTTAGTGTTTAAGGTTATAAAAGACCCTACTTCTAACATTCAAAATTTGCCGTAAACTAGCACTGAATCGATAAAAGTCAATATTTAAGCGGATTTAAATTGTACTTAAGCTGTTTGTTCTGGCGCTTCTGATGCGGATTCTAGCTCTTGTTTTTTTAATTCTTCTAATCTTGCTTTATCTTGCTCTCTAGCTTGCTTATCCCACTCAATTTTGGTTAGGCCAGTTCCAGCAGGTACTAATCTACCTACTATTACATTCTCTTTTAATCCTTCCAGAGAGTCAGTTTTACCTTTTATTGACGCATCTGTTAAAACACGAGTAGTTTCTTGAAAAGATGCAGCAGAAATAAATGAATTAGTTTGAAGAGAAGCTTTTGTAATACCTAATAAAACTCTTTCATAAACTGCAGGTTTCTTTTTTTCAGCCCTTAGTTTATCATTAATTACATTTATATCTAACAAGTCAATTACCTCACCGACTAATAATTCTGAGTCTCCAGGATCTTTAACTTCAACTCTCTTTAACATTTGTCTTACTATTGTTTCTATATGCTTATCGTTAATAACTACGCCTTGTAGTCTATAGACCTCTTGCACTTCAGATACAAAATATTCAGTAAGTTTTTCAACACCTAAAATTCTCAATATATCATGTGGTGCTGGACTTCCATCTAATAGGTATTCACCCTTTTTAATTTTTTCACCTTGATTGAAATTTACGTGCTTTCCTTTTGGAATTAGATAATTAGATGTTTCTCCATTAGATGACACTATAGATATTTTTTGTTTACCTCTTACTTCTTTCCCGAATTCTATCACTCCATCATTTTCAGCAATAATTGCGCTATCTTTTGGTCTCCGCGCTTCAAACAGTTCAGCAACTCTTGGTAAACCGCCTGTTATATCTTTCGTTTTAGATGTTTCTTTAGGTAATCTAGCTAAAACATCACCTGCAGAAATTTTTTGACCATCTTTTACGGATAAAATTGTATCAGGAACAAGATAGTATCTGGCTTCATTGCCGTCAGCTTTTTTAATTATTTCACCTTTTTCATTTCTTAGTGTTATTCTCGGTTTCAATTCAGAATTTTTAGAAGAAGATTTCCAATCTGTAACTGATTTGGACGATAAACCTGTTGCATCATCTAAAGTTTCAGTTAAAGAACTTCCCTCCATTAAATCCATGTAATTAGCAATACCACTAGTTTCTGCAATTACTGGTAATGTATATGGATCCCACTCTGCTATTTTTTTTCCTTTTTCAACTGTATCTCCATCCTTAAAGAATAATTTTGATCCATAGTTAACTTTATAAATTGCAAGTTGTCTTCCGTTATCATCTTCAATACTTAGTTGAGTATTTCTTCCCATAACAATTATATTTTTCTTTGAGTCTTCAATTAAGTTTTTATTAATAATATTTAATTTACCTTTTGTTTGAGAAATAATTTGAGACTCTTCTTTTATTTGAGCTGTACCTCCCACGTGGAATGTTCTCATAGTTAATTGAGTTCCAGGTTCACCGATTGATTGAGCAGCGATCATACCTACTGCCTCTCCCACACTCACTAATTTACCTCTAGCTAAATCTCTTCCGTAACTCATTGCGCAAACACCTCTTGTAGAACCACAAGTTATAACTGAATAAACATTAACTGATTTTACTCCAGCAGCATCAATTTTTTCACAATCATTTTCATCAATTAATTTCTCCTTTTTAATAATTACCTCCCCTGTTACAGGATTTTTGATATTTTCAGCTATTACTCTACCTAAAACTCTTTCAGATAAGCTTACTAAAATATTTCCGCCCTCTATAATTTCTGAAATTGTAACAGAGGATTTTGTTTTACAATCACATTCTTTTTTAGTAATTTGAACATCTTGAGCAACATCACATAATCTTCTTGTTAAATATCCAGAGTTAGCAGTCTTTAATGCTGTATCCGCTAACCCTTTTCTAGCCCCATGAGTTGAGTTAAAATATTCTAGAACTGACAGACCTTCTTTAAAATTTGCAATAATTGGCGTTTCAATAATTTCACCTGATGGTTTAGCAATTAATCCTCTCATACCAGCTAGCTGTTTCATTTGTGCTTGGGATCCTCTGGCACCAGAGTCAGCCATCATATAAACTGAATTTGTTTCTATTCTATCATCGTCATACACTTTTTCTGCAGAGGAAATTTCTTTCATCATTTCATTCGCAACTGTATCTGTGCATTTAGACCATATATCTACTACTTTATTATATTTTTCACCTCTAGTAATCAAACCATCTGAATATTGTTTTTCATACTCCTCTATTTGTTTTTTTGTACTACTTATTAAATTTTCTTTCGTTTTAGGGATTATTAAGTCGTCTTTACCAAAAGATATTCCTGCTTTAAATGCATGCTTAAACCCAAGAGTTTTAATTCTATCGCAAAATATTACAGTCTCCTTTTGACCGCAATATCTAAAAATAGTATCGATTACCTCCGAAACATTTTTCTTTGTCAATAATTTATTTACTAATGCAAACTTAATGTTATGGTTTTTAGGTAAAACGTTAGCTAATAAAAATCTTCCAGCAGTGCTAATATATTTTTCAATTAAATTATTTCCATCTTTATCGATAGTTTGAAACGTAGAAATTATTTTTGAATGCAAGCTTATAGATTTATTCTCTAAAGCTTGCTCTATTTCCTCAATACTTGAAAAAATTCCTTTTGGTTTTTTGTCGCTTTCCTCTGCTTGAGATAAATAATAAATTCCTAAAACTATGTCCTGACTAGGTACGATAATTGGTTTACCGTTTGATGGACTTAATATATTGTTAGTAGACATCATAAGAACTCTTGCCTCTAGTTGAGCTTCTAAACTTAATGGAATATGGACAGCCATTTGATCGCCATCAAAATCAGCATTAAAAGCAGCGCATACTAGCGGATGTAATTCAATAGCATTTCCCTCTATAAGTTTGGCCTCAAACGCTTGAACACCTAATCTATGAAGTGTTGGAGCCCTGTTTAAAAGAATTGGATGCTCTCTTATGATGTGTTCAAGAGAGTCCCATACCTCGCTTTTTTCTTTTTCGACTAACCTTTTTGCTTGCTTAATTGTTGTTGCTAATCCCAACTTATCTAATCTAGCATATAAAAAAGGTTTAAATAACTCTAAAGCCATTTTTTTAGGTAAACCGCATTGGTGTAATTTTAACTCTGGACCAACTACAATTACTGATCTTCCAGAATAGTCTACTCTTTTTCCTAATAAGTTTTGTCTAAACCTACCTTGTTTTCCTTTTAACATTTCAGCTAAAGATTTTAGAGGTCTCTTACCTGTACCTGTAATTACTCTTCCTCTTCTTCCATTATCAAATAATGCATCCACGGACTCTTGGAGCATTCTTTTTTCATTTCTCACAATTATGTCAGGAGCTTTTAGATCAAGAAGTCTTTTTAATCTATTATTTCTATTTATAACACGTCTATATAAATCATTTAAATCAGAAGTAGCAAATCTTCCACCATCTAATGGTACTAATGGTCTTAGTTCTGGAGGTATTACTGGAACAGATGTTAAAATCATCCACTCAGGTTTATTTCCTGAGTTTATAAAAGACTCAATAAGTTTCAATCTTTTGATGGTTCTTTCTTCTGTTACTTTCGATTTAATCTCTTTTAAAGACTCTCGAAGTTTTTGTTGCTCCTTTTTTAAATCTAGATTAACTAAGATTTCTCTTACTGCTTCGGCTCCTATACCTGCTGTGAAAGCATCTTCACCAAACTCTTCTTGTGCTTTTAATAAGGCTTCCTCTGAAATAAGCTGACCCTTTTTTAGTGTTGTTAAACCAGGTTCTACTACTATAAAGCTCTCAAAATATAATACTTTTTCAACCTCTTTTAACTTCATGTCTATGGCTAAAGAAATTCTACTTGGTAAAGATTTTAAAAACCAAATATGTGCTACGGGACAAGCTAGATCAATATGTCCCATCCGTTCTCTTCTTACATTAGATTTGGTCACTTCTACTCCACATTTTTCACATATTATTCCTCTGAATTTCATCCTTTTGTATTTGCCACAAAGGCATTCATAATCCTTTACAGGTCCAAATATTCTTGAGCAAAAAAGACCGTCTTTTTCAGGTCTAAAAGTTCTATAGTTTATCGTTTCAGGTTTTTTTATTTCACCATAAGACCAGGATTTTATTTTTTCTGGACTCGCTAAAGTTATTTTAATGCTATCAAAATTATTTTCTTGTGTAATATTTTGATTATCAAAGCTTTTAGATAAATTTTTTTCCATAATTAATTAAGTTCTATGTTAAGTCCAAGTGCTCTGATTTCTTTTACTAAAACATTAAATGACTCAGGTACACCAGATTCAAAATTGTTATTTCCTTTTACTATTGTTTCATAAACCTTTGTCCTACCGGCAACATCATCTGACTTCACAGTTAATATTTCTTGCAAAGTATAGGACGCCCCATAAGCCTCAAGTGCCCAAACTTCCATTTCTCCAAATCTTTGGCCACCAAGTTGAGCTTTCCCTCCTAATGGTTGTTGCGTAACCAAACTGTATGGTCCTGTAGATCTAGCATGAATTTTATCTTCAACAAGGTGATTAAGTTTTAACATATAGATTATTCCAACTGTAACTGGTCTATCAAACCTTTCGCCTGTTTGACCATTCCATAAGTGTGTTTGTCCTGAGTTAGGTAATTTAGCTAAATCTAACATCTTCGTAATATCATCTGTGCTTGCGCCGTCAAAAACTGGTGTGGCGATTGGAACACCGTTAGATAAATTTTGAACTAATTCAGCTACCTCTTTGTTCGACAATTTTGATACAACTTGATCATAATAAGATTTGCCATAAATTTCTTTCAACTTATCTTTAATTTTTTCTATTTCTTTTTCAAAATTTTTTAAATGTTTTTTGATTTGATCACCTAATTCTGAGCACGACCACCCCAAATGAGTTTCCAGTATTTGGCCTACATTCATACGGCTTGGAACACCCAATGGATTTAAAACTATATCTACAGGTTTTCCGTTTTCTAAATATGGCATATCTTCCACAGGAACAATTTTACTAACTACGCCTTTATTACCGTGCCTACCTGCCATTTTATCTCCAGGCATCAATCTTCTTTTTACAGCCACAAAAACTTTAACAACTTTCATCACTGTTGGTAATAAATCATCTCCTTGTTGAATTTTAGTAACTTTATCTTCAAATCTTAGTTTTATATCTTCAGATGCATTTTCAAATTGATTTTTAAGTTTTTCTAAGTCTTTATATAATTCTTGTTTTTGTAGGGGAATCTTCCACAAGTCTTTTAAAGTTAAATTTTCAAAATCATTTAAATTTAAAGTTGTTCCGGGTTTGAGATCTTTGAATTGTTTGTTAATACTTTGATTATTAAGTAAATCTATAGCTCTTAGTTTTATATTTCTATTAAGTATTTCTTCTTCTACTTTCTTATCTTCTTGAACTAGCTCAATTTCAGCTCTTTCAATTGCAATTGATCTCTCATCTTTTTCTATTCCATGTCTATTGAATACTCTCACGTCGATAACTACACCTGTACTTCCTGAAGGTAGTTTAAGTGAAGAGTCTCGAACATCAGTTGCTTTTTCTCCAAATATGGACCTTAATAATTTTTCCTCTGGACTTGAAGATGTCTCACTTTTAGGAGTAACTTTTCCAACTAAAATATCTCCTGGTCTAACCTCAGCTCCAACATAAACAATTCCAGATTCATCTAAATTTCTTAAACTTTCTTCGCTTACATTAGGGATATCTCTGGTAATTTCTTCTGCACCTAATTTAGTATCTCTAGCCATTGACTCATATTCTTCGATATGAACAGAGGTAAATACATCATCGGTAACACATCTTTCAGATATCAAAATTGAGTCTTCAAAATTGTAACCTTGCCAAGGCATGAATGCTACAGTTACATTTTTACCAAGTGCTAATTCACCTAGTTTAGTAGCTGGACCATCAGCGATGATATCTCCTTTTTTGATTTTGTCACCAACCTTGACTAAAGGTTTTTGGTTTATACATGTATTTTGATTAGATCGTTGAAATTTAGATAAATTGTAAATATCTACTGCTGATTGAGATAAATCTGTTACATCTGTTGCTTTAACTACAATTCTTTTACCATCAATTTTATCAACAATACCATTTCTTCTAGCAACAATTGTCACGCCGGAGTCTAAAGCAACATCAGCTTCAATACCTGTACCTACTAAAGGAGACTCGGGTTTCAATAATGGAACTGCTTGCCTCATCATATTTGACCCCATTAAGGCTCTATTAGCATCATCATTTTCTAAAAAAGGTATCAAGGCTGCAGCAACCGAAACTAATTGTTTAGGAGAAACATCAATATAATCTATATTTTCTCTAGAAGATAATTCAAAATTTAAGTTTTTTCGACATGCAACTAATTCTTCAATAAAAGATCCATCTTTATTTAATGCTGAGTTAGCTTGAGCAATAGTATATTTTTCTTCTTCAATTGCTGATAAATATTTTATTTCAGATGTCACTTTTCCATTAACAACTTTTTTGTAAGGACTTTCGATATAACCAAATTTATTAACTCTGCAATAGGTAGCTAAACTATTTATTAAGCCTATGTTAGGGCCTTCTGGAGTTTCTATTGGACATATTCTCCCATAATGTGTTGGGTGGACATCTCTTACCTCAAAACCAGCCCTTTCTCTTGTTAAGCCTCCTGGCCCTAATGCTGAAACTCTTCTTTTGTGAGTTATTTCTGATAACGGATTAGTTTGATCCATAAATTGTGAGAGTTGTGATGTTGCGAAGAAATCTTTTAATGATGTTGTTATTGGTTTGGCGTTTATTAAATCTTGAGGCATAGCTGACTCTATTTCAAGAAATGTAGACATCTTTTCTTTTACAGTTCTTTCCATCCTTAAAAGACCTATTCTAAATTGATTTTCCACAAGTTCGCCAACTGACCTAACTCTTCTATTTCCTAAATGATCAATGTCATCGACTTCTCCTTTTCCGTCTCTTAAATCTAACATAAATTTGATGATAGCTATTATATCTGAAGTTTCTAAAATGGTTTTTTTTGGACTGGTATTTAAATCTAATTTGGAGTTAAGTTTTACTCTACCAACCTCAGACAAATCATATCTTTCTTTTTTAAAGTAGAGATTGTTAAATATTTCTTCAGCTACCTCAACAGATGGTGCTTCTCCTGGTCTTAAAACTTTATAAATATCGTTTAATGCATCTGTTTTGCTATTATTTTTATCAATTTTTAGACTCTCTAAAATATATGGTCCTTTATTAATTGGATCTATATTTACTATGTAAAGCTCTTTTTCTTCTTGAGCTATAATCTTTGTTAATTGTTCCTCTGTAATATCAAATCCCGCCCCAACTATTAATTCACCGTTTTTCTCTTTAATATCTTTAGCAAGGTATTTGCCTATAATTTGGTCGTTAGGTATAGCAATTGAACTCAATCCTTTTTCTATCAATTTTTTTGCTATAACAATGTTAAGCTTTTCACCCTTTCCTAGAATTTTTTTATTATTCTTGGCATCTATTAAATCGTATGAGAGTTTAAGTGGTCTTTTGTAATTATCTAAATCAAAATCCGTAATCCAACTTTTAGTTTCTTTATTATAAGAATACTTATTAGTAGAATAAAAAGTTTCAATTATTTTATCTTTGGAATAACCTAAAGCAAACAAGAAGGTTGTAATCGGAAGTTTTTTCTTTCTATCAATTCTAAAAAACAAGGTATCTTTTGGATCAAATTCAAAATCTAACCATGATCCTCTGCCTGGAATTATTCGACAATTGAACAAAAGTTTTCCACTTGCATGAGTTTTACCTTTATCGTGATCAAAAAAAACTCCAGGACTTCTATGCATTTGATTTACTACAACTCTTTCGACTCCGTTTGTTATAAAAGTAGCGCTTGGTGTCATTAAAGGAAGATCTCCAATAAATACTTCTTGCTCTTTGGCTGATAGAATCTGCTTAGTATTATTTTCTGTATCTATATCATAAACAACTAATCTTAAATTTGCTTTTAATGCGGCTGAGTATGACAAACTTCTTTGTTTGCATTCTATTACATCAAACTTTGGTTTTTCTAACTTATAAGAAATATATTCTAAGGTTGATTTATCGTTTCCATCCTCAATAGGAAAAATACTTTTGAAAACTTTATCTATACCTTTAGATAAGTCGTTTAATTGCTCATTTAAAGATTTAGATTTTAAAAACTCATTATAAGAATTTTTTTGAACTTCTATAAGGTTAGGTATAGATAAACCTTCAACTAATTTACCAAAGTTTTTTCTAATATGTTTCTTTTGAGTAAAAGATAATTGCATTAAATATAACAAATTTTGTCGCAAATTTCACTTTGCAATAAAATCTGATCTTAAATTTTGTTTACTTTAATTCTACTTTAGCTCCAGCTGCTTCAAGTTTTTTCTTAAATTCTTCAGCATCTTTTTTAGCAACACCACCTTTTACTTCTTTTGGAGCTGCTTCTACTAAATCTTTTGCTTCTTTTAAACCTAAACCAGTTATTGCTCTAACCTCTTTAATAACATTAATTTTTTTATCACCTGCTGATGCTAAAAAAATTGAAAATTCTGATTTTTCCTCTCCAGCTGGAGCTGCTGCTCCACCTGCTGGTGCTGCTGCAACTGGTGCAGCTGCTGTTACTCCCCATTTCTCTTCTAGTTGTTTTGAAAGTTCAGCTGCTTCGACGACTGTCAAAGTAGAAAGTTCGTCTATAATTTTATTTAAGTCTGCCATTTTACAATCCTGTGATTTAATTTTTTAAACTCTTTGCGCGCGCTAAATTAGCAATTTTTGAGCCAGGTGCAAGTAAAATACTCACTAATTTTTGGGCTGGTGTAGCTAAAATTCCCACTATTTTGGCTCTTGCCTCTTCTAAAGATGGTAGTGTGGCAATTACTGACACCTCTTTTTCGTCTAAAACCTTGCCATCCATAAATCCAGCAATAATTTTCAACTTATCATTATTTTTTGAAAATTTTGTTAATATTTTTGCAGTAGATATTGGATCTGATGAAATAGCTGCTGCCGTAGGTCCAATAAAGAATTTTTCTAAATCTTTTTTCGGCGTTTCTTTAACAGCTATTTTTGTTATTCTATTTTTAGTAATTTTAAATAATATCCCTTTTTCTCTTAATTCTTTTCTCAATGCATCTAGCTCATTTACGTTTAACCCTTGGTATTGAGCAATCATTACAGATTCGTTTTCTGTAAAGTTTTTCTTCATTTCTTCTACATAATTTTTTTTGGCTTCTTTTGACATCATAATTTTTACTTCGCTCCTACTTTAAAAGATATTCCCATTGTAGAGGTAAGAAAAATATTTTTTACAAATTCTCCTTTTATAGTGTCTGGTTTTTCTTTTTTTACGCTTTCAATAAAATGATTATAATTTTCCAGTAATTTTTCAGTAGAAAAACTTTTTCTTCCTATTGAAGAGCCTAGATTCCCATCTTTGTCATTCCTTATCTCTACTAATCCGGTTTTTATATCTTTAACTGCTTTTTTTATATCAGTCGATACAGTTCCTAACTTAGGGTTGGGCATAAGCCCTTTTGGACCTAAAACTTTTCCGTGTTTTCCTATTTTGCTCATCATAGCAGGGGTGCAAATTAATTTTGTAAAATCAAATTTTCCTGCAGCAATTTTTTCAATAAGATCATCTGATCCTACTACATCCGCACCAGCTTTTTTAGCCTCCTCAGTTTTATCCGATTCACATAACACAGCAACTTTATTTTTTTTTCCGGAGCCATTAGGTAAATTTACAACTGTTCTTAAATTAAAATCACCACCTTTTGATTGTTTTAAATTTATTTTTAATGATACATCAATTGATTCATCAAACTTTGTTGTTGAATTTTTTTTTACTAATTCTAAAATATCTTTTACGCCAACTTTCTTATCTTTTATCGCTGTTTTTAAAATTACTTGATATCTTTTAGATGCTTTTTTCATAATTATTCTTTAACCTCAATACCCATTGATCTAGCAGATCCACAAATAATTTTAGTAGCCTCTTTAATATCAAATGCATTTAGATCTTTCATTTTTTCCTTTGCTATCGCTTCTGCTTGTTTCATTGTTATAGATCCGGCAACAACTCTTCCGGGTTCACTAGATCCACTTTTTAATTTTGCAGCTTCTCTTATAAAATGAGATGCTGGAGGAGATTTAATAATAAAATCAAATTTTTTATCTTTGTAAACAGTGATAACTACAGGAACTGGTTTTCCCATGAAGGTTTTTGTCTTTTCATTAAATGCTTTACAAAACTCCATAATATTAATTCCTCTTTGACCTAGTGCTGGCCCTACGGGCGGTGCAGGGTTTGCTTGACCGCCTTTAATTTGTAATTTTACATACCCAACAATTTCTTTTGCCATCTAATTTTTCTCCACTTGGTTAAATTCTAAATCTACAGGAGTTGCTCTACCAAATATAGAAACTGACACTTTAAGTCTAGATTTTTCTTCATCTATTTCCTCAATTAAACCGTTAAAAGATGCAAATGGACCATCACAAACCTTAACTTTTTCTCCAATTTCGAAGCTTACACCAGCTTTTTGTGACACAGCACTTTCTGAAACTTGACCGAGAATTCTCTTTATTTCATTATCAGAGATTGGAGTAGGTTTATCAGCTGAACCTAAAAAACCACTAACTTTTTGAAGGTTCTTTATCATATGGTAAATCTGCTTTGTAAGGTCAATTTTTACTAGAACATATCCTGGAAAAAATTTTTTTTCTTTTCTTGTTCTTTTTCCTTTTTTTACTTCTGTTACATGGTGAGTAGGAACCAATATTTCTTCGAGTTTTTCAGATAATTTGTTTTTTTTTAATTCGTCTTTTATTGACTCCACAACCTTTTTTTCAAAACCAGAGTAAGCTTGTACGATATACCAATTCATTTTTAAAAATTTATAGTAAGAATAAGATTTAGAAAAAACCTTAATATTTGATCAAGAATTAGGAAAAAAATCGCAGCTACGGAAGCTAAAGCAAAAACCATAACGGCTCCCATCATTGTGTCTTTTTTTGTAGGCCATGTAATTCTGAAAGTTTCCTGCTTAACTTCCTGAATAAATTTTAAAGGATTTTTCATAACTTCTTCTAAAAAGTTTGGCAGGAGCGGAGGGACTCGAACCCACAACCTCCGGTTTTGGAGACCGGCGCTCTACCAATTGAACTACGCTCCTAAGCGTTACTTAATTATTTTAGTTACTACACCAGCTCCAACTGTTTTACCACCTTCTCTAATTGCAAAATTTAAATTTTCATTCATTGCAATTGGTGTGATTAATTTAACTGTGAATTTACCATCATCTCCCGGCATAACCATCTCTGTTCCAGAAGGCAATGTAACTTCACCAGTTACATCAGTAGTCCTAAAATAAAATTGAGGTCTATATTTAGTAAAGAAAGGTGTATGTCTTCCGCCCTCTTCTTTTTTTAAAATATAAGCCTGACATTCAAATTCTGTATGTGGTGTTATTGAACCTGGTTTGCAAAGAACTTGTCCTCTTTCAACATCCGTTCTTTCAACACCTCTTAATAAAGCTCCAATATTATCACCAGCTTCACCGCTGTCTAAAAGTTTTCTAAACATTTCAACACCAGTACAAACAGATTTCTTCGTATCTCTAATACCAACTATTTCAATTTCTTCACCAACTTTAATTACTCCTGACTCAACCCTTCCTGTTACAACTGTTCCTCGTCCAGAAATTGAGAAAACATCTTCTACTGGCATTAAGAAAGGTTTATCTTTTGGCCTATCAGGTTGAGGAATAGTTTCATCAACTGCTTTCATTAATTCCATGATTGCATTTTTTCCTGTAGCTTCATCTTTTCCTTCAACAGCGTTTAAAGCGGAACCTTTTATAATTGGGATTTTGTCGCCTGGAAATTTATAAGAAGTTAATAATTCTCTTATTTCTTCTTCAACAAGATCTACTAGTTCTTTATCTTTAACTGTATCAATTTTATTTAAGAATACTACAATCGCAGGAACTCCAACTTGACGAGCTAATAGAATGTGCTCTCTAGTTTGAGGCATTGGACCATCTGCTGCATTCACAACTAAGATTGCACCATCCATTTGTGCTGCACCTGTAATCATATTTTTTACATAGTCAGCGTGTCCTGGACAGTCTACGTGAGCATAGTGTCTTTTTTCTGTTTCATATTCAACGTGTGCAGTTGAAATTGTAATTCCCCTTTCTTTTTCCTCTGGAGCTTTATCAATTTGATCATAAGCAACGAAGTTTGCTGAACTTGAACCACCTGCTTCAGATAACACTTTTGTTATAGCAGCAGTTAATGTTGTTTTACCATGGTCTACGTGTCCGATTGTACCGATGTTACAATGCGGTTTATTTCGGTTAAACTTTTCTTTCGACATCTATATTTTCCTCACTTTATATTTTATTTTTTAATTTTGGAGCGGGTAAAGGGAATCGAACCCTTACATCCAGCTTGGAAGGCTAGCGTTCTACCATTGAACTACACCCGCAATATCCAAACTTATCGCGCTCATTATTATTAAAGCTTTAAGTCTGGTGGAGGGGGAAAGATTCGAACTTTCGAAGACCGAAGTCAACGGGTTTACAGCCCGCCCCATTTGACCGCTTTGGTACCCCTCCTTAAATCTTGGGGATACCCACTAACTTAAAAAGCATTTAACAACAAGCGTTTTATAAGCATTTATGTGATAATTGCAATAAATCATTTTACCTTAAAATATGCTAATAAATTGAGTAAATACCCTAATTTATCATGAAAAAAACAACATTTTTCATAGTCGGAAAACACGCTGTTTTAGAGGCATTAAAAAATCCTTCAAGGAAAATTGAAAGAGTTTTTTTAACTGAGGATGCCCAAAAAAACCTTAACAGAGAAAACCAAAACTTAAATTTATTTAAAAAAACCCCAGTATTTTATAAATCTAGAAAAGAATTAAACAATCTTTGTGGTAAAGATGATACAGCTCATCAAGGTCTAGCTGCTGAAGTAGAACAGTTAGATCAGATTACTCTTAAAGAATTCATTTTTGAAAATAAAAAAAAAAATTTAAATCTTATTGCTTTAGAAGAGGTAACTGACCCTAGAAATATTGGTTCGATAATAAGAAGTGCTGCCGCTTTTAATATCGACGGAATTATCGTAAAAGACAGATCTTTTCCTGCAAAGAGCAAATTACTTTACAAAAGTGCTAGTGGAGGCACTGAACATATCAAAATTTTTAAAGTTGCGAATATAAATACTGCATTAAAATTCTTAAAAACTAAAGATTTTTGGGTAAGTGCGTTTGACATCAACGCTAAGAAAGATTTTACTCAACATAAATGGCAAGGCAGAAATATATTACTTTTTGGATCTGAGGGTTTTGGAATTAAAGTTAAAACTTTAGAAAATTCAGATTTTAAATTTAAAGTAAACATGAATAATAATATTGAGAGCCTAAACATATCAAATACGGTCTCTGTGGTTTGTCATCATGTTTTTCAATCAATAAAATAATGATATTTAATTTAATTGTGTTGTTTTTTTCTTAAATTTATCTTAAAGAAACATTTAAGCCCTCATAGCTCAATTGGTAGAGCAATTGATTTGTAATCAATAGGTTCGCGGTTCGAGTCCGTGTGAGGGCACCATAATTAAGAAACTTCCTTTCTTAATTGTTCAAGTTTAATTTTTTTTTGTAAACTTCTATTGCTATCGTAAAGAAGTTTGAATTTAATTTTCTTTTGAACCCTCACAATAATATTTTTCGCATTTCTTACCTCTATATTATCTGCTACTGCACTAATTGGCCTTTTTTTAGAATTCAAATTAATAATCTTTATTAAAGATTTATCACTTACAATTTTACCTAACCATCTTCTTGGTCTAAAAGCACTTATAGGCGCGATTGAAATCTTTTTCGAATTTAAATTTAAAATTGGACCGTGTACAGATAGATTATATGCTGTGCTACCTGCAGGGGTCGATATCAATACACCGTCTGAAACTAGTTTTCGCATAATAAATTTCGAATTTGATTTAATAGAAAGATTAGCAGCTTGCCTGCTTTGTCTTAATATTGAGACTTCATTTATAGCTAAATATTTTTTTACAGAGTTCTTGTTATTCGTAACTTTCATTTCTAAAGGTGAGATAGTTGTCACTTTAGATTTTTTCAAATTTTTTATAATTTTTTCCTTTGAAAATTTATTCATTAAAAAACCATAGTTACCGGAATTTATTCCATAAAAAATATTCGAAAAGTTCATATTCTTTTTTAAAGTTTTAAGCAT
>CACMOZ010000008.1 GCA_902615435.1 uncultured Pelagibacteraceae bacterium
ACAGGTTTATCTTTTAGAGATGGACACAAAATTGTTGAAATAGCCTGTATAGAGACTAAAGACCTAGTTGCAACCGGAAAAATCTTCCACAAACTAATTAACCCTAAGAGAAACGTTCCGGACGAAGCCTTTAAAGTGCATGGTTTTTCACAAGAATTTTTAAGTGACAAAGAAACTTTCGAACAAATTGCTGATGAATTTCTTGATTTCATTAAAGATAAAAAGATCATAATTCATAATTCCTCTTTTGATTTAGGTTTTTTAGACGGAGAGTTAGGATCAGCGCAAAAAGGAAAAATGAACAAGAATCAAGTAATAGACTCCTTAGAGTTAGCTAGAAATAAGTTTCCTGGAACTTCAAATTCTCTAGATGCACTCTGTAAAAGATTTAACATAGATTTATCTCGAAGAACAAAACACAACGCGTTGCTAGACTGCGAACTGTTAAGAGAGGTCTATATAAATTTATTAGATGCAAAGGAACCAAAATTTAATCTTTCAAATAATATTTCCGAAATAAATATTAATAAGGCAAAAGATTATAATAGAACAGTAGTCAAAATATCAGATGTTGAACTAAAAAAGCATAAAGATTTTTTAGTGTCAGAATTAAAAAAGAATTTTTACTGAACTTTTTTCATTTTATATAATTCTTCAAAATCAACAGTTTCACTGATTTTTACATCTTTAAATCCTGAGTTTTCAAATAAAAAAATAAATATTTTTCTTAACTCAGGGTAAATTTTGCTCGGAACTTCTACGAGGATTATCTTTTTCATTTCTTCTTTGGTTAATCGATTTCCTTCTAACTCAACTATCGTTGAAAAGATAATTTTTGTGTTAATTTTCTCAAAATCATTTCTTGTTGGATTCAGGCTTAAGCTAGTTAGAACTTCTATAATATTTTGTTTAGCTTGAGAGCTTTTTATATCAATATTAATTTTATAATTTGCAATGTTTTTAGAAAGTAAAAAGAATGTTTTTGGATTTGGAATATTAAAATTTAAATTTTTTATATATTTTCCTATAATTTTATAACTCATCTTTATTATCCTCTATTATTTCACCATCAATAGTTTTATTTTGAGATTTTTCATCGTTTTTTGTTTTTTTTCTCAAAGCTAAGTTGAATAAAATTTTTCTAGTATAGGGAATAAGTATTAGAAAACCTACAAAGTCAGTAAAGAAACCAGGCACAATTAACAAAAAGGCAGCTAAGGCTATCGACGCGCCTGATATTATCTCATAAATAGGCATTTTATTTTGATATAGATTGACCATACCAGACTTTAATGTTTGTAATCCTTGGTATTTCGCAAAATAAAGACCAATTATTGCAGTTAAAAAAATTAAAGCCACAGTGTTTAGGGCTCCAACTTGCCCCCCTACCTTGATCAATAAGTAAATTTCTAATGCTGGAATACCTATAAATATAAGAAAAAATGGGTTCATTTGTCTGATACAAAAATATATGATTAATGTATATTTATCAAACTATGAGTAACAATTTTGGTTATATAGACATAATTTTATTAGGGATGATCGCAGGATTCATTATTTTGCGTCTACGAAGTATATTAGGCAGAAAAACTGGACATGAGTCGAAAGTTTACCCTGGCTTTGCTGAAAAAGAATTTAGTATACCAAAAAATGAGGCTAAACCAGTTAAGCAAAATTTAGAAATTTTAGAAGGTAAAGACAAAAAAGAGTTTTTAAGAGGTGCTGAAATTGCTTATGAAAGTATTCTTACCTCTTTTGCATCTGGAGACTTAATTAAATTAAAGAATTTATTATCATCAGATATGTTTTCAAATTTTTCTGATGCCATTAAATCAAGAAACAAGGAAGGCATAACATCTGAATTCACATTTATTGGAGTGAAAGAGTCCTCCGTTGAAAAATACGAAAAAATAAAGGATAATTTATTTGCAACTGTAAAATTTGTTGCTGAAGTTATATCTGTTAAGAAAGATAAGGAGAATAAAGTTATAGAAGGAAATCCTGATAAAATTAAATTTGTAACAGATAGTTGGAAATTTACTAGAAATATAAAACAAAAAGGTCCTAATTGGTATTTGTCTGAAATTATCAGTAAGTGATTAAAAAAAAAGAACCTAATCTAGAAGATAAAAAAGCTTGGGAAGAGTATATAAAAAATCCTTCTGATATTTACGATAAAGATCGAGGTTTCCCCAAAAAAATTCAAAGAAGAGAACGTTATAAATTTGACCTCCACGGATTTACTTTGGATGAGGCCAACACCAAAGTAAAAGAAATTATAGAATATTGTATAAAAAATAAATTTAGGGAACTACTACTTATCACTGGAAAGGGTATACACTCAACAAATCATGAAGATGCCTATATATCAAAAAATTTAGGAAAATTAAAATATTCTGTTCCAGAATTTATAAGAACTAATTCAGAATTAAATAAATTTATTATTACAATTAATGATGCGGATAAAAAAGACGGCGGCGAAGGAGCAATAATAATTAAATTGAAAAATTTATAGTATAAACTTAGATAAATCAGTATCTTTTACTAAGTTTCCTAAATTATCTTTTACGTATTTTTGATCAACTGTAATTGTTTCACCTGCTTTATCAGTTGCGTTAAAACTAATATCATCAAGAACTTTTTCAATAATAGTATGAAGTCTTCTTGCACCTATATTTTCTACTGATGAGTTTACCTCTGCAGAAATTTTAGCAAGCATATCAATTCCATCATCTGTAAATTCAAGAGTCACATTTTCAGTTTTTAGTAATTCTTTGTATTGTTTTATTAAGCTGTTATCTGGTTCTTTAAGGATTCTTTTGAAATCTTCTTCTTTAAGTGCATCTAACTCAACTCTTATTGGTAATCTACCTTGTAACTCAGGCAACAAATCAGAGGGTTTGGCTAATTGAAACGCTCCAGAAGCAATAAATAAGATATGATCAGTTTTAATCGGTCCGTGCTTAGTGCTCACAGTGGTTCCTTCTATTAAAGGCAACAAATCTCTTTGAACACCTTCCCTTGAAACGTCGCCCCCAACTCTATCACTTCTTGCAGAAACTTTATCAATTTCATCCAAGAAAACTATTCCATTTTCTTCCGTAGCTCTTTTCGCTTCAGTAATAATTTTATCCTCTTCGATCATCTTATCAGATTCTTGCGAAACCAAAATATCGTGAGACTCTTTTACGGTCATTTTTTTCTTTTTACCTTTTTTACCACCCATTGATTTACCAAGTATATCACCAAGGTTTATCATTCCAACGTTCCCACTAGGCATTCCAGGTATTTCGAAACTTTGAAGTGGAGAAGAAGTGTTCTGAACTTCTATCTCAATTTCATTGTCATCTAAGTCACCAGTTCTTAATCTTTTTCTAAAACTTTCTCTTGTTGCAACGCTTGCTTTATTGCCAACAAGTGCGTCTAACACTTTTTCTTCTGCTTTTAACTCTGCTTTAGCTTTTACTTCTTTTCTTTTTTTCTCTCTTTCCATAGCAATGGCAATTTCAATCAAATCTCTTATAATTTGTTCAACATCTCTTCCTACATAACCAACTTCTGTAAATCTTGTCGCTTCAACTTTTATAAAAGGGGCCTCTGCTAATTTCGAGAGTCTTCTAGATATTTCTGTCTTACCAACTCCTGTTGGCCCAATCATCAAAATATTTTTAGGAAGAACTTCGTCTCTCATTTCATCAGATAAAGCTTGTCTTCTCCATCTGTTTCTTAATGCGACAGCAACAGCTTTTTTTGCATCTTTTTGACCGATTACATATCTATCTAGCTCTGAAACAATTTCTCTTGGAGACAAAGCACTTACTTTAGAAATTTTCTTATCCTTTTTAATTACTTTTAAATTTGTAACTTTGTTAGTAGGTCCCATTTTAAACTTTTTCCACAGTAACGTTATTATTTGTAAATACACATATATCAGATGCAACTTTAATAGACTTTCTAGCTATATCTTCAGCACTCATATCAGTTTCAACTAATACTTTTGCAGCTGCGAGAGCATAATTTCCGCCTGATCCAATTCCAATTATTCCGTCCTCTGGTTCTAAAACATCCCCAGTCCCAGAAATTATAAAACTATGTTTTTTATCTGCTACAGCCATTAAAGCTTCTAATCTTCTTAAAAATTTATCGCTTCTCCAGTCTTTCGCTAGTTCAACAGCAGCCCTTTGTAAATTGCCTGCATGTTTTTCAAGTTTAGCCTCAAGCCTTTCAAATAAAGTAAGAGCATCTGCAGTTGAACCTGCAAATCCTGCTATTACTCCTCTGCTTTCAATTTTTCTTACTTTCTTAGCCTTACTTTTTAAAACAGTATTACCTAAGCTTACTTGCCCGTCTCCGGCTACTACGGTTTCTCCATTCTTCCTAAGCAAGACAATCGTTGTTCCATGCCATTTTTCAGCTGTATTCATAATGTTATATGTGGAGATTAATTTTAGATCTTCAATAGCAAATCTGATTTATTGATAAAATGACCGATTATATATATATCAAAGATAACTCAGAGATAATTTATGGCAAGAAAAGCAAAAATTAGTAGAAAAACAAAAGAAACTAGTATTTCCGTTTCCGTAAATTTAGACGGTAAAGGTAAATATAAAATTAAAACTGGAATAGGTTTTCTAGACCACATGTTAGAGCAACTTTCTAAGCACTCTTTAATCGATTTAGAAATAAATGCGAAGGGTGATACACATATTGATTTGCATCACACTACAGAAGACACAGGTATAGCTATCGGAGAAGCTATTAAAAAAGCTGCAGGCAATCGAAAAGGAATTACAAGATATGCTTCTACTATGATACCGATGGATGAAACGCTTAGCCGGGTTTCTATTGATGTATCTAATAGACCTTACCTAATTTGGAAGGTAGATTTACCAGTAGAAAAATTAGGCGAGATGGACACAGAATTATTTAAGGAGTGGTTTCAAGCATTTTCCCAATCTGCTGGAGTTACTTTACATATAGAAAATATTTATGGTGAAAATAGTCACCACAAAATTGA
The DNA here is from genome assembly GCA_902615435.1 of uncultured Pelagibacteraceae bacterium. Lineage (GTDB taxonomy): Bacteria > Pseudomonadota > Alphaproteobacteria > Pelagibacterales > Pelagibacteraceae > Pelagilacustribacter. Next base: position 5,021 of record CACMOZ010000008.1, read on the forward strand.
ATCTTGTTATAAAGGTTTAGCTAGATCATTAAAAGATGCATTAGCGATAGATAAAAGAATTAAAAACTCAATACCTTCGACAAAAGGCTCTATTTAATTTTGATGAACGTCACAATCGTTGACTACCAATCGGGCAATATAAGCTCAGTCATTAACTCTTTTACAGAGGTCACTAAGGGTAAAGTTAATTTAGAAGTAACTTCGGATATAAAGAAAATTAAATCTAGTGATAAAATAGTTTTACCTGGACAAGGTTCATTTAAAAGCTGCGTAGACTCTTTAAACAGCATCAATGGTTTGGTTGAAACGCTTAAAGAATTTGCAATAACAAATAAAAAACCTTTATTAGGCATTTGTGTTGGCTTACAGATGTTTGCTGACGTTGGTTATGAGGAAGCAGAAACAAAAGGATTAGGTTGGATTTCTGGTAAAGTTTCTAAAATCGATAATCAAAATGGAAAATTCAAACTTCCTCACATTGGGTGGAACGAAATTGAAATAAAAAAAGAAAGCAAAATATTTAAAGACATAAAAAACAAATCCCATATGTACTTTGTTCATAGTTATGAGTTTATTCCTGAAGATAAGTCAGTTATTTCAGCAACAACAAACTATTCATCAAAGATTATATGTGCAGTCGAGAAAGAAAACTTATTTGGTACTCAATTTCACCCAGAGAAAAGTGATAAAACAGGATTAAAAATAATTGATAACTTTATAAAACTATAATGAAAATATTTCCTGCAATAGACATCAAAGATAAAAAGTGTGTGAGGTTAATTAAAGGAGACTTTGAAAATAAAACTGAATACAAAACTTCACCTATTGATCAAGCAGGTAAATATAAAGAACACGGTTTTAAAAATTTACATATTGTTGATTTAGATGGAGCACTAACAGGCAAAACAGTTAATTTAGATGTAATTAAAGAAATAGTAAGTAAGTATGATTTAAGGATCGAAATAGGTGGTGGCGTTAGATCCATTGATAGTATAAAGCAGTATATTAATGTAGGAGTTGAGAAAGTAATTTTAGGAAGTGGCGCGATCAAAAACAAAGAATTTTTAAAAGAAGCGTGTCAAAAATATAAAAATCAAATTGCTTTAGGATTAGATGCAAAGGATGGAAATCTCTCTGTGTCAGGTTGGAAAGAAAATCTAAATGTAAAAACTATAGACTTTCTCAAAGATGTAAACAATTATGGAGTGAGCCGTATTATTTATACAGATATCAATAGAGATGGAATGAAGAATAGCCCCAACTTTGATGAGACAGTTAAAATTGCAGAGCTTTCTAATTGTCCTGTTGTGATTTCAGGAGGCGTTTCTTCAATAAATGATATTAAGAAAGCTAAAGAGTTAAACAATAATAAAATTGAAGGTATCATTGTTGGTAAAGCCATTTACGATGGTGATATTAAACTTGATGAATTAGCGAAGGAGATCAGTGCTTAAGAATAGAATTATACCTTGCCTCGATGTTAAGAATGGAAGAGTAGTCAAAGGCATCAACTTTGTTGAATTAAAAGACGCTGGCGATCCAGTTGAACAAGCTAAGATCTACAGCGATGGTGGAGCTGATGAGATTTGTTTTTTAGATATTACCGCATCGAATGAAAACAGAGAGACAATTATTGATATTGTAAGAAAAACTGCTAAAGAATGCTTTGTTCCTTTAACAGTAGGAGGTGGAGTTAGAACTATTCAAAATATTACTGATTTACTTTTAGCCGGGGCAGATAAAGTTTCTATTAATACTGCTGCTGTTAATGATGTAAGTTTTGTAAAAGAGGCGTCTAAAAAATTTGGCTCTCAATGTATTGTTGTAGCAATAGACGCTAAAAAAATTTCAGATAATAAATGGGAAGTCTTTACTCATGGTGGAAGAAACAGAACTGGCATTGACGCTGTAGAATTTGCTAAACAAGTGGAAACAAATGGTGCAGGAGAAATTTTATTAACCTCTATGGATAGAGACGGAACAAAGTCTGGTTATGATGTTAAACTATTAAAAGTAATTACAGATAGTACGAATATTCCCGTTATTGCTTCTGGCGGTGTAGGAACATTAAATCACCTGTACGATGGTATAGTTAAAGGTGGAGCGAGTGCAGTTCTAGCAGCTTCTATTTTTCACTATGGAGAATATAAAATCAAAGAGGCTAAAGAATATTTGAATTCTAAGAATGTTTCAGTAAGATTATAAAATGTTTGAAAACCTAGAACAGTTAATGAAAATTATTAGAGAAAGAAAAAATTCTTCTTCAGATAAATCTTATACAAATAAACTTCTCAGCGATAAAAGCTTAAGTGTTGCAAAAGTTAAAGAGGAAATAGGAGAATTAATCGAGGCTGTTGAACAAAACTCTAATAAAATACATGAGGCAACAGATGTAATTTATCATTTGATGGTTTACCTTGAGGCCAATAATATCAAAATAGAAGATGTTATGAGTGAACTTAAAAAAAGACAAAAATGAGTTACGATAAAAATAATATATTCGCAAAAATTCTTAGAGGAGAAATTCCTTGCAAGAAAGTTTATGAAAACGATCATGTTTTAGCTTTTCATGACATTAACCCTCAGAAGAAAGTACACATATTAGTAATACCAAAAGGTGAATATGTTGATTTAGATGATTTCAACAATAAAGCATCTGATAAAGAGATTGTTGAACTTAATAAAGCCATCACACACGTAGCAAATTTAATGGGATCAAAAGAAAAAGGTTATAGAGCTCTTACAAATATTGGTAGTGATGGAGGACAAGAAGTCCCTCATCTACATTTTCATATTTTTGCAGGTGAAAAGATAGGAAAGATGGTATCTTAATGGTTTCAAGAGTTAAAAGATATTTTTTAGAAATTAAAGATTTTTCAAAGACTGTAGATCTTAACCTTCCTGAAAATTATAAAATTATTTTAGATAATACAGATAATTTTCATTTGAATAAATTTTTCTACAAACAAATAGGTCTAGATCATTTTTGGAAAGATAGGTTACTATGGTCAGATAGTGAGTGGGTGAAATATGTAACTAATAAAAATTTAGAAACTCATATCTTAAAGAAAGGAGAAGATCTCGTTGGTTATTATGAACAAGAATATCATCCAGGTTCTAATGAAGTAGAGCTAATAAATTTAGGTGTATTAAAAGAATTTAGGGGTATAAAACTTGGATCAACTCTTGTAAATCACGCTATCGCCAGCGCATCGAGAAAGAACCCAGGAAGAATGTGGGTTCACACTTGTAGTTTAGATCACAAACACGCGCTGCAAAACTATAAGTCAAAAGGTTTTGAAATTTTTAAAGAAGAAGAAATAGATTTTGTTGCTTAATTCATCTCAGGTATTTTAAAAGTTCCTTTTTTAAACACATCATTTTTAGCGACAATTTTCAAAGAGAAATTTATATTGTTGTTATACTGGTCAATTATTTGCCAACCTTTTAAGTCCAATGTTTTCTTGTCAAAAAAAACTGTTATCTCATTTTCACCTAAATAAACCAACGTTATAATTTGATCAGATAAATCTAACTTTCCAGATTTTATAATTTCTAAAAGTTTATCTTTATATAAAATATTTAGAAATGGAGATTGTGAAATAGGATAATAGTATGTTTTGTTATATCTCTTTTGTGTAATCGCTAATCTTTTTTTATTTATTATTAATTCTTTTTTTTTGTCATCAAAATAATCACATTTTAATTTTCCAGGAAATTCTAAAAGACAACTTCCCTTTTCAGTTTTGTCATTAATTATCTGATCAAAAGTAAATTCTAAAGAATTTATATTATTTAATTTTGCGATTATTTGATCTTTCTCACTAGCTGAAAGATTTGATGATAATAAAATAAAGAATATAAATATTTTAAAGTACTTCACGCTTACCAACATGATTTGCTTTACTTACAATACCTTTTTCTTCCATCATATCAATAATTCTTGCTGCTCTATTGTAGCCGATTTGTAGTTTTCTTTGTAAGAAACTTGTTGAAGCTTTTCCCTCAGATTTAATAATATCGACTGCTTGCGTATATAGTTCGTCTTCATCGCTGTCTCCTTCCACAGCGGAAGAAGGCTCATTACTTGTATGAGCTGTAATTTCATCCATATAATCCGGCTCGCCTTGCGCTCTAATGGAGTTAACAATTTTTTCTATCTCATTTTCCGAAACAAATGGACCGTGAATTCTAACAATTCTATTCGCTGATGACATGAATAACATATCACCTTTACCTAATAACTGTTCAGCGCCCTGCTCTCCTAATATTGTTCTACTATCTATTTTAGAGCTCACTTGAAAAGAGACTCTTGTTGGAAAGTTTGCTTTAATTGTACCCGTTATTACATCAACACTTGGTCTTTGCGTTGCCATAATAATATGTATTCCAGCTGCTCTTGCCATTTGTGATAATTTTTGAATATAATTTTCGATTTCTTTGCCAGCCACAAGCATTAAATCCGACATTTCATCAACCACTACAACAATGTAAGGCATTTTTAATCTGTGTTTGGCATTGTACCCATCTATGTTTCTCACTCCAACTTTGCTCATAAGTTTGTATCTGCTATTCATTTCTTTCACTGTCCAAGCCAAAGCAGAAGTTGCTTTTTTCGCATCGGTGATTACTGGAGTTAATAAATGAGGAATACCCTCGTAAGTAGATAGCTCTAACATTTTAGGATCAATTAAAATAAACTTACAAAGATCAGGGTTTAATTTGTAAAGTAATGAAACAATAATCGTATTAATACAAACTGACTTACCTGAACCTGTTGTACCAGCTATTAATAAGTGAGGCATTGATGTAAGGTCTCCAACTATTGGCATTCCAGATATACTTTTTCCAAGTGCTATAGGCAATTTTACATCTTTCTTTTGAAACTTTTCGTAAGAAATAATTTCTCTAAGCGATACACTTTCTCTCGTCTCGTTTGGTATCTCGATACCTACTGTATTTTTGCCAGGAATTACTGAAACCCTTGCTGATGTTGAGCTAGTATTTCTAGCTAAATCTTCAGACAAATTTATTATTTTTGAAACTTTCACTCCAGGGGCTGGTTCAAATTCGTATAAACTTACAACTGGACCATTATTAATTGCTTTAATTTTCCCATCAATACCAAAATCTAAAAGAATTTTTTCCATAAACTCACCTTCAGGACGATTTTTATTCAATTCTGTTGCACTAAGTTTTGTAGAAATTTTGTCTAAATAATCTATTGCTGGCAGTTTATATTTTGATCTTAAACTAGTTGATGGTTTTTCTGATTGATTTAAGTCACCAAAAGAAAATGACTGTTGTGGTCTTTCAATGATCTCACTTTTATCCTCTGAAGTATCTATTTCTAAATTTACGTCAGGAATAGTATTTTCTTTTCTTCTAAACAATGAAGCAATTGTAGAAAAAATCCTAGTAATTATTTTCTTTATATTTAAATCTGCTGAAAAAATAAAAAAGATTAAAGTAAGCAATAATAAACCATAAGCAGAGTAAGTGTTATCAATATATGGAAACAATGTGCTTAAAAATTCATAACCAATCTTTCCAACAAAACCTGAGTTACCATTATCGATAAGCCAGAACGAATTATTAAAGGTAATATAAATAAAAATTGAACCTAAGATCAAATATGAAACTACTAGAAATAATTTTAAAACTATTCTTTTGATTTCTTTCTGAATTATTAAATTAATCCCCCAAAATAAGAAATTAGCTAAAATTAAAAATGAAACGAGACCAAAACTCTGTAAGAGAAAATCAGCAATACTACTGCCATAGATTCCAAAGAAATTTTTGATCTCAAATTCCCTATCACCATACACAAATGAAGGATCCTCTGGTGAATATGTCGCAAAAGCTATTGCTAGACCTATACTTGTTGAAATTAAGATTAGTCCTATAAATTCAAAGGTTCGTTTTTTTAAAAAATTTGTTACACTATTTAAAAAGTTTGTATTCATATCGAATCGTTTACGTACTTTTTACCATTTTTATGAAAGTGAGAAAAATTTTAATATGACAAAACAGAGAATTTGTATAGTTGGAGACGGTCTTTCAGGATTAATGACTGCTTTAGCATTAAACAAATTAGAAGGCTTAGAAGTTCACTTAATATCAAGAAAAAACAAGCATTCTAAAGATAAACGCACAACAGCAATTTCTGCTTCTAACTATGAGTTTTTTAATAATATCATAGGCAAACTCGACAAAAAATTATTTTGGCCTTCCAAAAAGATCGATCTTTACTACGAGACAAAAGATAAGAACATGAATTTCCTAAACTTTAACGAAGATAGTAAAAATCTTATGTACGTTTTTGAGAATGACAAAATCAAAGAAATTTTAATTAAAGAAATTAAAAAGAAAAAAATTAAAACACTTCAAAAAAATATTAACGAATTAAAAGATTTAGATAGCTATGTCATGAAAATATTATGTTTAGGTAGATCTTCAAAAATTTATCAAAGCATAGTTGATAAAAGATCGTTAAATAAAGACTATAAAGAAATCGCTATTACAGGCTACGTTAAACACGACATGAAGAATTTGAATACTGCTCAATATTTTTTAAAAGATGGTCCATTAGCAATACTTCCTTTTTCAAAAAATAATTTCTCTTTCGTGTGGAGTGTAGATAAAGAGTTTTTAAAAAAAGATATTAATTCACTCGTTAAAATAAAAATTTGTGAAGTTTTAAAAACAAAAAAAATACAGATATCTAATCAACAATCATATCCATTGATGCTCAATTTAAAACGAACCTATTATAAAAATGATATTCTTATCTTAGGTGAAGGATTGCACACAGTTCATCCCGTAGCTGGTCAAGGCTTTAATCTTGTATTAAGAGATATTTATAAATTACAAAAAATTTTTAAATATTATACAGAATTAGGTATGTCATTAACAAGCACTCCTGCTCTTGAAGAATTTACTAATAATAGAAAATCTGAGAATATTATTACCGGTATAGGTATAGATCTAACTCATAATTTCTTTAAACAAAATAAATTACTAGATCCATTTAAAGAAACAATTTTGAAAAATATCTCAAAAAATAATAGTCTTAAAAGAATAAGTAAATTTATTTCAAATCAGGGTTTATCAATTTAGTTCAATGAACATTTACGCACTTTCATCAGGCACAGGTCCGTCAGGAATAGCCATCGTCAGAGTCTCAGGTAAAGATACTCTTAAAATTTGTAAAAACTTAACAAAATTAAAAGAAATTAGTTCTAATCAAGTTAATTACTGTAAATTTTATGATCCTAAAAACGATAATATAATAGACCCAGAGGCTCTATTATTGTGGTTTCCTGGGCCTAATAGCTATACTGGCGATGATTTAGCTGAGTTTCAGGTTCATGGAAGTAATGCTGTTATCAACGCATTATTAAAGGCACTATCAGAGCAAGAAAATTGTAGATTAGCTGAACCAGGTGAATTTACAAAAATAGCTTTTCAAAACGATAAAATCGATCTTTTAAAAGCTGAAAGTATAGGCGATTTAATTCACGCAGAAACAGAACTTCAAAGAGATCAAGCTGTTAAATTAATTCAAGGTAATGCCTCAAATTATTATAATGATTTAAGAGAAAAATTAATTAAATCTTTATCTTATATTGAAGCTAAAATTGATTTTGCTGAGGATGATTTACCAGAAAAAGTTTTAAAGGAAGTACAAAACTCTATTAAAGAAATCCATAAGGATATTCATAAAATAATAAAGGATAATAAAATAGGAGAAAAAATAAGAGATGGATTTAAAGTTTCTATAACAGGTGAAGTGAATGCAGGTAAATCTTCTCTTTTAAATCTAATAGCAAAAAGAGATGTCGCTATTGTTTCAGATGAAGCTGGAACCACAAGAGATGTAATTGAGATATATTTGAATATAGAAGGCTATCCTGTGATCTTAGCTGATACTGCAGGTATAAGAGATGCTAAAAACGAGATTGAAAAAAAAGGTATATCTTTAGCTTTAGGAAAATCAAATGAAGCTGACTTAAATATTGTTGTTATTGATAATTCTTCAAAAAGTATAAACAACGAAGTTAAAAAAATGATCAATAAAGATACAATTGTTTTACTAAATAAGTCAGATGTAGATATTAAGCAAAATTATAAATTTGATGCAGAAACAGTGTTAGCGTCAGTTAAAGAAAATAAAAACATTGATTTTTTGATTAAAAAGATTAAAGAAAAATTAAGTAAAAAATTCACGTCTAACAATACTGCTCTAATTACAAGAGAAAGACATAGAGTTAAACTTAATGAATGCTTAAAAGAAATAGATAACTTTCTTAAAAAAGATCAAAATAAAGATTTAGAATTAGCTGCTGAAGATCTAAGAATGGCTACACGACATCTTGGAAGCATTGTCGGTAAAGTTGATGTCGAAGAAATCCTTGGATCGATATTTAAAGACTTTTGTATAGGCAAATAAAATACCACTTGTATTCCTAATATACGGCGTTACATTCATCTTATGACTAAACAAAACTATGATGTGGTGGTTATAGGGGGTGGACATGCTGGATGTGAAGCAGCAGCAGCATCCGCTAGAATGGGCGTCAATACAGCCCTTTTTACTCATAAAGTAGAGACTATTGGTGAGATGTCATGTAATCCTGCTATCGGAGGACTTGGAAAAGGGCATCTTGTTAGAGAAATCGATGCTTTAGATGGTGTAATGGGTGTTGTAGCCGACAAATCAGGTATTCAATTCAGATTATTAAATAGAAGTAGGGGCCCAGCAGTGCAGGGTCCACGGACTCAGTCAGATAGAGCTCTCTACAAAGAGCATATGCAAAAGATTTTACTAAATTACAAAAACTTGGAGGTAATTGCAGACCCAGTCATTAAATTTTTATTTATGGGAGATAAAATCATAGGTTTTGTATGTCAAAGTGGAAAAGAAGTGAGGACTAAGGAACTTATATTAACTACTGGTACTTTTCTTAATGGATTAATACATATTGGTGAAACTCAAATACCAGCAGGTAGATATGACGAGAAACCATCTACAGGTTTGAGTGAACAATTAGCAAAATTTAAAATGCAAATAGGAAGATTGAAGACAGGAACCCCACCTAGATTAGATGGGAGTACAATTAACTACGATGACTTAGAAATGCAGCCAGCTGATGATGACCAATATTATTTTTCTTTTCTTACTAATAAAATAGATAACAAACAAATAAAGTGTGGAATGACTTATACTAACAACGAGGTTCACAAAATTATAAGCGATAATATTTCCCGTAGCGCAATGTATTCGGGAAGTATTAAAGGTGTAGGACCACGCTATTGCCCATCTATTGAAGACAAAATTGTCAAATTTAAAGAGAAGCAACAGCATCAAATATTTCTTGAACCCGAAGGATTAAAGGACAATACTATTTACCCAAATGGTATATCTACCTCTCTTCCAGAGGAGATACAGCTTAAAATATTGTTTAAAATAAAAGGTTTAGAGCAGGTTAAAATGAAAAGAGCTGGTTATGCTATAGAGTACGATTACGTTGATCCTAGAGAACTTAATGCTACTTTAGAGACCAAAAAAATTAAGTCTCTATTTTTAGCAGGGCAAATTAACGGTACGACAGGTTATGAGGAAGCAGCAGCTCAAGGTTTAATGGCTGGTATTAATGCAGCCTTAAAAATTAAAAAAAAATCTGAGTTCGTTTTAGATAGATCAACTTCTTACATTGGTGTCATGATTGATGATTTAATAACTAAAGGTGTTACGGAACCATATCGTATGTTTACTTCTAGAGCAGAATATAGATTAACTTTAAGATCTGATAATGCAGATCAGAGATTAACAGATCTTGGTATCAACTTAGATTTAGTAGGATCTGAAAGAAAAAAAATATTTTCAGAAAAGAAAAAAAATATCCATTCACTAAATAATTTTTTAGAAACAAAATTTTTGACTCCAAATGAGGCAAAAAAATATGATATTAAAATTGCCATGGATGGAGTTAAAAGATCATGTCTAGAAATTATGGGCCAACGAAAAGTAAATATGGCTAAAATAAGGCAAATATTTAATGACATGCCTGTATTTCCTGAACCAATAGAAAAGCAGGTTGTAACAGATGCTCATTATATGGGTTACATTAAGAGACAGGAGAGAGATATTAAATCTTTTAAGAAAGATGAGACAGTTATCATACCTAATAATATTAATTATGAAAACTTAAGTGGTTTGTCTAACGAGGTTAAGTCGAAGCTCATTTCTATAAGGCCTAAAACTTTAGGACAGGCAATTAGAATAGATGGTATCACTCCTGCAGCTATAATAATCTTATTATCACACATCAAAAAGTTAAAATTCAAAGCTTCTGCTTAATGAATGAAAAAGAAGTTATAAGTATTCTTCAAAATCAGCTTAAATATAGTTCAAAAAGTATATCTGATATTAAAATATTTATAAACGAGTTGCTTAAAGCCAATAAAAAACATAATTTTATCTCCAAAAGCACTGAAAAGGTAATTTGGCACAGACATATCCTTGACTCAGCTCAATTAATAAAATTTATAGACTTTTCAAAAGGATCTTTGTCTGATTTAGGCTCTGGTGCTGGTTTTCCAGGCTTGATTTTAGCTTTGTTTAACAAAAATAAGAACTTTCACGTGAAATTGTACGAAAAATCACCAGTTAAAAGAGCTTTTTTGAAGGATATAAGTGATAGATTATCACTTGAGATTGAAATCTGTGGTAATATATACGAAGAATATATAGATGCTAACTACATAGTAGCTAGAGCTTTTAAGAAATTTGAGTCAATAATACAAGTTTCACGTGAAATCATCAAAAAGTCACATAAATTGATAATTCTAAAAGGTCAAAACGCACAGAAAGATTTAAAAAAAGCTTTCAATAAGGAAAAATACGATTATAAACTTGAGGATAGTATAACGAATGAGGATTCTAAAATAATTATAGTCGATTTTAAAAAATGACGACAACGATTTCAGTGATTAATCAAAAGGGTGGAGTAGGAAAAACTACAACGGTAATAAATTTAGCTGCTTCACTGTCCATTTTGGGTCAAACAAATCTTGTCATTGATTTAGATCCTCAGGGGAATGCTACAACAGGTTTCGGCAAAAGTAATAACGATGAAGAAAAAAATATTTATAATTTATTAATAAAAAAAATTAGTCTTAATCAGGTAATACAAAAAACAAATATACAAAATTTAGATATCATAGGATCACATGTAAATTTGTCAGGTTTAGAGGTTGAAACTGCTAATGACTCCAAGAGAGCATTTGTATTAAAAGAAATATTATCATCGGAAAAGTCAGGCCTATTAAAAAAATATGACAACATATTTATAGATTGCCCTCCTTCTTTAAGCTTGCTCACTATTATGTCATTAGTGGCCTCAGACGAATTACTAGTTCCTTTACAAACAGAATTCTTTGCTTTGGAAGGAATTACACAGTTAGTAAAAACAATAGATAGAATAAAAGAAAACCTAAATCCCACACTCTCTATAAGAGGAATACTTTTAACTATGTTTGATAAAAGAAATAAACTTTCATCAGAAGTAGATAGAGAAGCAAGAAATTATTTTAAAGACAAAGTTTATAAAACAGTCATTCAAAGAAATGTAAGATTGTCCGAAGCACCTTCACATGGATTACCTTGTGTTATTTATGATAAAAGTTGTGTTGGCAGCAAGTCATATTTCAAATTAGCAGAAGAATTTAAAAATAAAATAATGAGTGCTGCATGAGTGGAAAAAAAAAGGGGTTAGGTCGAGGTTTGTCCGCGCTGTTTGGTGATGAAAAACCTAAAAATAAACCACAAGATATTCGTCAATCTAATGCTGTTTCAATTAGTGATTTAAGTCGAAATCCGTACCAGCCAAGACAACATTTTAGTGAAGAAAAACTTGAAGAATTGGCTAATTCTATAAAAAAAAACGGTCTAATTCAGCCTATAGCTGTGAGACCTAAAAAATTAGAACCAGGTAAATATGAAATTGTAGCCGGAGAGAGAAGATGGTTGGCTGCTCAAAAAGCTGGTTTGCATGAAATTCCAGTAACAATTTTAGATTTAAGCGATGTAGAGTCCTTAGAGGTCGCTATTGTAGAAAATATTCAGAGGGACGATCTTAATCCAATAGATGAGGCAAGAGGCTATCAAAGACTTAATAAAGAATTTAGTTATGATCATGAAAGCATTTCTAAATTAATGTCAAAGAGTCGAAGTCATATAAGTAATACATTAAGATTATTAACTCTACCTAGTGATGTTATTGCAATGTTAGAAGAGGGTTCTTTAACATCTGGACAGGCTAGGCCACTAATTGGTATTTCCAACGCATCTTCTATAGCCGAGGAGATAGTATCTAAAAACTACAGTGCAAGAAAAGTTGAATATTTAACAAGAAATAAGAAAGGAAACCTAAAAGAAAAGACAATTGATACAAATATTTTTAAAACACAAGAACGCATCGAAAAAATACTTGGTTTAAAAGTAAATATTGTTAATAAGAAAAATAATTCAGGTAAAATTACAATTGAATATAAAGATTTAGATCAATTTGAGTTATTGTCCAATTTACTTACTAAGCATTAGCTAGATTGCAAACATCTATTAATAATTTTTTAATTAATAAATTATAATTTATTGATGAGTTTGATTTCAATTTAAATTCCAAATTATAGGTCTCTTTTAATATTTTTTTTATTTTGTATTCATCCCATTTTTTTGCTTGTTTTGTAAAAGCAGGTTTGTCTTTCCAGAAAATTGGTGGTTTGATATTATTTACAGCATCTTCTAAACTTGAAAGTTCCTTTTGCCGTACTATTTCTAATAGTTTGTGTAGTCTTTGGTTTATTGAATTTAAATAAAATATATTTTTGTCTGATTCTAATATTGTATCGTTTATAAGTTTATTAGTTTTTTCTTTATTTCCAATTAATGCTTCATCCTTAAGATAATTAAAGTTATCATTTACTCTTAGATTTAGAAGCGAGATTAATTTATCATTTTCAATTATTTTATTATCAAAGCAAATTAATATTTTCTCAATTTCATTGTATAGCTTGTTTCGATCTAGATTAGAATTTTCTATGATTATATTTATGCTATCTGGGGTTAATCCTTTAAAAAATTTTAGTTTATTAAGTAATATTTTTCTTATTGTAATTTCGTTATCTTGGTAGCATGGAACTGCTCCATGTTCTTTCGATTTTTCAAAATAACTTCTGAGCTTTGATTTTTTATCAAGTATTTCAGCAAATAAGTAAATTTCATGTTCATTATTCTTTTCTTCTACTTCTTGGAAATTAGAAAAGATTTTGTCGTTAACATTATCAATAAAGAAAATTTTTTTTTGCTCAAATAAAGATAAATTAAATACTTCTTTAAAAAACTGATCTTTATTCTTTAATATTTCTTCTTGGTTAAATTTAACAATTTGTGCCTGTGACTTTTCCAATCTAATTTTGTTTTTAATATCATTTTGGAGACCTGAGTTTTCACCATAAAAAAGTGTTGGTCTATTATTTAATATTTTTAGGTTTTGTTCTACTACGAAGCTTTTAAAAATCATTTAAGTTCTTTGCTAATTGTCTACCGACATTTGAAGAAATATCATCAACTAATTTATTTATTAAATTTTTTTCATTTTTAACAGTTTGAGAATATTGATCAGAAACTAAATAATCTCCCGAAACTTTGACAGTAAAACTCCCTTGCTGAATACTATCTAATACTCTAAAATTTACTTCAGTTATAATTTCTAAGCCATGTTTAGTAATTTCATTTTTAATATTTTTTTCTTTAATTGACTTTTTGCTTTTTGTGATAAACTTTAAATAAATATTCTTTTCTCCACTATAATTGGAAATTGCTTGTATTTTATTTTTAAGTTTATAATTGATTTTATTTTCACCTGTAGACTCAATTTTTTTTATAGTAAAATTATTTATTTCAGAGTAATTATCTATTTTAAATCCACAAGCACTTGTTAAGATAATTAATAAAATTAGAATTATAATATTTTTTGGCATTATCAATTTTTAAATTATGTAGTTTATTATTTTATTATTTATAAATATAGTTTTTATTATTTTTTTATTTTGTAAATATTTATTTGCTTTAGAGACGTTTAAAACAACCTTAGTTACTTCATCTTCGTTTAAATCTTTCTCAATTTCTAAAATATCCCTTGTTTTGCCGTTAATTTGAACCGCAAATTTTACTTGTTTAAATATGTTATCTTTTTCAATTTTTGGCCACTGATTAATGTTTTTACATTTAAGAAATTCTAGACTCTCATAAGCTAAGTGAGGTGTAAAAGGAATCATTAATTTCATAACTTTTGACATATTTTCAGTTATTATTTTTTTATTTAGTTTTTTACTCTCTAAACCTTCCCTTATTATTTTATAAACTTCATAAAAATTTGCAATTGCCACATTAAATCTAAAAGAATTAATTGCATTATCTATTTTGTATACAAAGTTATTTATTTCTAATTTGAATTTATTTTCAGATTTCAAATCTGATTGAACCTCTTTTTTTTTGGAAACTAAAAGACTTAAATTCCAAATTTTTTGTAAGAATTTATTTGCTGAGGAAACTCCAGTGTTAGACCATTGAACATCTTTTTCAGGAGGACTGTCCGACAAAATAAACCATCTTACTGCGTCGGCTCCATATTCTTTAATCATTGTCTCCGGATCGACAGTATTTTTTTTGGATTTTGACATCGACTCTGATGGTCCTACCTTTACTTTTGTCTTATCAGTTTTTTTAATAAAATTTGTTGTATCAATTCTTTCTACTTCATCTGGATTTAACCAATTATTATTATTATCCTTATAAGTTTCGTGGCATACCATCCCTTGAGTAAAGAGATTTTTAAAGGGTTCAGATAATTTAATTTTTGTATTACAAAGATTAATACTTTTGGTAAAAAAACGAGAATACAAAAGATGAAGTATAGCATGCTCTATACCACCAATGTATTGATCTACTGGCATCCAGTAGTCGATTTTTTTTTCATCAAAAGGTGAACTTTTATGATCCGGTGAGCAAAATCTTAAAAAGTACCAGGAAGAGTCTACAAATGTATCTAGTGTGTCTGTCTCTCTCAGAGCCTTTTTACCAGTGGCTTTGTGCGTAGTTAATTTCCAACTTGGATGAGCATCTAGAGGATTCCCGTTAGCATTTAAATCTACATCGTCCGGAAGTTCAATTGGTAATTCACTTTTATCAACTGGTACAACTGACCCATCTTCAAGGTAAATCATAGGAATAGGACAACCCCAATATCTTTGTCTAGAGACACCCCAGTCTTTGAGCCTATACAAAATCCTCCTTTTTCCAATATTTATCTTTTCTATCTCCGAGATTATTCTTTCTTTTGCTTCAGAAATTTCCAAATTATTCAAAAATTGAGAATTTATCATTTTTCCAGGTCCAGTATAAGCTTCGGTTAAATCATTACTTTTGTTTTTACTATCTGAAACAACTTTTATTATTTCGAGATTGTATTTTTTCGCAAAATCAAAATCTCTTTGGTCATGCGCAGGACACCCAAAAATAGCACCTGTACCGTAGTCCATTAAAACAAAATTTGCAAAATAAACAGGAAGTTTCTTTTTAGGGATGAAAGGATGATTAACAAATAAATTTGTATTAAAACCAAGTTTTTCTGCATTAGCAATAGCCTCTTCAGTGGTTCCAGTTTTGTTACAAGCTAATTTAAATTCTTTAAATTTTTCATTATTTGAAAAATTTTTATTTAAGGGATGATCTACAGACAGACAAATAAAACTTGCTCCAAAAATTGTATCTGGTCGAGTAGTGAAAACTTTTATAAAATTTTTATCATTTTCTAATTTAAAATTAAGTTCACAACCATAAGATTTACCTATCCAGTTTTTTTGCATTAACTTAACTTTTTCAGGCCAGCCGTCTAATTTTTCAAGATCATTTAAAAGATCTTCAGAAAATTTGGATATATTTAAAAACCATTGAGATAATTTTTTTCTTTCAACTAATGCATTTGACCTCCAGCCTCTACCGTTTATAACTTGTTCGTTTGCTAGAACTGATTTCTCAATCGGATCCCAGTTAACATAAGTCTCTTTTCTTGAAACTAAACCTTTATTATAAAAGTCTATAAATAATTCCTGCTGATGTTTGTAATATTCTTTATTGCAAGTAGAAATTTCTAAATCCCAGTCAATTGATAAACCTAGCATTTGAAGTTGTTTTTTCATTGTTTTAATATTATTTTCAGTCCATTTTTTTGGGTGGAGGCTGTTTTGTTTTGAAGCATTTTCTGCAGGTAGACCAAAAGAGTCCCAACCCATTGGATGTAAAACATTATATCCATTTAGAAACTTATAGCGGGCAATTACATCTCCTATTGTATAATTTCTAACATGTCCCATATGAATTTTTCCTGATGGATAAGGAAACATTTCAAGACAATAAAATTTTTTAGCGGATGGTTTTTTGTTATAAAGTTTTTCTGATTTAAATTTTTTTTGCCATTTTTTTTCAATTACTTGAAAATTTATTCTTTCCATAATTGAAATTACTTTTTCTTTTTACTTTCTTTTTCAAGAATTGCAGCTTTTCGAATAATTGATGATCTTAGTTCATTACCAATTTCGCTACTGTTTAAAAGGTTTATTCTGCAATCATTATTGCTTTTACATACCCTTTTGTGCACCGTTACTTTTAAACTATCAGACCTAACTTCATTTGCTAAAAATCTAACAGTAATTTTTATAGACTCACTAGAATTATTTTCAGCATACCAATCTGTTACAATCATTCCCCCAGAATAATCAACTGTGGAAAAAGGTAAAAAATCAAGAATTTCGAGTGAGGCTCTCCACATAGGATTAGAGGTGCTAAACTCGTATGTTGTTTTTCCGCGGCCCACTAAATCTTTTAAAGATGTACCTTTACCCTCATTAATATTTTTTCTAGCACGTTCCTGGGCATTTATTGGATTTTCTCTTGTATCAACTTTTTTCGGTTTGAGAGCATTGCACGACAAAAACAGTAAGCAGATAAGAGAAAAAGTTAAAATTTTAATCATTTTGATCTATTTTTAGTTCAAAGATAACATGAACACAAAATAATAGTTAAAAAACCCCTATTTTATTAATAAATAAGCCTAATTTATAACGTGATAAAATTACAACACATGCTAAAAAAGTCAATAAAAACTACAAAATTAGCAACTTTTGATAGGTCAAACTGATAGTTTGGCCAAGTTTATAATTATAAACTTAAACTTAACAAAGGAAAAATAATGAAAACAATAATTAAAACTTTATTAGTTTCTATCGCTTCTTTGTCTTTAATGTTTTCTGTTAATGCAGGTGAATTAACAGTTAACGGTACTGCTAAAGCTACATACAATGCTACAAGCGGTAACCAAAATGACAATGGTATCGGTATTACTAATGAATTAAACTTAACTGCTAGTGGTGAATTAGATAACGGTTATACATGGAGCTACTCTTTGGAAATGGATACTGCTTCTGGCGGAACAAACATGAACAATGATGACACTAAGATCACTATTGGCATGAATGACATGGGAACAATTAAAGTTTGTGTATCTGAATGTGGAAATAACAAGAAATACTCTTGGGATGCTTCAGCATATACTTCTATGTCTGATACAGGAACATCGTACGGTATAACATACCCAGGCGATGCTGGTGCATCAAGTACTTCAACTATTCAGTACCACACACCAGAATTACCTTTTGGTACAACAGCATCATTTGCTTATAATACTAACATGGGACATGACTCTG
Organism: uncultured Pelagibacteraceae bacterium; assembly: GCA_902615435.1. Taxonomy (GTDB): domain Bacteria; phylum Pseudomonadota; class Alphaproteobacteria; order Pelagibacterales; family Pelagibacteraceae; genus Pelagilacustribacter. The sequence goes on from CACMOZ010000008.1 coordinate 22,850, forward strand.
CTTCAGGAAATGAGCCAGGTGTGTCAGGTAACTCAAGACAAGAGTACTCTATAGTAACTAAGCCAATTGATGGTTTAACAGCATCTGCTCACTACAATAAAGTGAACGATTACGAAGATGGCGTTGACACAGAAGACCAACTTGAAGAAGGTGGATCTTGGGGTCTAAAATACGCTGCAGGTAACGTAACAATTGGTTATGGTAAATCTTTTCAAGCTCCAGAAGCTTTAGAAGCTAACAGAACTAGCGGTGCAACTAATGTTGAATACTATGAAAATACTGGTATGTCATTTGGTTATGCAGTTAATGATGCAGTATCTGTGTCTTACACAAGAGAAACATCAGAAGCTAATTACCAAACTTCAACAACGACTGCTTACGATGTAGAAATGGACTCAGTCCAAATCGCATACAATGTTGGTGGTGCTACACTATCATTAGCTAGAGCTGATGTAGAAAATGCATCTTACACAGAAGCGAACGACTTGACTGAAACTATTATCGCTATGACGTTTGCGTTCTAATTAGAAGATAATATTTAATTAAAAGGGGCGATTTTATCGCCCCTTTTTTTTGACTTTTTAAAAACTGATTGGCATAATGACTCCATGAAAAATAGTTTGAAAAAAATAATTGTTCTATTAATCAGTACAATTTTCAGCGCATCCGCGGTATTTAGTGGTGAACTGAAAGTATCAGGTACAGCTAAAGCTACTTACAACAGTGTTAGCGGTACACAAGTGGACCAAGGAATTGGTATTACTAATGAATTAAACTTTACTGCTAGTGGTGAAATGGATAACGGTTTTACATGGGCGTATTCTATGGAATTGGATACAGCATCTGGCGGTACAGCAATGAACAATGATGATACACAAATCAGTCTTACTTTGAATGATATGGGTATAATTAAAGTTTGTGTATCTGAGTGCTCTAACAACAAAAAATATGCATGGTCAGCCGACGCTTATGCTGTAATTACAGACACTTCTTTGGAGGAAAGTATTGTTTATCCTACTGGAGAAGATAGCTATGCCACTATTCAGTATCACACTCCAAAACTTCTTTTTAATACAACCGCCTCTATAGCGTTTGGTCAGCAGAAAACTGACGGTCAAAGTGGTAACACCACAGCTACAAGCGGGGACTCTGCAGAATTTTATTCAATAGTGTCTAAACCATTAGATGGTTTGGTGATTTCATCATCTTACATGAAGGTAAACAAATACAGTGATGGAAGTACTGAAGAGCAACTAGAACAAGGTGGTGCAGCAGCTATAAAGTATAATATCAATAATTTATCATTTGGTTATGGGAAATCTTACAAATCTCCTAAAACAACACTTGGAATTGGTACTAGCGATATAGAGTATTTTGAAAACACTGGTTACTCTTTAGGTTATTCAGTTAACGATAGTTTATCCGTATCCTATTCAAGCGAAGTATCAGATAAAGTCCAGAGAACTTCAACAGATTTTACTCATAAGACAAAAGTAAAATCTCTACAAGCAGCATATTCTTTAGGTGGTGCAACATTGTCATTAGCAAGATCTGAATATGATAACAGAGATTATAGACAGCATCCAAGACTTGGAACTACAGAAAATACAGAGACTATTGTGGCAATTTCATTCGCTTTTTAGATTAAAAATTAAACCACTCACTTTAAAAAGGTATGAATTATGTGAGACTTATTTTTAATTAAGGATGATAATGCTATATTTTCACAATTCACATTTTTCAAATTATTTAAATTTTTTAAATTAATTCCACCTAAAGGAGTTAAAGAGATTTTAGTTAACTTTGATAATAAATTAAATTTAATTACGCCTAAAAAATCAATTTTATTTTTGTAAGTTGTTTTAAATAATCGAGATAAAATTATTTCTGAACAACCTTGTAGTTTTTTTAAATTTATTTCTTTTATGTTATGTGCTGACCCAATAATTTTAAAATTATTTTTTAAATAACTAGAATTTAAATTTTTATTGTAAGCAGAAATATATAATCCATCAGCTTTAAGCGCTTTAATTAAGTTAACATTATTAGCAACAAAAAAAGGAATTCTTTGGATTTTGCACTTAAGTCTAAATTTTTTTAATATTTCAATATTTTCAGGGGAATTATTTCTGTAAATTATACTGTATTTTCCGAAATTTTTTATATTTTTTAGATCTATATCTTTTATACTTTCAATTATAAAAAAATATTTTTTTTTAAAGATAAACATTGCCATTATGATAATTGAAAGATTTAATAAAATAAAATCTAATATTGATGATTTAAAGCCTTCTAAACCTGTAAATATTGTTGCAATTAGTAAAACTTTTTCATTAGATCATATAAAACCCTTAATTGACTTTGGTCATAACCATTTTGGGGAAAATAAAGTACAAGAAGCAAAAGTTAAGTGGAGTGAAATTAAAAAGATAAATAAAACTTTAAATTTACATATGGTAGGAAAATTGCAAAGTAATAAAGCTAAAGATGCAGTAAGCATTTTTGACTATATTCATTCATTAGATAATCAAAAATTAGCAGATCAATTACTTAAACATCAAATAAATTTGAATAGAAAATTAAAGTATTTTATTCAAGTCAATATTGGAAATGAAATTCAAAAGTCAGGGATACCTGTAACAGAATTAGATGCATTTTATACTTATTGTGTTAATGAAATAAATCTTAACGTAGTGGGCCTTATGGTTATACCTCCTAATGATAATAATGCAGAAAAATATTTTAAATCATTAAATGATCTAAATAAATCCCTGTCGTTGGAAAATCTTAGTATGGGTATGTCAGCTGATTATATAGAAGCCGTTAAACAAGGTTCAAACTTTGTGAGAATTGGAAGTTCTATTTTTGGTGACCGATCTTAACTATTGTTCCAGTTCTTAAAAATTTTAGGACTTTTAAAAGTTCGTTTTTTTTAATTGCCACACATCCCTCTGTTTTTTTATAATTTTTTTTTGCGATATGAATAAAAATTGCGCTACCTTTATTTTTTTTGGCAGGGTTCATATTATAATTTAATACTAAAATAATATCGTAGATATTTTCTCTTCTATAAAGTTTTTCATAACTAAAAGCAGATGGTAATTTTACAAGTTTGTTATATTGTCTAGAATTTGGATCATCACACCAAACCATATTTTTTTTAATAATAATTTTTTTCATTTTGGTTTGAATTTTTTTAATTCTATCTCTTCTGTATAAAATATATTTAATTTTATACTTACCTTTAGGTGTTACATGGTCTCCTTCCTTTTTTTTATAGCCGATTCCCCTTTTACCTATGGCACATTTTACTTTATATTTATTAAAAGAAAGATAATTTTTATTTATTAAAATATGCATCAATTAAATGTTATAATTTTAGGACCTTCCTCATTTATCTCTACATTAAATGAACTTAAAAGTTTTTTAAAGTTTAATTCGTTTCCAAATAATTTAAGCATTGATCATGATATTGTCTTATTTCATAATGATGCATTAAAGGATAAGAAACAAAAAGATTTCATAAATAAAAGTAATTCTATAAAAGTTTGTGTGTCTAATAAAGATGGACTATCAAATAATTATGATGCTGTTTTAACTCTACCCACAACATTAAAAGATCTAAACGCTACTGTTGACAATGTATTTGCAAAGAAAAAATTTAACAAAAATTCTTCCATTAAGGTGAAAAAATATTTTTTGGATAAAAATGAAAAAAAATTATCTAAATTAGAAGAATCTATAACCCTTACAGAAAAAGAAATTCATCTATTAGAATTATTTCAAAAAAATATGAAACCTATATCAAAAGATAAAATCTTATCAATCGTTTGGAATTACGCCGCAGATGCTGATACACATACTGTAGAGACACATATTTATAGACTGAGGAAAAAAATTGCTGATAAATTTGGAGACGAAGAGTTCATTCTTAATAATAAAGATGGATATTATTTGTGAAAAAGAGAAATAAAATTGCAAAAGATCTTTTTACAGTTAAGTACAGGAAAAGAATTGTTAAGCCCAAAAAAGGGAAAGGTAGTTTTAAAAGAAGAAAAAAATAAATTAATTATTCAGCCTAGCACCAATAATCTGAATTACCTTCGATGACATTTCTGTAGCAGTCTCTAAACTTTCTTTTGTAGATTTATCATTAATTAAACCATGCAAATAACCCCCAGCAAATAAATCTCCTGCACCCGTTAAATCTTTTATTTGGAGATTCTTTTTTGCAGAACATTCCTCTATTTCATTTTTATCAATTGCAATTGCACCTTTTTCTCCACGTGTAATAACAATTAATTTGTTTGTTTCTTTAGCAAAACTAATAACATCATCGAATTTTTTAGCATCAATTAACGACATTATCTCTTGCTCATTTGCAAAAGTGATATCTAATTTATTTTTAACTAATTCTAGAAAATTTGGTTTATGTCTTTCTACACAGAATAGATCTGATAATGACATTGCAACTTTGTTTGCATTATTTATAGCTTTTTCAAATGCTTTCTTTGGCTCACCTTCATCCCAAAGATAGCCTTCTAAAAATAAGATTTCACTATTCTTCACTGCGTTTTTATCAATATCGTTTTCATTAATTTTACCTGCAGTACCAAGAAAAGCTACCATGGTTCTCTCAGAGTCAGGCGTAATTAATATTAAGCAAGTTCCCGTTGGTATTGCTTCTTTTTTCTTGGAATAAAAGAACTGTACTTTTTCTTTTTTCAACCCTTCTTCATACTTATTACCTAAATCATCATCGCTTACCTTTCCTATAAAACCAACTTTATTTCCAAGTTGCGCGAGACCTACTATTGAATTTGCTACTGAACCACCTGAAACAGTTTCCTCAATCTTAAGATTGGATAATAAATTTTTAAATTCATTTTCATCTACAAGCTTCATTGTGCTTTTTGTTAATTTATTTTGAGTAATAAAATTTTCTTCAACTTTACAAATTACATCAACAATGGCGTTACCAATTCCTAAGATTTTCATTTAAGCTTTTTTTGTTTTAACAGGTTTTTTTCTATTGGGATAACAGCTTTTGCAAATTTTACAAGTTATTCCATAACAATCTCTAGCCTTACAATATTCCCTGCCATACCAAATTATTTGGAGATGAAGTCTGTTCCAGTATTTTTTTGGAAAGGTTGCTTTTAAATCTTTCTCAGTTTGCACGACATTGTTGCCATTCGTTAAACCCCACCTTTGGGCTAATCTATGAATATGAGTATCTACTGGAAAGGCAGGAAAACCAAAACCTTGAGACATAACAACACTAGCTGTCTTATGACCTACACCAGGCAATTGCTCTAATTCTTCAAAGGTTTTTGGTACTTTACCTTTATACTTCTCAACCAAAGTTTTCGATAAGTAAAAAATACTTTTAGCTTTAACTCTGAATATCCCTATTCTTTTTATTAATCGCTCAATTTTTCTTCTTCCAAGTTTTACAAAATGAGTTGGTTTATTATATTTTGGGTAGATATCTTTAGTAACATTATTTACATTTACATCTGTACATTGCGCTGAAAGCAATACAGAAACTAAAAGAGTAAAAGTATTTTTGTAATTTAATGGTATAGGAACTTTAGGATAAGTTTTGTTCAATATCCTTAAAATAATCTTAGCTCTTTGTTTATTGTTCACTTAAAGTTAAGAAGGTCTCTCATAGAATAAAGACCTGCTTTTTTAGACATTAACCAAGTTGCAGCGGTTAATGCACCTTCTGAATATAAAGCTCTGTCAAAAGATTCGTGGCTAAGTTTTATAATTTCTTTTCCACTAGAAAATCTTACTTCATGCTCACCAATCACTTCACCTTTACGAATAGAATTAAAATTAATTTTTTTTGCATAAGGAAATGATTTTTTATTTAAATACTTTTTACCAATTAAATTATAAAAATTTTTATTTTTCCCATCGGCTATTCCTCTACCTAACATTAAAGCTGTGCCTGAAGGGTAGTCAATTTTATGTTTATGATGCACTTCATAGACTTTACTTAGAAAATTATTTCCCAGAGATTTTGAAGCAATCTCAGTTAAATACATAAGTAAATTTACTCCTAAACTCATATTACCTGCTTTAAGTATAGGAATTTTTGTAGAAAAATTTTTTATTAAATTTTCTTCTTTTTTTGTAAAACCTGTTGTTCCAATAACAACTCTTTTTTTTAATCTAGATGCAATTTTCAATATTTCTAATGTGCATTTAGGAACAGTAAAGTCTATTATCACATTTGATCTTTTAAATGCCTCAACACTATTTTTTAAAGGTTTTATCCCTGCAATTTTTTTATTTATAAATCTGTTTTCTGTTAAAGAAACCAATTTAAAATTTCTATTTTTTTTTGATGATTTAATGAGTTGTTGACCCATTCTTCCCATACAGCCAGAAATAGATAAATTTATTTTTCTCATAAATTAATAAAATAGATGATTACAATAATAACTAGCGTAATTATAGCCCAAATAGATAAATTTCTTAAAAATTCTTTTAATTTATAATTTGAAGAAAGAAAACTGGGTAAAATTAAAATTAGCACAGCAATTAGAAAAATTGCAGACATTATTTGATCAGTGCTCATTTAGTTTATGAATTTCTCCAAAATTTTTTAGCTTTTTCAAAAAAACTTTTAATTACTGGATCAGGTTTATTACTTTCGATTTCATTGAATTCTTCAAGAATCTCTTTTTGTTTTTTAGTCAACGAGGTAGGAACTTGAGTATTTATTCTTATGTATAAATCTCCAAAAGCATTTCCTCTTAAAACTGGCATCCCTTTACCTCTAAGTCTAAATTGCTTACCATGCTGTGTACCAGCAGGAATTTTAATCTTAGATTTACCTCCATCAATTGATGGGACCTCAACAGAGGTTCCAAGCGCAGCATTGGTAAATGAAATTGGAAGTTCGTAGTACAAATTTTCATCGGCTCTTTTAAAGATTTCATGATTGTCTATAGATATAAATAAATATAAATCTCCACTAGAACCACCTTTTGATCCGGCTTCACCCTTACCCGATACTCTTATTCTTGTACCATCATCAACACCTTTTGGAATTTTTACAGTCACATTTTCATTTGATTGTACTTTTCCATTACCGCTACACTTGTTGCATGGATCGTTAATCATCTCTCCGTATCCGCTACATTGAGGGCAAGTTTGTTGTACAGTAAAAAATCCCTGGTTGGTTCTTACTTTTCCCCGTCCAGAACAATAATCACATCTTACAGGTTTAGAACCTTTTGCAGCACCACTTCCAAAGCAAGAAGAACATGCTTTATAAGTAGTATATTTAACGTTTTTCTGAATACCTTTGTAAGCTTCCTCTAAATTAATACTTACATCATATCTTAAGTCATTTCCTCTATTACTTGATCTTCTAGTGGAACCGCCCCCACCAAAATCACTAAAGAAGTCTTCAAAAATATCTGAAAAGGAAGACGTATCAAATCCACCAAACCCTTGTCCTCCACCGCCTCCCTCAAAGGCTGCGTGGCCGAATTGATCGTAATTTGCTTTTCTCTTTTCATCTGAGAGAATATGATATGCTTCACTTGCTTCTTTAAATTTCTCTTCGGAGGTTTTGTCGCCTTTAGTTTTGTCGGGGTGATATTTAAGAGCGAGTTTTCTATACGCTTTTTTAATATCGTCTTTGGATGCAGATCTTGGTACACCTAAGACATCATAACAATCTCTTTTAGCCACAGGACGTCTCCTTTATTTTCTTAGGCGCTTTTTTCTTTATCTTCTTCTTTATCTTTTACGTCTTCAAAATCAGCATCAACTACGTTATCTTTGTCGTTAGGTTTAGCATCTTTAGGACTTTCAGTTTTACCTGCTCCAGGTTTTTGTTGGCTTTTATAAACTGCTTCACCTAATTTCATAGAAACTTGAATTAAACTCTGTGTTTTTTTCTTAATATCTTCAGAGTCTGTGCCTTCTAAAGATTTTTTAAGATCAGCAATACCATTTTCGATTGCTTTCTTCTCCTCTACTGAAATTTTATCTCCGTGTTCTTTCAAACTTTTTTCTGTTGAGAAAACAAGACTATCTGCTTGATTTCTAGCATCAACGTTCTCTCTTTTCTTTTTATCTGCTTCTTTATTAGCTTCAGCATCTTTGACCATTTTATTAATTTCTTCTTCTGAAAGTCCTCCAGAGGCCTGAATTTGAATCTTTTGCTCTTTTCCTGTTCCTTTATCTTTAGCAGAAACGTTTACTATACCGTTTGCGTCAATATCAAATGTAACCTCAATTTGAGGTGTTCCTCTTGCTGCAGGAGGTATACCTACTAATTCAAAATTTCCTAAAATTTTATTATCCGCAGCCATTTCTCTTTCGCCTTGAAGAACTCTAATTGATACCGCAGGTTGATTATCTTCAGCAGTTGAAAAAACCTGACTTTTTTTAGTTGGTATTGTTGTATTTTTTTCAATTAACTTTGTAGAAACGCCACCTAAAGTTTCAATTCCTAAAGAAAGAGGCGTTACATCTAAAAGCAAGACATCTTTCACATCGCCTTGAAGAACACCACCTTGTATAGCTGCACCCATTGCTACAACCTCATCAGGATTAACACTCTTATTAGGTTCTTTTCCAAAAAAGTTTTTTACTGTCTCTATAATTTTAGGCATTCTTGTCATTCCGCCTACAAGGACTACTTCATTAATTTCCGCTGCTGAAAAACCTGAGTCTTTAAGAGCGGTTTTGCATGGTTCTAAAGTTCTATCTACTAGTCCTTGAACTAAAGCTTCTAACTTTGCTCTTGTAAATTTTAAATTTAAATGTTTCGGACCGGTTTTATCAGCTGTGATAAAAGGTAAATTTATTTCTGTTTGTGCTGCTGAAGAAAGTTCTATTTTTGCTTTTTCTGCAGCTTCTTTTAATCTTTGAAGAGCAAGTTTATCAGATTTTAAATCTATACCATTATCTTTTTTAAATTCATTTGCAAGATATTCAACAATAGCATCATCAAAATCTTCACCTCCTAGAAAAGTATCACCATTAGTAGACTTTACCTCAAATACACCGTCACCAATTTCTAAGATTGATATATCAAATGTACCGCCACCTAAGTCGTACACAGCTATTTTTTTTCCACCTTTTTTATCTAATCCATATGCAAGTGAGGCTGCAGTTGGCTCATTGATTATTCTTAACACCTCTAGCCCGGCAATTTTTCCAGCATCTTTAGTTGCTTGCCTTTGAGAGTCATTGAAATAGGCAGGGACAGTAATTACAGCTTTCGTTACAGATTGCCCCAAATACTTTTCAGCTGTCTCTTTCATTTTTTGTAAAACGAAAGCTGAAATTTGAGCTGGTGAATATTTTTTTCCTTTTCCTTCTACCCAGGCATCACCATTATCTGATTTCACAATTTTATAAGGAACCTTTGAAATATCTTTTTGAACTGAAGGCCCGTCAAATTTTCTTCCTATAAGCCTTTTAGCAGCAAATATAGTGTCTCCAGCATTGGTTACGGCTTGTCTTTTTGCAGGTTGACCCACTAACTTTTCCTCATTTTCTAAGAAAGCCACAACAGAAGGAGTAGTTCTTGCCCCCTCAACGTTTTCTAAAACTTTAGCTTGTGTACCATCCATAATGGCTACACATGAATTAGTTGTTCCTAAATCTATTCCTATAACTTTACTCATAATTTAATTCCTATTAGATATTAGATATGGGTGTTATTTTTTCATCTACAAGGCTATTTTTCCTCTTTTTTATCTTTATTTTGTTGGTCTTTAGAGCTTTTTTTCTTTGAAACACTTACCAATGCTGGTCTTAAAAGTCTTTCTCCAAGCAAATAACCAGCTTGTATTTCGTGAAGGATGGTACCAGGATCCGCTTTATCATCTTCTATTTCAGACATAGCTTGATGAAAATTAGGATCAAATTTCTTATTTTGAGAATCTATTTTTTTTATATTATTTTTTTCGAATATAGAAATCAAATCTTTTTCAATAATTGTAATATTCTCTAAAAATTTGTCTAAGTCTTTATTGATTTTAAGACTCTCATCATTTTTAATAGCTTCTTTAGCTCTCTGAAGATTGTCTAAGATAGCTAAACTCTCTTTTGCAAAATTATATGACCCAAATTCAAAAGCGTCCTTAATTTCTTTTTCAAACCTTCTTCTTTGGTTTTCAATCTCAGCTAAAGAACGAAGTAGTTTTTCTTCAGTATCTTTAAGTTTTTCTTCGACAGTTTTTTCTTTTATGTCTTCCTTATTCTTATCTGGTGATTTAGCTTCTTCTAAATTGCTATCTTCTTCAGATTTTTGATTATTTTTAATATTTTCTTCTTTATTATT
>CACMOZ010000009.1 GCA_902615435.1 uncultured Pelagibacteraceae bacterium
AAACTTAAAAAAATGTGGAGGTCTCCTAACGGAACAATTCGAAATATATTAGGTGGAACAGTGTTTAGGGAACCAATTATTTGTAAAAATGTTCCGAAATTAGTTCCTGGATGGACTCAGCCAATAGTAATTGGTAGACACGCTTTTGGTGATCAATATCGTGCAACTGATTTTTTGATTCCTGGGGAAGGAAAAATGGAAGTTAAATGGACATCAAAAGATGGTAAAGATAAAAAAGAATTTGAAGTATTTAATTTTACTGGGCCAGGCACAGCTTTAGCTATGTATAATCTTGATGACTCTATTAAAAATTTCGCTCGAGCGTGTATGAATTACGGTCTAGGAAGAAAATGGCCTGTTTATTTATCAACTAAAAATACAATCTTAAAGGCATACGATGGTCGTTTTAAAGATTTGTTTCAAGAAGTTTTTGAAAAAGAATTTAAAAGCAAATTTGACTTAGCTAAAATTACATACGAACATAGATTAATTGATGACATGGTAGCTTGTGCTATGAAATGGAATGGGGGTTACGTTTGGGCTTGTAAAAACTATGACGGTGATGTTCAATCAGATACTGTTGCTCAAGGGTTTGGTTCTTTGGGATTGATGACAAGCGTATTGATGACTCCAGATGGAAAAACTGTTGAATCAGAGGCTGCTCATGGAACAGTAACTAGACACTATAGAATGCATCAAAAAGGAAAAGAAACTTCAACAAACCCTATAGCCTCAATTTTTGCTTGGACTAGGGGTTTAGCTCATAGAGGAAAATTAGACAATAATAATGAACTTATTACGTTTGCTTCATCTCTTGAAAAAGTTTGTGTTGAAACTGTAGAAAGCGGTTCAATGACAAAAGACCTTGCCATCTTGATTGATAAATCATCAAAATATTTAACCACAAACCAATTTTTGGAAACTATTGATGGAAATTTAAAGAAAAAACTTAATTAAGTCTTTTTCTGATTACTTCAAAAGCTTTTTCAATTTTACTTTGATTGATACCACCAGCTTGAGCAAAATCTTTTCTTCCTCCTCCACCTTTTCCTCCTAAAATTTCTGATGCAGCCTTTACAAGTGTGACTGCGTCAAATTTATTAGTAAGATCTTGAGAAACTCCTATGGCAACTCCTACTTTACCCTCAAAAATAGAAATGCTTATAATTACACCTGATTTAATCTCTTTTTTACCTTGATCAATAATTCCTCTTAATTCTTTAGGAGGAAAATCTTTTAAAATTTGCTCTCGAATTAATATATCTCCAATTTTTTTATCCTGTATAATATTTTTACTTTTATCTTTCTTGATGTTTTCAATTTTTACTTTGTTAAGCTGTTTATTTAAATTTTTTAAGTTCTCAGTTAAATTTAAATTATCTTTATATTCTGGCTTTATTTTTAGTTTTTGTAATTCTTTTTTAATTAATGTTATTTCATCTTTTAAGTTTGACTCTTTTTGAGATTTATCTTGTTTTTGCATTTTTTCATAATCTTCTAATTGTTTATCACGTAACGCCTCGACTCTCCTAACTCCTGAGGCGATTGAAGACTGACTTATAACTTTAAATTTACCAACCTCTTTAGTATTTTTAACGTGAGTACCCCCACACAACTCTGTTGAGAAATAACCGTTATTTTCCTTGCCCATGAAAACCACTCTAACTTCATCTCCATATTTTTCACCAAATAATGCTAATGCGCCCATACTTACTGCTTCTTTTGGGGTCATTATTCTTGTTTGTACATCAGTAGAAGCAATTACAATTTCGTTTACAATATTATTTATTTTTTTCATTTCATCTTTTTCAATAGGCTTATTATGACTAAAATCAAATCTTAGCCTATCTGGTGAAACTAACGAACCTTTTTGAGTGACATGTTTTCCTAAAGTTCTTCTTAATGACTCATGTAATAAATGAGTTGCTGAATGATAGGCTTTAGAGTTATTTCTTTTTAAAACATCTATTTCTAAATTAACGTTTTGACCGATTGAAATTGAGCCTTTTTCAATTTTTCCATAATGGACAAATAAATCTCCCATTTTTTTTTGAGTATCATTAATTTTTATTTTACAATCTGAATTAAAAATATAACCCTGGTCACCAACCTGACCACCTGACTCTCCGTAAAATGGGGTTTGGTTTGTTATAACTTCTACCTCATCTCCAGTGCTTGCTAAATCTACAAATTTACCATCTTTTGAAATTTTAATAATAACACCTTCTGCTTTATCAAATTCATAACCTAAAAATTCAGTTGGATTTATTTCCTCTCTTATTTTGAACCATTTTTCCTCAATAGACTTATCTCCTGACCCTTTCCAATTAGCTCGCGCAAGAGCTTTACTTTTTTCCATCTCCTTTTCAAAATCAGCATTATCTACTCTAATTCCCTTTCCTTTTAAGATGTCGGCGGTTAGGTCTAATGGAAAACCATAAGTATCATATAATTTGAATGCTGTTGATCCTGGAAAGGTTTTATTTGAAATTTTAGTTAAATTTTCATCAAGTATTTTCATTCCTCTTTCTAAAAGAGAGGAAAATTTTTCTTCCTCATTTTTTAAAGTCTCAATTATTAGTTCTTTACCACTAATTAATTCTGGATAACTACTTTTCATTTCATTTAATAAAATATCAAATAATTTATAAAAAACAGGATCTTTGCTTCCTAAAGAATGAGCATGTCTCATCCCACGTCTCATGATTCTTCTTAAAACATATCCTCTTCCTTCGTTAGAAGGTAATATTCCCTCAGCGATTAAAAAGCTGCTAGCCCTTAAATGGTCTGCAATAACTCTGTGGCTCGCAATAGTTGACTCATTTATAAGTGACTTCAATAAATCGGAAGATGCACCTATAATTTTTTTAAAGTGATCGATCTTATAATTATCATGGGTACCTTGAAGGACAGCTGTCATTCGTTCAAGGCCCATTCCAGTATCTACTGATGGTTTTGGTAAATTTATTCTTTTATCTTTTGAAATTTGCTCGTACTGCATAAATACTAAATTCCATATCTCAATAAATCTATCTCCATCTTCATCTGGGCTTCCTGGAGGTCCTCCTTTTAATTTTTCACCGTGATCGTAAAAAATTTCTGAGCAAGGGCCACATGGACCAGTGTCTCCCATTGACCAAAAGTTATCTGAAGTTGCTATTTTTATTATTTTGTCATCACTTAACCCTGCTATTTTTTTCCAAAGTTTAAATGACTCTTCATCTTCATGGTAAACTGTTACAGAAAGTTTTTCTTTAGGCAATTGAAAATCTTTTGTTAATAAATTCCAAGCATGAATAATTGCTTGCTCTTTAAAGTAATCTCCAAAGGAAAAATTTCCAAGCATTTCAAAAAAAGTATGGTGTCTTGGTGTGTATCCTACGTTTTCTAAATCATTATGTTTTCCACCAGCTCTCACACATTTTTGGGATGTTGTGGCTGTTTTATAATCTCTTTTTTCTAAACCTGTGAAAACATTTTTAAATTGAACCATGCCTGAGTTGGTGAACATCAGAGTAGGATCATTGTTTGGAACTAAGTTGCTAGAGTCTACGATCTTATGATTGTTTTTTTTAAAGTAATCTAAGAATTTTTTCCTAACATCGGTAAGTAAAATTTGGCCCATATTTAATTAAATACAGATATTTTAGAACTTGTCTATAAAGAGATTAGTTTGTAGCTTTTTTATCGTTGTCTACTACAACGCAAATTTCAGATTTTGTTAAAAATCTTTGCCCTGTTCCATTATCTAGGGAAAACATGCCTCCTATTCCCTTAACAGCATCGATAGTCAAATCTGTATGTTTCCATTTTTCGTATTGATCCTCATTCATATAAAATGGGGTTCCATCGACTTCTCCCAGCTTTACATCGCTATTTCCTACTTGATATTCTTTTGCTGGAAAGCACATAGGTGCGCTGCCATCGCAGCATCCGCCTGATTGGTGAAATAAAAGGTCGTCTCCATGAACTTCTTTGATTTCATTTAATAATTTTTTCGCTGATAATGTAAATGATACTTTCATTTCTATATTTCGGCCCATGATTTAGAATCATGGGCCATTATATATTATTGGTTAAAAGAAGCCTAATTTTTTCTCACTGTAAGACACGTGTAAATTTTTTACTTGTCTGTAATGATTTAACATCATTTTGTGAGTTTCTCTTCCAATACCAGATTGTTTATATCCACCAAATGCAGCATGAGCTGGGTATGCATGGTAACAGTTTGTCCAAACTCTACCCGCTTCAATACCTCTTCCCATTCTATACGCAATGTTACCATCTCTAGTCCAAACACCTGCTCCTAATCCGTAAAGAGTATCATTAGCTATCTCTAATGCTTCTTTCTCATCTTTAAACGTTGTAACTGATACAACTGGTCCAAAGATCTCCTCTTGGAATATTCGCATGTTGTTTTTTCCTTCGAAAATTGTTGGTTGGATATAGTTTCCTTTTTCAAGACCACTATTTATTTTTGCAGCACTTCCACCACAAAGAACTTTGGCACCTTCTTTTTTACCTAAGTCTAAGTAAGACTTAATTTTTTCCATTTGTTCTAGTGAAGCTTGAGCTCCAATCATAGTTTCCATTTTTAAAGGATTATCTTGTTTCACAGCTTTAGTTCTTGCAATCGCCTTCTCCATGAATTTATCATAAATAGATTTTTGAATTAAAGCTCTACTTGGACAAGTACAAACTTCTCCTTGATTAAGCGTAAACATAGCAAAACCTTCTAAACATTTATCAAAGAAGTCGTCATCTTTTGCCATCACATCTTCAAAGAAAATGTTCGGCGATTTACCACCTAATTCTAAAGTGATTGGAATTAAGTTTTGAGATGCGTACTGCATTATTAAACGTCCAGTCGTAGTTTCACCTGTAAATGCTATCTTCTTAATTCTTTTAGAAGATGCAAGTGGTTTACCTGCTTCAAGACCATATCCGCTTACAACATTAACAACACCTGCTGGCAATAGATCTCCAATTAGTTCCATTAACAACATGATTGATGCTGGCGTTTGTTCAGCTGGTTTTAAAACTACACAGTTTCCTGCTGCCAATGCTGGAGCTAGTTTCCATGTAGCCATTAATAATGGGAAGTTCCACGGTATAATCTGACCAACCACACCTAATGGTTCAGGTATGTGGTAAGAATATTCACTATTACTGATTTCAGCAACTGAACCTTCCTCTGCTCTTATTACTCCTGCAAAATATCTCCAATGATCAATTACTAAAGGTAAATCTGCAGCCATACATTCTCTAATAGGCTTACCATTGTCTAAACATTCTGCTGTCGCTAGGACGTTAAGGTTTTTCTCTATAACATCAGCAATTTTTAAGAGAATATTTGATCTCTCTGTTATTGATGTTTTTCCCCATGCAGGAAACGCTGCGTGAGCTGCGTCTAGAGCAAAATCAACGTCTTTTTCATTCGATCGTGGCACCTTACAGATAACTTCATTAGTGATAGGAGTAGTATTGTCAAAATACTTTCCCGATTTAGGCTCTACAAATTTTCCGTTAATGTAGTTTCCATATTTAGCTTTAAATGGAAATTTAACCTTCAAATGAGAGGTATCTAAAGATGGTGACACTTTCGAGCTTGATGCTTGTTGTGTACTCATTTTTCCCCCTTTTGTTCTATTTTTTAATTAGAACCAATATGAACTAACTTGTCCATTATTAATTAAGTCGCTCTTCACGCGAGCTACTAAATATGGTTTTATTCAATTGATAGTTGCTTTGGGAAACGGGAAGCTTAAGCTTCCCGTTTAAAATGATGGCTGAGGAATTATTCTTCCTCTTTTTTGTCGCTAATTTTTTCGTTTGGAGAAGGATTTCCTTCTAGTTCTTTGGTAATAGCAGATGCTTGATCTCTAATAATTTTTTCAATCTCTGCAGCTACGTTAGGATTTTTTTGGAGGTAAACTTTTGCGTTTTCTCTACCTTGACCTATTTTTTCACCTTTATAAGCGTACCAAGCCCCAGATTTCTCTACTACCCCAGCTTTAGTACCAAGATCAATTAATTCTCCTAATTTGCTAATACCTTTTCCATACATTAAATCAAATTCGACAACTTTGAATGGCGGAGCAACTTTGTTTTTAATTACTTTAACCCTTGTTGAGTTACCAATAATCTGGTCTTTTTCTTTAATTGCGCCTATTCTTCTAATATCCATTCTTACAGATGAATAAAATTTAAGTGCATTTCCTCCAGATGTCGTTTCTGGATTTCCAAACATAACTCCGATTTTCATCCTGATTTGATTAATAAAGATAACCATTGTGTTTGATTTAGAAACAGAGCCAGTGATTTTTCTCAGAGCCTGACTCATAAGTCTTGATTGCAAACCAACATGATGATCACCCATTTCACCTTCTAATTCAGCTTTTGGTGTTAGTGCTGCGACTGAGTCTACTACTAAGACAGAAATAGAGCCGGATTTAATTAGTGTATCAGTAATTTCTAATGCTTGTTCACCTGTATCAGGTTGTGAAATTAAAAGTTCTTCTGTTTTTACACCAAGTTTCTTTGCATAAACTGGGTCCATAGCATGTTCCGCATCTACAAAAGCGCATATTCCACCTGCTTTTTGAGCCTCGGCAACTACTTGTAAAGCTAAAGTCGTTTTACCTGAAGATTCTGGACCATATATTTCTATAATTCTACCCTTTGGTAAACCACCTATTCCTAATGCTAAATCTAGGCTTAACGAGCCAGTTGAGATAGCTTCTACGTCTAAAGCTTGTTGTTGACCAAGTCTCATTACAGAACCTTTACCAAAGTTTTGATCTATTTGGCTGATAGCGGCTTCTAAAGACTTGCTTTTTTCTTTCAATTCTTTTTGCTTCTTATCGTCTGTTTTCACAATTTTTAAATTATTTTTAGTCATTTTTTATCCTTTTTTTATTGTTCGAATCGTAATTACAAATGTACACATTTTGTTCTTTTTATCAAGAAATTAAAATATTGCCTAAAAATCAGCTATTTTATTGAGTTTATAGATAATGACCCAAGTTGTTTGGCAAGATCAAATTGGGATACTGTAAAATCTCTTTCTGCTTTTGCGAAAGCTATTCTGGCGTCTAAAAGTAAGCTTCTAGACTGAATTAGTTCAAGGGTGGTTCTTGTATTACCAGAGTCATATTCCAGGCTAATACCTTCGTTTGCAATTTCAGCCGCTTTTAATTGAGCTTTAGTAGCTTCAAGTACGCTTTTAGAAGATTGATAAGTTGACCATGTGTTAGAAATTTCTGTATCAATTCTATTTTTAGTATCTTGTAATATAAATTGATACCTCTGCTTATTATATGAGGATTTCTTTATTTTTGAAATATTTTCACCTCCCTTTATAATAGGCCAAGTTATAGTTGCTTTAACAGTTTCTTCATCGGTTTCATCTATAGTTGCACTGAAGTCATTGTTTTCTGATTTTGAAAAATTTAATGTGGCTGAAGGTGATAATCTAGATCTTTCTATATTTAGGTCTTTCACTGATATCTCGTAATCTAATTTGGAAATTAAAAGGTCTAAATTGTTTTGTCGGGCTAGTAAGAGAGAATTTTTTAGAGAATTAGGTAAAATTAATATAACTTTGTTATCCAAGTTTTTTATGTTAGGTATTTTTTCTCTAGTAATTCTCTCGAAATTTGTTTGTGAAGCTAAAAGCTCTGTTTGTGCTTTGATTAAATCAGCCCTTGCACCAGCTAAAGAGGACTCTGATTGTGCTAAATCTGTCAAAGTAATTTCTCCTTTTTGAAGTCTGGCACTATCTGAATCTACTTGTCTTTCAAATAAATTAACATTTAATAAATTAAAATCTTTATTCTTAGATTTAAAAATTAAATCAAAATATGCTGATGTGGTATCAAAAATAGTTTGTTGTTCAACTTTTTTAAGTGACAAATTAGCTTTTTCGGTTTCAAGCTCTGATTTTTTGAAAGTATTTAATCCTTTAAATCCAGAAAAAATTTTTTGCTCTACTGAAATTTTTTTATTTTCAGAGTCTAAATTAGTATCCGCTAAACTGGTTCCACTTTGATTAGTTCTATTAGTGGAAGTAGAGCTAGACTGATCTCCAGAAAGAGTGATACTTGGCAAAAACTCACTTCTTGAAATATTTTTACTTTGTTTCGCAGACTCAAAATTTTTCCTCTCTGCATTTAATTGTAAATTATTTGCTAAAGCTTTTTCAATATAAAATTTTAAGTTATCTTGAGCATGGAGATAGTTAGAAGAAATTAAAAAAAATATTATAGGTAAATAGTTTTTCATTTAATAAAATTTTATTGACTCGAGTCTATGTTTTTTATCAATACTGATTATAGTATCGGATTTGTTTGGAGTAGTTTTTAACATATGTTTAGTAATTCTCTCATAATACATAACAAAATTTTCTATTTGCTTGTCATTCATTGTTTTATTTCCATTACCAGTTATTCTCAACTTTTTTTCTTGTAGTAATCTCCATTTAAAAACATACTTGAAACTCGGAACTTTTAAAAAAATTAATTTATCGATAAGGTTAAAAATTTTTTTATAATTAATTTTAAGCTCAGAATTAACTTTTTTTCTCCAAATTTTCTTATTATCTTTTTGTTTTTCTAATTTATTTATTGGAAAATTTAAATCTTTATTTTTTTGCGGTGTGGCACCTACACACCATCCTTCAAAAATTACTATATTTGGTTTTTTTCTAACTTTCAGCCATTTATTTTTAGGAAATCTATCATCAATTGATTTATCAAATTGAGGAATTATCATCTTTTTAAAGCTGTTATTTTTTAAATTTTTTATACATTGAAATAGCATTTTAGTATCATGAGTGCCTGGTACACCTCTTGTTAGAAATAAAGAATTTATTTTTTTTGACATTTTTTTTCTCTCTGTAAAAGTTTTGTAAAAATCATCAATAGAGAATATTACTGTTTCTAATTTGTATGCTTCTTTTAAAATTATTTTTAAAATCGCTGAAATAGTTGATTTTCCAGTTCCTTGCCCACCGGTTAAACCTATTACTCTAGTTTTCTTATTCTTGATAAATTCATTTTTTATCATTTTACTTATAGGAATATAAAATTTTTTTAATTGCCCTAGTTTATCTCTAAAAGGTTCAGACATAACTTCTTGTGAATTAAGAAATTTTAAATATTTTTGTTTTACTTTTTTATAATTTGAAAGTTTATCTTCCATTTTTATTATTTATTATCTAATGGATGATTCTGACCGTCATTTATTAAGATATTTTTTAAATTAAAAGTATCTATTTCATCAATACAACCTAAATTAAATCCGGTCATTGCTGGATTAGATCTAGGGTTATGATGAGTATAAATTCCACATATTGAACAAAAGTAATGTTTAGCAATCTTAGAATGAAATTTATAGATTGTTAATTTTTCTTTTCCTTTAATAATTTTAAAATTTTCATTCTTAACCATAGACATTATTGCTCCCTTCCTTTTACAAAGAGAACAGTTGCAGCGTAGAATTTTTTCTAAATTATCTGGGGCTCTAATTTCTGCTTCTATAGCCCCACAATGACATTTTAATAATTTCATATATTTTTTTGTTATATATTTTAACAATACGTATCTTTAGTCTTATCCACAATACATCAAAATCATATATAAATGTTCATGTTTTGATTCCTTTTTGATTCTACTTGAGACTCTTATTGCAACTTTCAGTGTGTGATCTTTTCTACATTATTAAGATTTTTATGACTATTAATTAAATCTTTTTCTTGCTCTCTATTAGAAACAATAAAAATTATTAAATTGAAAACTATAATTAAAACCTGAAAAATTATCGTAATATTTCCTACATATAAATTTAGAAAGGTTAATGCAATTAGCATGAGAACTGATCTTAAAAATACATTGTATTTAAAAACTGCAATAATAGAAAGTGAGTGAATTATAAGTCTTAATAGAGACATCTGAGATGGACCAAAATATCTTAATCCTCTGATAGAATTTATTTCGTTCAAAGGCCTTAAGTTTTTTTTTACACTTCCTGAAAAACTGCTCCATAAACTTGCTTTTGAATAGATTTTTTCGACATCACTTCTCGTAAGAATACTATAGTTTCCAAAGTTAATATTTTGTCCAGTGAATATATAAGTAACAAGCTTGTGTATTTGATATAGAGATTGAAAAAAAAGACCTTCAGATCTTTTAACTCTTTTTGCTACAACTGATAAATTCGGATTTTCTTTAATCTTTTCAATTAAATTTTTTATTTCTTCTGGCCTATCTTCTCCGTCTCCGTCCATTAATAATAAATTATCAAATTTTTTATTTTGAAAAATATATCTTATACCAAAAGCATTGCACCTAGCATGACCTCTGTTCTCTTTCATATTTAAAAGTTCTACTAAACCAAAATTACTAGGTTTATAAAATTTTGGTGGTTGTGTTGTTGAAGCATCATTAATAATCAAGCACTCAAAGTAAATATCTTTAAAAAATTTAATATTTTCGTTTATCTCGCTGAGAAGTTTTTTTAACGACTCCCAGTCATTGTACACAGGAATTAAAATAATAACTTTTTTCATCTTTTTCCAATCATACAGTATCCAACTGGCTTAATAGTTCCATATATTCCTGGACATATTTTTCTAAGAATTTTTGGATTTCCTGTGTAAATAACTCCTTCGTCATCTTTTATTGGAGTTTTTTTATTTTTTAGATCATTATACCAAATAGGTCTGGAATATAAATTATATGATAGATTACCTGCGTACCACTCATCACCAACAACTATTTTAATTTCATTAATAAAATTATCATCCCATTTGTTTTGTACTAATCTCGAAATTTCTTTACCTGGATAATCTGTTCGTTTTGTCTCATCTAAAATTGATATTGTAAAATAAACAGAAGGCCACAAAAGAAAGAAAAACGAAAATATATAAAAAAATTTTTTAAGTTTTTTTAATTCTAGTTGATTTTTAAATATTGCTACAACTAAAGTTCCAAAAAATAAATAAAAAGGTGTCATCCACATGGTTCTTATTTTTGCACCCGTTAAGGCTGATGTGATGAGTATAAGAGCAAGAGGTATTAAATTAATTGTAATAAGAAAAAGTATTTTTCTATTTTTTATAAAATTTTTTCTAAATCTAATTTTAATTTTTTTTAAAATTACATTAATAATTATTAAAAAAGGTATTAAAATTAATATTTGTTTACATATAAAAATAAGAGGGTTTAGCAAATGGTTTATTAAATCAAATTCAGATAAGCCTGATCTATTGATTCCATAAAAAATCGTAACAAAATTATTTTTGAATAACCATATAAAATGTGGTGTAAGCAGAGCCAAAGATATTGCGATGGATAAAAAATAATTTGAAATGTGTTTTTTATATTGTCTCATATTGCAAATAAAATAAATCAACAATGATAAAAGAAGATAAATAAATAAATATTTAGACAAAAATCCTAAAGAAGAAAAAATACCAAAAAAAACCCAATTTATTTTTCTATCAGAATGCAGACCCTTCCAAAAAAAATATATACATAGAGCCCAAAAGGGAATTTGGCTAATATTAACGTTAAATTCAGGTGTAGTGAAATTATAATAATAAATTCCTGTTAATGAAAATACTGATATCAAAGAAAGTATCTGATCTTGAAATATTTCATTTGAAAATTTCCATACGAAAAAAAAACCAATAATTAAAAAAATCTGGCTTAAAAGATAATATGCCCAGTCATTTGTTCCAAAAATAAAATAGAATACTTCAACTGCGAAAGCACTAAATGGAGGATGTTTGTTGAAACCCCAATCTAAATTACTTCCCCATGCTAAAGCTTCTATAGTGTCTAAAGGTAAATTTATATTTGTCACGGAGGGAATCAATGTCCACAAAAACAAATGTAAAAATAGAAAAGAATAAAAAATCTTTATAATATTTTTTTTTGCTATCATATAAATAAGAAATTATTACAATTTATAAGCTATTGACACGACTAAAATCAAACATATACTCCCCAAACTCAAATAATGGTAAAAAAAACTACCACTAAAAAAAAATATATACCTAGTTCTAAGGAAAAATATATGTGCGCCAAACACAGAAAGTTTTTTACTGAAGAATTATTGAATTGGAAGAAAGATATAGTAAAAGCAAATAATCTAGGAAATATATTAAATTCTTCAGATGATAATGTTTCTTCTGCAGATATTGTTGACCAAGCTTCTTCTTATACGGATAAGTCTGTCGAAATGAAAGCTTTAAACAGAAGTAGAAAGTTAATTTCCAAGATTAATTCTGCTTTGCAAAGAATAAAAGATGGCACCTATGGTTATTGTGAAGAAACGGGTGAACCTATTGGACTTAAGAGATTAATGGCTAGACCAGTAGCTACACTATCAATTGAAGCTCAAGAGAAGCACGAAAGAGATGAAAAGATTTTTGTTGATGATTAAGTTTTTGGTATTTCCTCGCCCTTATTTAATAAATCGTAACCTCTTTGAACTGCTTTTCTTTTTGAAATTTCCTCATACCATCTAGTTAAATTTTTAAATTTCTTTAATCCAATATCATGCCACTCATGTCTTGCAATCCATGGAAATGTTGCGATATCAGCAATAGTGTAATTTTTACCGGCTAAAAATTTAGTCTCAGATAGTCTTTCGTCTAGTTCTTTATAAATTTTTTTTGATATTTGAAAATATCTTTTCTCACCAAATTCACTTTTTCCAGGATTATAATGGTGAAATTGGTGATGTTGGCCTAACATTGGGCCGACATAAGCCATTTGACCCATTAACCATTGATTTATTGTTGTCCTCTGATCGATTGCATAAAACTTTCCGCTTTTTTCACCTAAATAAATTAGAATAGCACCAGATTCGAATAAACTGATGTTATTCTCATGGTCAATTATAACTGGAATTTTATTAAAAGGACTTAATTTTTTAAATTGAGGGTCAAATTGCTCATCTTTGTTAATATCAATTTTAGTCACTTTATAATCAAATTGAATTTCCTCCAACATAATTGATATTTTTTTTCCGTTTGGAGTATTTGCGGTAAATAACTCAATCACTTTTTACCTAATCGCTCTTGAATATTTTTTGATGAAGTAGTGAACTCAAATCTAAATTTTTCGTTAGGTCTGGCTCTTTTAAAACATTCAACGGAAGCAAGTGCGACTTCATGAAAACCTGAAAGAATTAATTTTAATTTACCTGGATAGGAGCAGATATCTCCAGCTGCAAAAATACCTTTTTTATTAGTTTCAAAATTTTCAGGATTTACATCTATAGTTTTTTTATTCATATTAAGGCCCCACTCAGCGATAGGACCTAGCTTCATTATTAAACCAAAAAAACTTAATATTATATCAGTCTTAATCCTCTCTATTTTTCCATCATCATATTTTACTGAAATAGAAGTTATTTTATTTTCATGTTCCTCTATTGCTTCTAATTGACAAGGCGTTTTTATTATAATTTTATCTTCTTTCTCCATTTTTTTAATTTCTGATAAAGTATGGGGTGCTCCTCTAAATTCGTTTCTTCTATGAATTAGATTTATTTTTGAAAATTTTGAAAGTTCTAATGCCCAATCTAAAGCTGAATCTCCTCCACCAAAAATTGAAATATTCTTTTTCTTAAAAAAATTTTTGTCTTTCACTGCGTAAAAAACCGATTTGCCTTCAAATTTTTCAGCTTCTTTTAAAGAAAGCTTTCTTGGCTCAAAAGATCCTACACCACCAGCAATTATTATATTTGGAGCTTTAAAAAAATTATTTTGATTAGTTTTAATTACCCACAAATCTTTCTCTTGATTAACTTCGTCCACTCTTTCATTGTAAAAAAATTGAGTATTAAAAGGTTTTATTTGCTCTAAAAGATTTTTTGTTAATTCTTCCCCTGTACACTCCGGTATAGCTGGGATATCATAAATTGGTTTATCAGGATATAATTCGATACATTGACCTCCAGCTTTATCTAAATTGTCAATTACAACCGATTTCAATCCTTTAATTCCTAGTTGATGAACTGCAAATAAACCTACTGGTCCTGCTCCAATAATTATTACATCAGCTTTTGTCATTAAGATTGTTTTTCTGGCGTTGTTACAATAAGCCCATCTAGTTCCTCAGTCACAGTTAATTGACAGCTTAACCTACTATTTTTTTTTGGTTCATGTGCCATATCAATCATATCAACCTCTGCTTCTTCTGGTTTAGGAATTTTATTTAACCATTTTTCTTCGACATAAACATGGCAAGTAGCACAAGCCATGGAGCCCCCACAATCAGCATCAATACCAGGTACATCATTTTGAATAGCCCCTTCCATAACAGTTAGACCGGTTTCAACTTCAACGGTTTTCGAATTGCCATTTTTATCTTGATAAGTAATTTTAGGCATTAATGAGCAAAATAAATTGAAATAATAACTATCCAAAAAAAAACGTAGTACAAAATGTATCCTTTAACTGTAAAAGGCATTTTTTTAATTTTTCGTTTTCCTTTTCCTTTATAAGGTTTTGAGAGTTCCATATAGTTTAATATAAGTATCTAAAGAAAAAGGGCAAGTATGACAATTCATACCTGCCCTTTTTTTGTAAATTAATATCTATTATCTAGATGCTAATCTTGTATTTTGCATTGCTGCTGCCCAAATAACTAGACCAAAAGCGATCTTGTTAACAAAGTCAGCCAAATTGTAAATTATGTTTAAAGCATTTGCATCTACACCACCAGTTAAGTATCCGAAGATATATCCTAATGGATATATAGCCCAACCGATAGTTACGATTATTCTCATCGCACTGAAAGCAGTAGACATAGCTTTGTTACCAGCTTTTGCCGCCATAGTTCCAGCTTCACCTGAGAATATTTCAAACAAGATGTAAATCCATCCAGCCATTCCAATTACGAAACCTACAAATGGTTGAATATAACCAGCTTCACCTAAGTATCCACCGATTAACATTACTAATGAACCAATTAATAGCTTCCAGAATATAGAAGTTGGCACCTTTCTTACAGCTGCCAAGATTAGATAGAATTCGATCATTTGAAGTGGCACTGTGATTAACCAGTCAATGTATCTGTACACTGTTGGTGTATCACCTGTAGTCACCCAAACTTCTCTCATATACATGTAGTGAACGAATGCAACACCAGTTACAAGTCCAGCTACTGTTAAAGATGTTCTCCACGATGCAGCTACCGTATTTCTTTCAGCAAAAAAGAATACTGTAGTTGCGATCATACCCATAGACACAAGCCAGAAAGATATTCCTACGAAATCTCCTGTCTCAAGCATAGGGGTTGCTGCATTAGCAGAACCTGTTAAGCCTAAAACGGCTACAGTTGCTAGTGCAAACATTTTTAATTTACTCATGAAAACCTCCCTCGTTTGTTTAGTTTTCTATTTAGTTTATATATAAACTACTCAGACAAACGGTAAATCTAACCGCTACCGAGCAATTGGAGGGAACATAGTAAAAAACAAAGTTACAGTGAAGCGTTTTTTTTACTAAAAACCCGCATTTTTATTGGTTTTTTTATTTTTTTTTGGGGATATTTATGAAATACTCTTAAAAATTAGAGTTTTTAGGAGGTATGATTTGAATCAAAAATACGAGGATATTTATCAAAAGTCTATCGAAAACAGAGAAGAATTTTGGAAAAATATAGCTGAAAATATTTTTTGGTACAAAAAACCTACAAAAATTTTAAATTCGGACAAACCTCCATTTTATAAATGGTTTGAGGATGGTGTAACGAACACTTGTTACAATGCTTTAGATCTTCATATTGATGAAGGTAGAGGCAATAAACTTGCAATCATCTACGATAGCCCGATTACAGGAACAAAAAAAAAAATAACTTACAATGAATTAAGGGATAAAGTTGCTTTATTTGCAGGAGCCTTAAAAAATCAAGGTATAAACAAAGGTGATAGAGTAATTATTTATATGCCAATGATTCCTGAGGCAGTAATTGCTATGCTTGCATGTGGAAGAATTGGAGCGGTTCACTCTGTTGTCTTTGGTGGCTTTGCAGCAAACGAACTTGCAAGTAGAATTGATGACTCTAGGGCAAAACTTTTAGTCACGGCATCATGCGGTTATGAGCCTGGTAGAACTGTGCATTATAAACCGTTAGTAAACAAAGCTTTAGAGCTTTCAAATCATAAACCAGACAAATGTATTATTTTTCAAAGAGAAAAAGATAAAGCAGAACTTGATTCTAAAATAGATATTACTTGGGAAGAAGCTCATAAAAATGTGAAACCTGCAGAATGTGAGAAAATGAATGCAAATGAATATGCTTATATACTTTATACATCTGGAACTACAGGTTTACCAAAAGGAATTGTAAGAGATATTGGTGGACATATTGTTGCTTTGAAGTGGACAATGAAAAATATTTATAACATCAATCAAGACGACGTATGGTGGTCTGCGAGTGATATTGGTTGGATAGTCGGTCATTCTTATATTGTATATGCCCCATTATTTTACGGATGTACTACGGTTCTTTTCGAAGGAAAACCAGTTGGTACTCCTGACGCTGGAGTTTTTTGGAGGGTAATATCAGAGCATAAGGTAAAATCTCTTTTTACAGCCCCTACAGCAATAAGAGCTATAAAAAAAGAGGATCCTAACGGTGAATTTTTTAAAAAGTATGACCTAAGTAAATTCGACAAATTATTTTTAGCTGGAGAGAGAGCTGATCCTGATACAATTAAATGGTTTGAAAAATTATCTGACTCACCAGTTATAGATCACTGGTGGCAAACTGAAACTAGCTGGGCTATCACATCTGACTGTACTGGTATCGAGTCTTTTCCGGTTAAATACGGATCTGCTTTTAAGCCTGTACCGGGATATGATTTAAAAGTTTTAAACGCTGAAGGTAAAGAGGTTGGACCAGGCAAAATGGGGGATATAGTTGTTAAACTTCCTTTGCCCCCAGGAACTTTTCCAACACTTTGGGGTGCTGATAAAAGATATAGAGAAAACTACATGTCAACTTACCCTGGTTATTATCAAACTTATGATGCGGGACACATTGATGAAGACGGTTACGTATGGATCATGTCTAGAACTGATGACATTATAAATGTTGCTGGTCATAGATTGTCAACTGGAGCAATAGAAGAAGTATTAGCCGAACATAAAGATGTAGCTGAATGCGCTGTCATTGGTATTGCGGATAAATTAAAAGGGCAACTTCCTATTGGCTTACTTGCTTTAAAAGCTGGCGTTACAAAAGACAAGAAAGATATAATTGATGAATGTGTAAAAATGGTTAGGGAAAAAGTTGGACCTGTCGCTGCTTTTAAAATTGCAATTGTTGTGAAGAGACTGCCAAAAACAAGATCTGGAAAAGTTTTAAGAGGAACAGTAAGAAAGATTGCTGATAATGAACCTTATAAAATGCCAGCCACAATAGATGATCCTGCTATTCTAGATGAAATAAAAGCAGACCTAATTGAGAGCAAAATTTTAAAACTTTAGTGGTGTTCCTTTAGACTCTTCAACCACTTTACCATCAGACATTACCAAATGACCATTAACAATTGTTCCTACGGGAAAACCTTTAACTTTATAATTATTAAAAGGTGTCCAGCCACATTTGCTTGCTATCATCTCATTTTTTATTGTCACTTCTTTATTCATGTCAGCAATAGTTAAATCAGCGTCAAAACCCTCTTTTATAAAACCTTTGTTTTTAATCCCAAAAATTTTACAAGGATTTTCACACATCAAATTAATCAATTGCTGTAGAGAAAGTTTTCCATTGTTTACATGGTCTAGCATCACTGGAAAAATAGTCTGAACTCCAGGCATGCCAGAAGGTGTATTTGGGTATTCTTTATCTTTATTCTCTTTTAAATGCGGAGCATGATCAGAACCTAGTACATCTACAATATTATTTTTAATTGCTATCCAAAGGCGGTCATAATGTTCTTTGGTTCTTAGCGGAGGGTTCATTTGCGCATAAGTTCCAAGTTTGTCATAACAATCTGGTGCGTACATAGTTAAATGTTGAGGTGTCGTCTCGAAAGTAACATTTTTTTTGTGCATGGCTAAAAAATCTACTTCTTCTCTGGTTGTGACATGAAGAACGTGAATTTTTTTATTATATCGCTCTGCAATTTTAACTACTCTTCGAGTAGATGACATTGCTACTTCAACATTTCTCCACTCAGCGTGAGAATGAACGTCTCCTTTTTTAATAAATTTTTTTCTTAATTTGATAATATCTTCATCTTCAGAGTGAATAGAAACAATTCTATCGCTACTGGAAATTACTTTTTCGATATCGGCCTCTTTATCTACTAATAAGTTCCCTGTTGATGAGCCCGCGAATAATTTAACGCCACAACATCCTTCAACATCTTTTAGTTGAGCTAGTTGATCGGTATTGTTAGGCGTTGCTCCGAAATAAAAAGCATAATTACTATGCATTCTGTTTTTAGCTGCTTGCAACTTTTTATCAAACTCAACTAAATTAGATGTAGGAGGATTAGTATTGGGCATTTCAAATAAAGCAGTTACACCACCTAACACTGCTGCTCTACTGCCGCTTTCTAAATCTTCTGCATCAGTTGATCCTGGCTCCCTAAAATGTACTTGGGTATCTATAATGCCTGGTAAAACAACTTTATCTGTAGCATCATAGACTTTGGAGCTATTGAGTTCAATTTTACCAATTTTTTTTATTTTGTTGCCTGATAAACCAATATCTGTTTTTGTAAGCTTGCCATCAATATAGCAAGATCCATTTTTAATAATGAGACTAAAATTATCAGACATAATTTAATAAATATATTATACAGTATATATTTACAAATATGAAAAAAGATCAAATTATTTTATTAGAGGATCGAGGATTAATCTCAATAACTGGTGAAGAAACCAAAAATTTTCTTCAAAACATCATTACAAATGATATTGATAAAGTAAGTTTTTCCTCCTCAATTTTTTCAGCACTTTTTACGCCCCAAGGAAAATATTTATTTGAATTTTTTTTGATACAAACAAAGAATGGTTATCTTTTAGATTGTGATAATGAATTTACAAAAGAAATAATGAATTACTTATTGAAATATAAATTAAGATCAAAAATTGAAATAACAGATATTTCCACAGATTATGTAATTGGATTAATAAGCTCGGAAAAATTTTTAGATATTCAAGAAAGTGAAAACAAAACTGACGATACGATAGAGTTTAGGGATAGCCCTCTTTTTCTGGATCCTCGAAATAAAAATTTAGGAGCAAGAATATTATCCTCATTAGAAAAATTGCATCTTACTATAAAAAAATTAGACTTAAAAATTGTTGAGCCCGATGCATATTTTGCAAAAGCTCATTCTTTAGGAATTCCAATAAAAGGTATTAAAAATTTAAAAGATCAATTATTTGGATTAGAAGCAAACTTTGAGGAGCTTAACGCAATTGACTTTAAAAAGGGATGCTACATCGGTCAAGAAAACACTGCTAGAATGAAATTAAAAGAAAAATTAAGAAGAAGATTATTACCGATTTCTTCTACCGAAAAATTAAATTTGGGGGAAGAAATTTTTTATAACAAGATCAAAATAGGTAAAATACTCATCGAACAACCTTATCCATTTGGTTTGATAAAAGTAATAGATCCAAGTATTGCAGAATTTGAAAATAAAGAACTTTTAGCAAATAACAAAAAGTGTAGAATTTTAAAGAGCGTTTAATAATCTTGAAAGAGAAGCTAATATCCCATAACCGCTCAATTCAATAAAAGCTATAACTAAAATTATAAGCACTATTCGTTTATTTTTTTTTAAATAATCAATCATAAATAAGCTTTTCTGGTGCGGTCGGAGAGACTCGAACTCTCACGGGAAACCCACACGCCCCTCAAGCGTGCCTGTCTACCAATTTCAGCACGACCGCAATAATAATGCGACAATAAATGAATGACAATTTAACCTCAAGTTGATAAATTGGAATTAGTATGTCTGTACAACAACGAAATTTAAACGGTTCTAGCGAGATTTACAAAAAAATCTCCAAATTTGTCCCTGAAAATGAATGGAAAGTTCATGCTCCTTTAATTCAAAAGATTAATAAATTAAAAAAGGAAAAAAACGCAATCATACTTGCTCATAATTATCAAACCCCAGAAATTTATCACGGAGTAGCAGACATAGCGGCGGACTCTTTAGCACTAGCAGTTGAAGCCGCAAAGACTTCTGCAGATAAAATTATTATGTGTGGAGTGCACTTTATGGCTGAGACAGCAAAACTAATGAACCCAAATAAAAAAGTTTTTTTACCAGACATGCAAGCGGGCTGTTCTTTATCAAGTTCAATTACTGGAAAAGATGTAAGATTATTAAAACAAAAATATCCAGGTGTTCCAGTAGTATCATACGTTAATACGTCTGCTGATGTTAAAGCAGAAACAGATGTTTGCTGTACTTCTGCAAATGCTGTTAAAGTAGTGGAGTCTTTAAACGTCGAAAAAGTAATTTTTCTTCCAGACCAATATTTAGCAGATTATGTTGCAAAAAATACGAAAGTAAAAATTATCTCTTGGAAAGGAACTTGTATTGTTCACGAACAATTTACTAGTAAAGAGATTGAAGATATTAAAAATCAAAACCCAGGCATCAAAGTCATAGCTCACCCTGAATGCCCACCGGACGTAATCGAGGCTTCTGACTTTGCTGGATCTACATCTGGTATGATTAAATACGTAAAAGATAATCAACCTAAAAAAGTGATGCTAGTTACCGAATGTTCAATGAGTGATAACGTCGAAGCTGATAATCCAAATGTTTCTTTTATAAAACCTTGTAACCTTTGCCCTTACATGAAAAAAATTAATTTAGAAAAAATCTTAGACTGTTTAGAAAATGACACTAATGAAATTATTTTAGATAATAGAACTATAGAAGCAGCAAGAAAATCTGTAATTAGAATGACCGAAATCGGTCGTTGAATCTGTGTATAAATTAAATCAATCTTATATTAAAACAGTAGTGAAAAGAGCTCTAGATGAAGACCTAAAACCTAGAGGTGATATAACCACTAATCTAATTAAATATAAAAATAAAAAAGTTAAAGCTAAAATTTTTGCAAAACAAGACGGTGTTATTGCTGGTTTAGAATTTTGTAAGGTAGCTTTTAAATTGATTGGAAGAGAGGTAATTTTTACTAAAAAGATATCTGATGGTAAGACGATTAAAAAAAATACTGTCATTGCGGTGGTAGAAGCTAAGATAAAAACGATTTTAGCAGCAGAGAGAACCGCATTAAATTTTTTAAATCATGCATCTGGTATAGCTACAACTACTAATGAATTTGTTAAAAAAGTAAAAAATAATACTAAAATTTGTTGCACAAGAAAAACTGCTCCAAATTTAAGATTAATAGAGAAATATGCTGTTAAACTAGGAGGAGGCTATAATCATCGATATAATCTAAGTGATGAGATTTTAATAAAAGAAAATCATATTGCTGTATCCCAAGATTTAATACATTTAATTAACCAAGCTATCAAATCAAAAAAAACTGTAACAGTGGAAATTGAAAATATTAATCAACTTAAAAAAATCCTTGGTTTAAAATTTAAGAGAATTCTTTTTGATAATATGAATATGCAAAATTTGAAGAAATGTTTAAAACTTTGCAAAAAAAAGTACAAAACTGAATACTCAGGCAACGTTACAATCCAAAATGTTGCAAAAATATCAAAAATAGGAGTAGACAGAATTTCAATTGGTGCTATTACTCATAGCGCAAAATCTTTTGATAGCAGCTTGCTCATTAATTTTTAAATTTTTAAAAATTACTTTTTAGCTAAAACTACCAATGAATATCCACCAAAAATAGAAGAGGATAATCTTTTACTGAAAAATTGAAAGAAATATTGCAGAGTATTGATGAATAGTGATGAGATTTTTTTGTTGTCTTTAAATTCTTTAAGTCTATTGTTCACTAGATCTTGTTTAAGTATTATAAATCCATTGCTTTCTAAAAGTAGTATTGCAGTTTTTATTGTATAAAAGTGTAAGTGACCAACATTTTCGTAGGATTTTTTAAAAATATTTTTTTTTCTTATCATTGAAATAAGACTAATTTCCAAGGGTATATTGAATAAAAAAAACTTACCTTTTTCTCTCAATTTTTCTAAAAAACCATAAGTATCTTGGATATGTTCAAATACATCAGATGCGATTATTAAATCACTCTTTTTATAAAGATTAATAAAATCCTCATTAAAAAAATTGATTCCATTAGAATTTTTTTTGGCTAATTTAATTGCATCTGAATTTATATCATATCCCTCGAGTACACATTGTTTATTAAAAATTTTACTTTTTTTTGCCTCTATAAGCATCTGACCAGCTCCACACCCTATATCAGTAATGGAATTTATTGTTTCAGTTTGTAACTGAGATTTTTTTAAAATATTAAATAAATTTTTCCATTTAAATGCACTATCTTCAATATGATATGAATGATTTTTTTTTTTATAATCGCCAGATAAATAACGATCCATATTTTTCATTATTTATTTACTCAATTCAGCTTGTGCGGCAGCTAATTTTGCAACAGGTACTCTAAAAGGAGAGCAAGAAACATAATTTAATCCTGTTCTTGAACAAAATTCTATGCTTTTAGGATCGCCACCATGCTCACCACAGATACCAAGTTTGATTTTTTTATTAGTTTTTCTACCTCTAGCTGAAGCAATTTCTACAAGCTCACCCACACCATTTTGATCAATACTTACAAATGGATCAATTTCAAATATTTTATTTTCAAAATAATTATTTAAAAATTTTCCTGAGTCGTCTCTGCTTATCCCTAGAGTGGTTTGAGTTAAATCATTAGTTCCAAAACTAAAAAAATCTGCATGTTTTGAAATAGATTTAGCTTGTAACGCTGCACGAGGTAACTCAATCATTGTACCAACCAAATAATCTAATTTTGTTTTATTTTCTTTCTCTATTTCTTTGGCAATTTTGTTCACTAAAGTTCTTAAAATTTTAAGTTCTGTATCAATTGAAACTAGAGGTATCATAATTTCTACGAAAGCTGCTTGTACTTTTTTTTTTTGTAATTCGACTATAGCCTCAAAAATTGCTCTACATTGCATCTCATAAATTTCTGGGAAAGAAATACCAAGCCTACAACCTCTATGTCCTAACATTGGATTTTCCTCGTGCAGTTCTGCTATTCTATCCTTAACTTCTTTTGCTGACAGATTTAAAGATCTTGCAACTTCATCTATATCTTTATCAGCTTTTGGCAAAAATTCATGAAGTGGTGGGTCCAATAATCTTACTGTAACTGGCAGGCCAGACATTACTTTAAATATTTTTTTAAAGTCCTCTTTTTGATAAGGTAAAAGTTTATCTAGTGCGCTATTTCTATCTTCTTTTGATTTAGATAAGATCATTTGTCTAACTGATAAAATTCTTTCTTCATCAAAGAACATATGCTCCGTTCTACATAGGCCTATTCCTTCAGCGCCAAACTCTCTAGCAGTTTTGCAATCTGCCTCTGTCTCAGCGTTTGTTCTGACTTTTAATTTTCTAAATTCATCAGCCCACTTCATTATAGTAGAAAAGTATCCAGAAATTTCAGGTTGAACAGTAGGAACTAACCCTTTCATCACCTTTCCGCTACCACCATCAATTGTAATTATGTCCCCCTCCTTAATTATTTCGTCGCCAGCTTTAAATTGTTTCAAATCATAATCTATTGTTATTTCACTTGAGCCTGATACACATGGTCTTCCCATACCTCTTGCAACAACAGCAGCATGACTAGTCATTCCTCCTCTTGCGGTAAGAATTCCTTTTGCGGCATGCATTCCGTGTATATCCTCTGGCGAAGTTTCTAGTCTAACTAAAATAGTATCTTGCATCATAGCATTTAATTTTTCGGCCTCATCAGCTGTAAAAACAACCTTTCCACTTGCAGCTCCCGGTGAAGCAGGTAAGCCTGATGCGATTATTTCTTTCTTAACTTTATCATCTAAGGTTGGATGCAACAGCGTATCTAAAGTATTCGGGTCTATTCTTTTAATCGCTTCTTTTTTCGTAATTAATTTTTCTTTCACCATATCTACAGCAATTTTTATTGCAGCTTTAGCAGTTCTTTTTCCTGATCTTGTTTGGAGCATCCAAAGTTTATTATTCTCAACTGTAAACTCAATATCTTGCATATCTTTATAATGTTTTTCTAATTTTAAAAATACTTTAGCTAATTCTTCATAAACTTTAGGCATAGTTTCTTCCATTGAAGGATCGTTTGAGCCTGAGTCTTGTTTAGCTTTTTTTGTTATGTATTGAGGAGTTCGTGTGCCTGCGACTACATCTTCACCTTGTGCATTTATTAAAAATTCCCCAAAAAAAGAATTTTCTCCTGTTGAAGGATTTCTTGTAAAAGCTACACCAGTTGAACAATCATCACCCATATTACCAAAAACCATAGTTTGAACATTTACTGCAGTTCCCCAATGATCTGGGATTTGATTTAATTTTCTATAAGTTTTTGCTCTTTGACTATTCCAAGATAAAAAAACTGCATTAATTGCACCAAATAATTGTTCTTTTACATCTTGAGGAAAATTAATTTTTTTCTTCTTTTTTACTAAATCTTTAAAATTTAAAATTAAACCATCCCAATCACTTTCATCTAAATCTGTATCCAATAAAACCCCTTTAGTTAATTTATAATTATCAATCAATTCTTCAAATAAATGTCCATCAATACCAAGAACAACGTTGCTATACATTTGAATAAATCTTCTATAACTATCTTTTGCAAATCTTCCATTGTATGTTTTCTTTTTTAAAGCCACTACTGTTTTATCGTTTAGACCTAAATTTAAAATTGTGTCCATCATCCCAGGCATTGAAATTCTAGCTCCTGATCTAACTGATACTAATAATGGATTTTTTAGGTCACCAAATTTTTTTTTAGTTTTCTTTTCAGTTTTTTTAAGCTCTGACTCAATATTTTTTATTATTGTTTTTGGTAATTTTTTTTTATTTTTATAAAAAAGATCACAAACTTCTGTTGTAATAGTAAACCCTGGAGGAACAGGTAAACCTAACCTTCCCATCTCACCAAGATTTGCTCCTTTACCGCCTAAAATATTTTTTTTGTTCTTTAGCTTTTTTGTAGATTTATCATCAAAACTGAATACTACTTTTGCCATCACAGACCCTCTAATTTTGAAAAATCAATAAAGTTATCAAAAGTATTACAGAACATTTTAAGTAACTCTAATCGATTATTTTTAATATCTTGATTTTCATCATTTACGACGACATTGTCAAAAAAATTATCTGTAGATTCTTTGGTTTCAGAAAGCTTTATCAACAAGCTCTCATAGTCTTTATTATCATCTTTTACTGTGAAAGCTTTCCGAATCTCGTTAATTTTTTCGTGAAGTATTTTTTCTTCATCTTTTCTAAATAGCACCGCATCAGGTCTTCCAGTGATTCCTTTTCTGGCTTTTTCTAGAATATTAGATGCTCTTTTATATGAGCTAATAGCATTAAGACCAATACCTTTATTTTTATATTTATTCATTAATATAGTTTTCGAATATAAAGCTAAAAAATTATCACTTGTATGAGAACTGATCGATGCTTCAATTATATCAGGTTTTATGTTTTTCAATTTTAAAATGTTTCGCATTCTTTCTTTAATAAATTCCAAAACTTGCTGCTCTGTTTTTTCATTTTTAATTTCAACGCCTTGTTCTTGATAAAGTCTTACAGAGTAACTTATTAAATCTCTTAATTTAAATGACAATTTATTTTCAATTATAATTCTTAGTAACCCTGTTGCTGCACGCCTTAAAGCAAAAGGATCTTTGGAACTTGTAGGTTTTTCATCAATAACAAAAAAACCAACTAAAGTGTCAATTTTATCTACAATTGAAATAGAATAACTAAATGGTTTTTTTGGTAAAACAGAAGTCAAACCAGTAGGTAAATAATGATCACTAACAGAATTTGCTACGTCTTCCTCAAAACCCTGGGCAAGAGCAAAATATTTTCCCATCACACCTTGTAATTCAGGGTACTCTCCAACTAAATCAGAGCATAAGTCAGATTTGGAAATAGAAGCAGCAACTTGAACTTTTTCTTTATTGATATTTAAATCATCTGATAATAAGCCAGCTAACTTTCTTAATCGCTGTGTTTTATCATAGATAGTTCCAAGTTTTTCATAAAATGTAACTGATTTTAAATTTGCGATTTGTTTAATTAAATTTTTTGATCTATCTTTATCCCAAAAAAATTTGGCATCAGCTAATCTAGCCTCTACAACTTTTTTATTTCCTTGTGTAATTAATTTTTTTTCGTCTTTTTTATTCGCTACAACAAAAAAATTATTTGTCAACCGGTTTCTATTATCAAATATTGGAAAATATCTTTGATGTTTCTCCAAGGTCGAAATTATAATTTCTTGAGGCATTTTTAAATATTTTTTATCAAAACTTGTATGAAGTAAATTTGGATCTTCTAAAATATTAACAACTTCATTTAAAAGCTTAGGCTTAATGTTTTGTTTATATTCTTTTGATTGAGAAATTAAATTAATTTTTTTAATTATAATTTTCTCTCTTTCTTTGTGATCGATAATTATTTTATTATTTTTTAAAAAATTTAAATATTCCTTAAAGTTTTTAACTTTTTTTACTTTGGTAGTTAAATCTTTTTCAATAATTACCTCATCTGTAGTCTCAAGATGGTCGAACTTAAAAGATAGTTTTTTACCATTATATATTGCAAATATTGATCTTAGAGGTCTCCCCCACATCAAATCGTAATCTGACCATTTCATTGATTTTTTCCAGGATATTAAACCTATAGATTTTGGAATAATTTTGATAAGTAAATCCTCAACTAGAATTGTTTTGGATTGTATTTTTATAAAATAAAATTTTGCCTTGTCTTTTTCTTTTACAATTAAATCTTTTTCTGAAACATTTTTAGCTTTGATAAAACCTTGAAGGACATGTTCAGGAGAGCTCACTCTAGGCCCTCTTATTTCTTTGGATTCTCTTGTAATTTTTTCATCTAATTGCTTAATAATTAATGTTAATCTAGTAGGTGAAGAATAAACTAATAACTCTTTAAATTTAATATTTTCTTCCTTAAGAAAATTTTCAATAGATAGCTTTAGTTGAGATCTTGCCTCTATTTGTAATTGTGGTGGAATTTCCTCACTATAAAGTTCCAATAAAAGTTCTAACATAATTTAACTTTGCGAGTTTAACCATAATGCACCACAACCTTTTGCGAGTTCTCTAATTCTAGTAATATAACCAGTTCTCTCTGCAACTCCAATTACACCACGAGCATCTAATAAATTAAAAATATGACTAGCTTTTAAACATTGATCATACGCTGGTAATGACAGTTTTTTTTCAATTAAAGATTTACATTCATTTTCAGTATTTTCAAAATTTTTAAGTAAAGTATCAGTGTTCGCAAATTCAAAATTATAAGCTGAAAATTCTTTTTCTGCTTGAAAGAAAACTTCTTTATATTTTGTCCCTTGATTGTTCCAATCAAGATCAAAAACATTATTTTTTCCCTGAACAAACATACAAAGTCTCTCTAGGCCATAAGTTATTTCTACTGGAACAGGTTTACACTCAATACCTGTCATTTGTTGAAAATAAGTAAATTGAGTTATTTCCATTCCGTCACACCAAACTTCCCAGCCTAAACCTGCTGCTCCTAAAGTTGGACTTTCCCAATCATCTTCAATAAAACGTATATCATGATTTTTTACCTCGATACCAATTGTTGCTAAACTTTTTAAATATAATTGCTTTATATTTTTTGGAGAAGGTTTAATAATAACTTGGTATTGATAATAATGTTGCAATCGATTTGGGTTTTCTCCGTATCTACCATCTGTAGGTCGTCTTGATGGTTGAACATATGCTGCCTTCCATGGCTTAGGTCCCAGAGATCTCAATGTTGTTGCAGGATGAAATGTTCCTGCTCCAACTTCCATATCATAAGGTTGCAAAATAACACATCCGTTTTTTCCCCAAAATTTTTGAAGATTCATTATAATATCTTGAAATGACAAAAAATTTAATTTTTCAGGTAATTTTTTTTTTACTTTTTTTCTTGCTGGCATTTATAAACCAAATTTTTGCCACATCGATTTTTCTTCTATAATATTAGTTAATCTATCAACGGGATCATGAATTGAAGAAGATAGTTTTCTTGCGATGAAACCTTTTGGTTTTTCAAAGTTTTTAATAATTACTTTGTCGCCAAATTTTTCTCTCAAAATTTGATCAGCGTTGCCCAATCCGTCAATTAATCCAAGTTTCAGAGATGTTTTACCCGTCCAGAATTCACCTGTAAAAATATTATTTTCTTCAGGATCTTTAATTTTAGAACCTCTGCTTGTTTCAACTACTTTTATAAAATCAGCATGTAATTCTAATTGAATATTTTTTAATCTTTTTACATCCTCTTCTTTTTCTTCTGCAAAAGGATCTAATGTGCTTTTATTTTTACCTGCGGTATATACTCTTCGCTCAATACCAATTTTTTTAATTAATTCTTTAAATCCAAATGAAGCTGAAATTACTCCGATTGAACCAATTATAGAGCTTGAGTTTGCATAAATTTCATCTCCTGCACAAGAAATTAAATAGCCACCCGAAGCAGCCACATCCTCTGCAAAAATAATTACTTTGACTTTATTTTTTTCCGCCAACTGTCTAATGTAACTATAAATTAAATGCGATTGGACTGGAGACCCTCCGGGAGAATTGATTGATATTGCAACATGAGTAATTTTTTTAAGTGAAAATGCTTTTTTTAAGATTTCTCGCTGACCAGCAAGATCTATTCCTTTATTAAACCGTCCAGCAGAGCCAATAACTCCAGTTAATCTTACATGCGGCACAACTTTTTTTTTTTTAAAAATTGAAAACATAATTTTGATGAATGATATTACTCTTATAACAGCAATTAATTAAATTTTAATATTAAATTACGCTACTTATAGTTGAATTATAGGTGCGTCACCACGTTTCCATTTAAAAATTTATTAATTATTAAATCAATTATAAATAAACATATGGGATCCGTAATACCGCTAAAAAAATCTGCAAACTCAGCATATCTTGAGCTTAAAAATATTCTTGGAGAAAAGCTTCAAAAAGTTGAGGTCTTAATTGAACAAAAGCTTAAAAGTGAAGTCGATTTAATAAAGAGGATGAGTGAACATCATCTTAAATCTGGCGGCAAAAGGTTAAGGGCTTTACTTACTTTAGAGTCTGCAAAACTAACAGGTTACAAAGAAGATAATAGAGATATCAATCTTGCAGCATGTGTAGAATTGATTCACTCAGCAACTTTACTTCATGATGATGTAATTGACGAAAGCTCATTAAGAAGAGGAGTTAAAACTACAAATTCGATATGGGGTAATCAATCATCAATTTTAGTTGGAGATTATCTTTTAAGTAGGTCTTTTGAAATTATGGTTCAAGACGGCGATCTAGAAGTTTTACAACTTTTATCATCTACGTCTGCAAAAATAGCTCAGGGTGAGGTATTACAACTACAACACAAAGGTGAAGCAGATCTTTTAGAGGAAACATATATAGATATTATCAATTTAAAAACTGCAGCGCTTTTTTCTGCAGCTACTAAAACAGGTGCTTGTATTTCTAAAAGTAATGAAAAAGAGAAAAAAGCATTAGAGTCATATGGTAGAAATTTAGGATTAGCTTTTCAAATAGCAGATGATGCTCTTGACTATTATGCAAAAGAGAAATTTTTTGGTAAAGAAATCGGAAAAGATTTTTACGAAGGAAAAGTGACTCTACCTCTTATAACTATATTTCAAAAAGGTAATGAAGAAGAAAAAGAATTTTTGAATGAAATAATGAAAAAAGATAAGAGAACTGAGGAAGATTTTAGCGAAACTTTAGCTTTAATATTTAAATACAAAGCAGTTGAGACTAGTTTGAAAAAAGCAGAATACTTTGTAAATGTTTCTTATGATGCTTTAGCAATTTTTCCAGATAGTACGGATAAAAGAATACTACAAAATTTGACTAGCTTTAGTTTAAACAGATCTTTTTAAGGATAAAGAAGTTCTTTTTCCCATTTCCCATTTTTACTTTTATAATTTAATCTTTCGTGTATTCTTCCTTCTCCATCAACCCAAAACTCGATTTCATCTGGTAAAACTCTCCACCCAGACCAATGAGGAGGTCTTGGTACATTGTTTTGATTAGGATATTTTTTTTCAAAATCTTTAATTTTATTTAAAAATGTTTCTCTTTTGTCTAAAATTTTTGATTGAGAAGATGCCCATGCGCTTATACGATTTTTATAAGGTCTTGAATTATAATAATCATCAGCTTCTTTTTCAGAAACCACCTCTACTTTGCCAATTACTCTTACTTGACGTCTTAAGCTTTTCCAATGAAAACACATTGATGCTTTTTGATTCTCCTTCAGCTCCGCTCCTTTTTTACTGTTAAAATTTGTATAAAAGACAAAACCTTTATTACTCAATCCTTTCAACAAAACCATTCTCACGTTTGGTTGATTGTTTTTGTTTGAAGTGGCTACAGCAACTGCATTTGGATCGTTAATTTCCGTCTCTTTAGCCTTAGCAAACCATTTTTTGAATAAATCAATAGGATTATCAATGTCTTCAAAACAACTATCAATACCAAGTGAATTTTTGCCATTTTTTTGATTCATATCTTTACTAAAATAAACTATACATTAATAATTATCTATGTCTTTTAATACATTTGGAAAAATATTTAGATTTACTACTTGGGGTGAGTCCCACGGCCCAGCTATAGGATGTATAATTGATGGTTGTCCGCCAAATGTCCCATTATCTGAGAGAGATATTCAGGGAGATATGGATAGGCGAAGACCTGGGCAATCTAAATTTACAACTCAAAGAAAAGAGCCAGATAAAGTTATAATTTTGTCAGGTGTTTTCGAAGGTAAAACAACAGGTACTCCTATTTCAATAATAATTTATAATGAGGACAAAAAATCTAGGGATTACGAGACGATTAAAAATAAATTTAGGCCTGGCCATGCTGATTATACTTATTTTAAAAAGTATGGAATTCGAGATTTTAGAGGTGGAGGCAGGCAATCTGCCAGGGAAACTGCAAGTAGAGTTGCTGCTGGTGCTGTAGCTAAAGTAGTTTTAAAAAAAATTTTAGGAAAAAAATTTAATATTATCGGTGCAGTAACACAGTTAGGTTTAATGTCTTGTGATAAATCTAATTGGAATAATGCTGAAATAAGAAAGAATCCATTTTTTTGTCCAGATAAAAAATCTGTTAAATTATGGGAAAAATATCTTTTAGCTATAAGAAAAGCTGGATCATCTTGTGGAGCAATAATTGAATTAAGAGCTACTGGTGTTCCAGTTGGATTGGGTGCACCAATCTACTCAAAATTGGATACTGATATCTCTGCCGCGCTAATGAGTATTAACGCAGTCAAAGGAGTAAACATTGGATCAGGCATGAATGCTGCTTTCTTAAGTGGTGAAGAAAACTCAGATGAGATAAGAAAAAATTCTGGAAAAGTAAAATTCAAAACAAATCATGCCGGGGGTATTCTAGGAGGGATTTCATCTGGTCAAGATATAGTTGCCTCGTTTGCAGTTAAACCAACTTCCTCTATTTTAACAAGCCGACAAACAATTGATAAAAAAGGAAAAAATACTAATATTTCTGTAAAAGGAAGACATGATCCATGTGTAGGTATAAGAGCTGTACCGATTGGTGAGGCAATGATTAATTGTGTCTTGCTAGATCATTTATTGATGCATAGAGCGCAATGTGGTTAATTTGAAATCTTGTTTTTATTTTTAGCTAAAATTATATTTGAATTTAAAGTCTCCTCAACTTTATTAGAAATAGATATGTGATCTAAACCTGCAACTTCATACATTTTTTCAGGTGAGTCTTGATCAATAAAAAAATCAGGTAAT
>CACMOZ010000010.1 GCA_902615435.1 uncultured Pelagibacteraceae bacterium
AATCTTTAGTAATTTTTCTATTTTTTTTACTAGGTCGCTTAATTGGTATTAAAACAAGTAGAAAAGTTTTTTCTTTTATTTTTTTGAAATTAGGACCTTTATTTAAACCTAAAAATATATTTAAAAAAAATATGAATATTTTTTCAAGTAAAATTCCACACATAAATGAAAATAAAATTTATAAAACTATGTGGAAAAATT
This sequence comes from uncultured Pelagibacteraceae bacterium, assembly GCA_902615435.1. Lineage (GTDB taxonomy): Bacteria > Pseudomonadota > Alphaproteobacteria > Pelagibacterales > Pelagibacteraceae > Pelagilacustribacter. The sequence continues at coordinate 202 of CACMOZ010000010.1, forward strand.
ATGGGAAGACTTTTATTGAATATATTTTTTTGGATTATTTTAAAAAAAATAATTCTCATATAAGTATTAATAACAAACTTAATTTAAATAATATTAAAGAAAAAAACAAACCCGTTATTTTTATATCGGGGCACTTTGCTAACTTTGAATTAATGTCTATGGAAATAACAAAAAATAATATTAAACTTGCTACCATCTATAGGCCTCTAAATAATTATTTTTTAAACCCGTTTATGGAATATTTAAGAAAAAAGTATATTTGCTCTAATCAAATTAAGAAAGGTATTCTAGGTGTCAGAGAAGCTATTGAATATATTAAAAAAGATTATTCTATTGCGCTTATGATTGATCAAAGAGTAAGCGAGGGCGAAAAAGTAAATCTATTCAACAAACCAGCCTTAACAACAACATTGCCAGCACAATTAGCAATAAAATATGGCTTAGATATAGTACCAGTATTTATAAAGAGGGAGAGAGGTAATCAATTTTATCTAGAGTTTCAAAAAGAAATTAATCCTAAAAGCTATAAAGATAAGATCGAATTAACCGAAAAACTTAATTATGTTTTAGAGGAAATGATTAAAAAAAATCCTAATCAATGGATTTGGACACACGATAGATGGAAATTATGATTTTTTATTCTTAAGGCTTTTAAATCTTTCGTTAGCTTCATGCGCAGAATAGTATGCTTCTTGTAAGTCTACATTCCAATAATTCAAATTTTTTAAGAAAATTTCTTTTCCTGAAATCGCACATATAACGTAATCACCTTCCTCAACAATCTCAAAATAGTTGTGTTTAAAAATAAGTTTAGCCTTTTTTTTTATCATTAATAAATTATACAATATATCAACTTATATGAATATTGGTTTAATTGGCAGCGGTGGAAGAGAACACGCTTTGTGTAAAAGTATAAGCAATTCAAGATTAGCAAAAAGAATAATTTGTTTTCCTGGAAATGCTGGTACTGCTAAAATTGCAACAAACATTAATGTAAATGTTCTTAATTTCAAAAAAGTACTTAAACTTATTAATTTTTACAAAATTGATTTGGTTATAGTTGGCCCAGAGGAACCATTAGTAAAAGGAATAGTCGATTTTCTAAGAAAAAATAAAATTAAAGTTTTTGGACCAAATAAATTTGCATCTAAACTAGAGGGCTCTAAAGCATTCATGAAAAAGCTATGCGCTCAAAATAAAATCCCTACTGCAAAGTTTAAAATTTGTAATGATAAAAAACAAGTAACTCACTTTTTAAAAAGATGTAATTTTCCGCTTGTGGTTAAAGCAGATGGCCTAGCCGCGGGAAAAGGGGTAACAATTTGTAAATCGAAAGATGAAGTTATTGATGTAGCTTCTGAAATACTTAAAGGTAAATTTAAATCATCTAAAAAATTAATTTTAGAGGAATTTTTAGATGGTGAGGAAGCCAGCTACTTTTTGATTGTTGATAATAATAATTTTAAATTTTTTGGATCAGCTCAAGATCATAAAAGGGTTTATGAGAATGATAAAGGGCCAAACACAGGTGGTATGGGAGCTTATTCGCCAGCTCCAATTATAGATAAAAAAATGGAAAAAAAAGTAATATCAAAAATTGTATTGCCAACGCTACAAGCACTCAAAATTAAGAAAAAACCATACAGTGGTTTTTTGTATGTCGGATTGATGATTAAAAATAATGAACCCTATTTAATTGAGTATAATGTTAGAATGGGTGATCCAGAATGTCAGGTAATATTACCTAGATTAAAGACAGATTTTTTAAAAATAATTAACAAAGCCGTGATGAATAAATTAGGTCAAACTCAAATAAAATGGAAAAAGTTAAAAAGTATGACTATTGTTTTGTGCTCAAAAGGTTATCCTGGTAAATATATAAAAAATAAAAATATAAGCATTAAGCATATTAAATTGTCAAAAAATGATTATCTTTTTCACGCAGGCACCAAATTCAATGATAATAATTTAGTAAATAGTGGTGGAAGGGTTTTAAATATAACATCAACAGGTAAAAATTTTTTAAAGATTAGAAAAAAAATTATTTCAATTATAAAAAAAATAAATTGGAAGCATGGTTTTTATCGAAAAGATATTGGTTGGAAAGTGATTAAATAACATGCGAATAATAGGTGGCTCTTTAAAAGGAAAAACAATAGATTACTTAAAAAATTTAAATACCAGACCGCTAAAAGACTCTGTAAAAGAGAATATTTTCAATATTCTTCATCATTCAAAATTAATTGACATTAAAATTAAAGATGCAAATATTTTAGATTTATACTCTGGCATAGGATCTTTCGGCATAGAGTGTATCTCGAGGGGGGCAAAAAAAATTATATTCGTAGAATATGATATTAATGCTGCAAATATTTTAAAAAAAAATTTAATTAAACACTCTATTGCTAATAAAGCTAAGTTATTTAATAGAAAAGTTGAAGATACTTTTGGTGAACTCAAAAACGAAAAGTTTAATATTTTTTTTTTAGATCCTCCTTTTAGCGATAAAGACTTTACGAAAAATCTTAGTCTAATTAAGAAAAAACAAATGAATAAAAAAAAACATGTTGTAATAATTCATAGAGAAAAAAAAAATTTAGATAATTTTGATAATATTTTAAATGTACTTTTAGTCAAAAAATACGGAAGATCAAAAATTATATTTGGTCTATTTAATTAAGAAAGTTTTTTGTATACACTTTAACTTCTTCAACGGCTGGTTGATTGAAAGGATTTATCTTGGATAACTTACCCAAAATTATAGTTTCTAACATAAAGTATGCAAATAATTTACCTAAAATTTGTTCGTTAATTTTTTTGATATTAAATTCTCTATAAGGAATTTCTTTTTTATTTAATGATTTAATTAAAGCATCTTTTTGAGCATTTTTGATTAGACTTAAACTTTTATTATGCAAATAATTTTTTGTATTAGATACTTTTTTAACATTAATTTTCTCTTTTGAATTTTCATCACAGCTAAAAATATAAAATAACTTATCTTTTGGTCCATCTAAATATAATTGAAGTAAACTATGATGGTCTTTAGGTGCGTTTGAAATTACTGGTAAAAAACCTTTTTGTTTTTTTCCTAAACTTTCAGCAATAAGTTGTTGGCACCAAAAAAGAAATTGCTCTAGCTGGGGAGAGTAATTAAGAAAAATTAAATTATTCTTTTTTTTTGAATTAAATAAATACGAAAGCTTAATAGCGCAATCCTTTAAAAGAGCTTTATTTTTACCTTTTAGGATATTTAAAATTTTAGATCTTAATTTGATTGTATCTATTCCCATAAAAAAAGCTGGTAAAATTCCTACCTCTGAAAGAACTGAAAATCTACCACCAACAAATTTTTTATGCTCGATATAAAAAATTTTTAACTTTTTTGCTATATTAAACAAATAATTGTTACTTCTTTCTGAAATAATAATTATATTTTTGGCACGTTTATTCAAAATTTTTAATGAAAAAGTATTAGACAATGTCTCGATTGTATTTCCAGATTTAGAAATTATTAGGAATAGTGTTTTTTTTAAGTCTTCCTTTTTTTTAAAATCTTTTAATTTTTTTTCGTTAATATCGTCAAAAAAGTAAAATTTTTTTTTTATCTTTTTCTCTAAAAAATTGTAAATAGCCTTTGACCCTAATACTGAACCACCCATTCCTATAAGAGCGAAAGTTTTAAATTTATGAAATTTTTTTAACTGATTTGTCTTGAAATTTAATTTATAATTTTTATTAAATAAACTTATAATATTTCTAGAGTCATTTCTTTTCTTTATTAAATCAAAATATATCTCATCAAATTTTTGATTGTATTTTTTATAATAATTTTTGTTAAAATTTTTTATCTTGATCTTACTACTTAAAGGAAAATTGTCTAAATTCACTTTTTAATTCTTTCTAAAATTGATTTTTCTGTCGAACCAGTAACATTTACTTTTTGACTTTTATTCAAATCTGTCGCTTTTAAAATTTTTTTTATTTTCTCATCTTCTGGGATTTTTTTTTCAGATCGATCTTTAAGGCTACCTGGTGCAGGAATTTTATCATAATTGGGCGGTAATTCTAATGGTTCTTTTTTTTTTACCAAAAATTCATCTGTGGTTTTTATTTTTTGGTTTGTTAAAACTTTTTTTGCTTCATCTACACTTTGGCAGGAAAAAATAAATAAAGCCAATAATAATAAAAATATTTTATTCATATTTTTTTTTAAAGTTAATATCCTTAACTATATAGGCTATTATACCTATTGTAATAAATATATCTGCTAAGTTGAAAGTAAACCAGTGAAAGTTCTGATAATGTAAATCAATAAAATCAGGGACTGCATTATAAAAAATTCTGTCATAAAAATTACCTAAAGCACCTCCAATTATAATTGATAAAATTAATTTATCTAATTTTTCACCTTTTAGTGCAAAATAAATTAAAATAATGATTACTAACGCTATTAAAGTTGTGATCAAATTGTAAACTAAAGCTGAGTCAAACTTCATTAATCCAAATCCTATTCCAGTATTCCAAATTAGATCAAAATTTAAATAATCATTTAAATAAAAAGGTTGTTCACTTAAATTTTTTAAAATTTCAACTTTTGAATATCTGTCTGCACTGAAAATAAATAAAATAATAATGAGAAAATAGAAATTTTCTTTTTTTATGACATTATTTTTTATTTCTTTAAGATCAATCAATATTGACTTTCTATTTTATTGGACAAGTTTCTCTTTGACATTTTTTCTCTAAAATTTTCCAACATCTTTCACATTTTTGTCCTTTAGCTTTTTTCACTTTAATCTTTATATCATCCTTGTTTGATAATTCTTTTTCTGCTTTAGAAACGATAAAGTAATCTTCTAAATCTAAATTTTCAAGAAGTTCAAATTTATCTTTTTTTAAGATTAATTTAATTTCTGCCTCTAAACTTGATCCAATTTCTTTATTAGCTCTTTTCTCCTCAATTGCAATGTTTGCATCTTGTTTAATTTTAAATAGACTCGTCCATTTTTCATTTAACTTTTCATTCTTCCAACCTGATGGAATTTTTACAAAATTATTTTCATGAATACTTTCAGAATTATCTTTATTTACTAAACTATAGATTTCTTCTGTAGTGAAAACTAAAATTGGAGCGAACCACTTTAATAAACTTTCTAAAATTATGTTTAACACAATTACACAATTTTTTCTTTTTTTTGAATTTAAACTATCGCAGTAAAGAACATCTTTTCTTATATCAAAATAAAAAGAAGAAAGATCCAATGTACAAAAATTTAGTAATTCTTTATATAGTTTATGAAAACTATAATTTTTTAAATTTTCATCAATAGATTTATTTAATAGGAATAATTTATGTAAGATAAATTGCTCTAATTCATCGAATTCTTTTAATTTTAATTTTTCAAAGTTTTGTTTTTCAAAATTATCTTTTAAATTTCCAAGCAAAAATCTAAAGGTATTTCTTATTTTTCTATAAGATTCAGCATGCTGAATTAAAATATTTTTATCTATTCTTAAATCTTCGGCATAATCTGATGCAGATGCCCAAACTCTCAGAATGTCTGCTCCATAGTTCTTCAATATGTCTTCTGGGGAGATAACATTACCCATCGATTTAGACATTTTCATACCTTTGCCGTCCACAACGAAACCATGAGAAAGAATACTTTTAAAAGGAGCTTTGCCTCTAGTTCCACAAGACTCTAATAAAGAGGAGTGAAACCATCCTCTGTGCTGGTCAGATCCCTCTAAATACATGTCAGCAGGCCATTTCAAATCTTTTCTTTTTTCCAAAACAAAACTATGTGTTGAACCACTATCAAACCATACTTCAACGATATCGTTGAGTTTTTCATAATCTTTAGCATCATAGTCATCACCTAAAAAAATTTTTGCATCGTCTGAAAACCAACAGTCAGATCCCTGCTTTTCATAAATTGATGCAATTCTATCAATAATCTTTTGATCTCTTAATGGTTCTTTTGTTTTTTTATTAATAAAAATTGGCAACGGCACTCCCCAAACTCGTTGTCTTGAAACACACCAATCTGGTCTTCCTTCAATCATTGATAAAAGCCTATCCTTGCCTTTGTTTGGATAGAAGATGGTTTCATTTATTGCTTTAACAGCTTTGTCTCTCAAATTGTTTTTTTGCATAGATATAAACCATTGAGGTGTTGCTCTGTAAATTAATGGAGCCTTAGATCTCCAAGAATGAGGGTAGCTATGATTAAGTTTATCATTTTTTAGTAATTGTTTTTGTTCTTTTAATTTTTCTATAACAATCGGATCGGCTTTAAATACATGAGTATTAGTAAAATAGGGCACCTCTTCAGTGTAAACACCTGAGTTATCAACTGTATAAAGCGATGGTATATTATTTTTCAAACACAAATTAAAGTCGTCTGGACCATGACTAGGAGCACAGTGAACAATTCCTGTTCCTTGCTCTAAATTTACAAACTGAGCATCCAACATTGGAACATTATAATCAAAATTCATTTTTACAAATGGATGACTACATAACGTTCCTTTAAATTCAGAACCTTTGAAAGTCTTTAATTCCTTGTAGTTTTTAATCTCACAATCTTTAATTATTGTTTCAATTAAATTTTTTGCAACTACAATTCTCTTTTCTTTAAAGTACTCTAAGTTGTCAATTTCCAAAACTGCGTATTCGATATTACTATTAAAAGCTAATGCTTTATTAGCAGGTATAGTCCATGGTGTTGTAGTCCAAATTATAATACTTGAGTTTTTAAGAAAGTCTTTGCTAGTCTCCTTAACTTTAAATGCAACATAAATTGTATTTGAAGTATGATCTAAATATTCTACTTCTGCATCAGCTAAAGCAGTTTTTTCAACAGTAGACCAAAGCACTGGTTTAAATCCTTGATATAAACTTCCATCTAAAAGAAACTTTCCTAATTCTCTTACAATTTGAGCCTCTGCCTCAAAACTCATTGTAGAATAATAATTTTCAAAATCTCCGACTACTCCTAATCGCTTAAACTCCTTAATGTGAACGTCAATCCAATTTTTTGCAAACTCTCTACATTCTTGTCTAAAATCTTTAATAGGTACTTCATCTTTATTTTTTTTCTTTTTTTTGTATTGTTCTTCTATTTTCCATTCTATTGGAAGCCCATGACAATCCCAACCAGGAACATATACAGAGTCTTTTCCATTCATCTGGTGAAAACGAGTAATCATATCTTTCAAAATTTTATTCAGTGCGGTACCCATATGAATATGTCCATTGGCATAAGGCGGGCCATCGTGAAGAACAAACTTTTCTTTTCCCTTCGATTTTTTTCTGAGCTTTTCGAAAATTTTATTTCTTTCCCATTTCTTCAAAATTTCAGGCTCTTTAAGTGGTAAACTAGCTTTCATCGAAAAAGCTGTCTTAGGAAGTTGTAGAGAGTCTTTGGACATTATTTTTTTGCCTGCTTTATATCAAGTTTGATTTGTTTTTTTAAATGTTTCAAATTCCTAAATTTTTTTTCTGGTCTTATAAATCTTTTAAAGTTAATACTAATTACTTTATTATATAAATTTTTATTAATTCCAAAGATATTTGTTTCCAATAATAAATTTTTTCCATTAAATGTTGGTCTATAACCTATATTTGCAATGCCATTTCTATTAAAATTCTTTGTTTTAACTTTAACAGCGTAAACCCCAAGTTTTGGAACGACATAGTCAATTAATTTTAAATTACATGTTGGAAAACCAATTTTACGACCTCTTTTTTGTCCTTTGATTACTTTGCCGACAACACTCCAATTACGATTTAATAATTTATTCACTTCTGATATTTTACCCAATCTTATTTTCTTTCTTATGAAAGTGGATGAGATCGTTTTATTATTTTTTTTAAAAGGCTTAGTAACAATATTTTTAAAGTTGTATTTATTCTCAAACTTTTTAAGAGTTTTAATATTTCCTTGCCTTTTAAAACCAAACTTAAAATTTTTACTAACATATAAAAATTTACATTTAGTTTTTTTAAAAATTATTCTATTTATAAACTCCTCTGCGGATTGAGATGAAAACTTTTTATTAAATTTAATTATAATTAAGAAATCAAGTTTAAATTTTTTAAGATAGATCTTTTTCTGTTCTAAGGAATTTATTCTATGGTTTTTGATTTTTTTGTTAAAAAACATTACAGGTACTGGCTCAAAAGTCATTACCCCAAAAGGTAAATTGTTTTTTTTTGCTTTTCGTTTTGCCTCGCTGATAACTTTTTTATGACCTAAATGTAATCCATCAAAATTACCTATTGCTATTACACCATTACAATGTTTTTGATTTAAATTTGGATTTTTATAAATTTTCATTTTACCATTTTAATTCTTTTTGAAAAAAATTTGCTTTCACACTATAATTCTCTAAAAGTTTGTCTAGCTCAGACGAACTGTTGAATTCTTTTCGATGAACACCTTCTGATATGAATATACAATCTATTTTTAAATTGTTAGCCCCTTTAATATCTGTTCTTAAATTATCACCAATAGCTAAAACTTTTTCGTTCTTTCCAAAACACATATTGTAAACCTCCTTATGTGGTTTACCAAAATAAATTACCTCTCCTCCAAGATCTTCAAAAACTTTTGCTACTGAACCTGCACATAATTCTTCAATATTTCCCCTGTGAACTATTAGATCTGGATTAGTGCATATCAATTTTTTTGAAATATATTTTGCTAAAAATTGTTTGTAAAAATCTAAGTCATTATCATAATCGTCAAATAATCCAGTACATAATATAAAATCACAACTCTGAAGATCAGTCCTGTTGTCTTTTACTTTTTCAAATACTGAAATATCTCTAGTTGGACCAAGATGGTAAAATGTCTTTCCAAATTTTTTTTGGTTTATCGCATACATTGCCGCTTCACCAGAAGTCATTACGTGGTCAAGGTATTTTTTGTCCATTTTCATTTTTAGTAAAAAATTAATAACTTTAGAACTAGGTCTAGGTGCATTAGATAAAAATACAATTTTTTTTGAGTTTTTTTTCAATTGGTCTACTGCTTCAATGGCATTTGGATTAAGAGTAACACCGTTATGAATTACGCCCCACAAATCTATTACAAAAGTATCATAGTTTTCGTATATTTCTGCTAAGTGGTTAAGTTCTTTCAATGTACTATTTCCTCTTTTAATACTCATAAATATAGTATTTAATGGTTTTTTTAATGATTTTTGCCTCTTGAAATCTTGTCAAAACATACCATATCAACACTAACTAAAAATTTATAGGAGAAAATACATATGAAATTTAGACCCCTGCACGATCGCGTGCTTATCAAAGTGCTGGACAGTGAAGAAAAAACTGCTGGCGGAATTATCATACCTGATACCGCTAAGGAAAAACCTCAAGAAGGTGAGGTTGTAGCGGTAGGACCCGGCGCCAAAAATGAGGACGGGAAAATTTCTGCAATGGATGTAAAAGTTGGTGATATAGTTCTTTTTGGAAAATGGTCAGGAACTGAGGTTAAAATTGACGGCAAAGATTACAGCATTATGAAAGAGTCAGACATAATGGGAATTTCAAAAAGTAAAAAATAAACTTTATAGGAGAAGAAAATGGCAAAAGTAATAAAATTTGATACAGAAGCGAGATCGAAAATGCTTACTGGAGTGAACACTCTAGCAAACGCAGTAAAGGTAACACTAGGTCCAAAAGGACGTAATGTTGTGATGGATAAATCTTATGGTGCCCCAAGAACTACGAAAGATGGTGTCTCAGTTGCAAAAGAAATTGAACTTGAAGACAAATTTGAAAATATGGGTGCTCAAATGGTGAAGGAAGTTGCAAGTAAAACAAACGATAATGCCGGAGATGGAACCACTACTGCAACTATTCTAACCCAAGCGATTGTTAATGAAGGACTTAAATATGTTACAGCTGGAATGAATCCAATGGATATTAAAAGAGGTATCGATAAAGCAGTCGAGCAAGTGATTGATAAATTGAAAACATCTTCAAAAAAAGTTAAAGCCAACGAAGAAGTAGCTCAAGTTGGAACAATTTCAGCAAATGGAGAAAAGTCAATTGGTGATATGATTTCAAAAGCGATGCAAAAAGTTGGTAATGAAGGCGTTATTACTGTTGAGGAAGCAAAAGGAGTTGAGACTGAATTAGATGTTGTTGAGGGTATGCAATTTGATAGGGGATATCTCTCTCCTTATTTTGTGACAAATACTGAAAAAATGACAACTGAACTAGAAAATCCTTTAGTACTTTTAGTAGAAAAAAAATTAACAAACTTACAAACAATGGTTCCATTACTTGAGTCAGTCGTACAAGCTAATAGACCATTAATGATTATTTCTGAAGATGTGGAAGGTGAAGCTTTAGCAACTCTTGTTGTAAATAAACTTAGAGGTGGTCTTAAAGTAGTAGCTGTTAAAGCGCCCGGCTTTGGTGACAGAAGAAAAGCAATGTTAGAGGATATTGCTATTCTAACTGGTGGACAGGTAATCTCTGAAGATTTAGGTATTAAACTAGAGAACGTGAAAATCGGGGACCTTGGTTCTTGTAAAAAAGTAAAAATTGATAAGGAAAATAGTACTATTGTAGCTGGTGAAGGTAAGAAATCTGATATCGAAGCAAGATGTAATCAAATTAGATCTGAGATCAATGAAACAACATCTGATTATGATAAAGAGAAACTTCAAGAAAGATTAGCTAAACTTGCTGGTGGTGTTGCTGTGATCAAAGTTGGTGGCGCTACAGAAGTTGAAGTGAAAGAAAGAAAAGACAGAGTTGAAGACGCTCTTAATGCAACTAGAGCTGCTGTTGAAGAAGGAGTGGTGATTGGTGGTGGTTGTGCCTTACTTTACGCTGCACAAGATTTAGATAGTGTTAAAGTAAAAGGCGATGACCAAAAAGCTGGGGTCGAAATAGTTAAAAAAGCTCTTCAATCTCCGATCAGACAAATTACTGCTAACGCAGGTGTTGATGGCTCAGTAGTTGTAGGCAAACTTTTGGAAGGTAAAAAAGCTTCTCAAGGTTATGATGCGCAGAATGAAGAATATGTAGATATGTTTGCTAAAGGAATTATTGATCCGACAAAAGTTGTAAGATCGGCATTACAAGATGCTGCTTCAATAGCTGGACTTTTAATTACAACAGAAGCAATGATTGCGGACAAACCTGAAGAAAAAGATGCTGGTCCTGCAATGCCTCCAATGGGTGGCGGCATGGGTGGAATGGGCGGCATGGGTGGAATGGGAATGTAATTTCACCTACCCAAAGATTTTAAAAAAGGCTGCAATTTTGCAGCCTTTTTTTTTGCAATAAATAAACATGCTTTAGAGCTAAGTATCAATCCGTCTTTAAGAACTCTTAGATTATTATCAGCCAAAGTTTTTCCTGTAGAGGTGATATCAGTAATTATTTCTGAGGAACCTATAAAAGGATATGTTTCTGTAGCACCAAGACTAGGTATTAATTTGTATTGGGTAACTCCTTTAGAAATTAAAAAATTATTGGTTAAGTTCGGATACTTGGTCGCTACCCTCAACCTAGTATTTCTTTTTGACCTTATATCAAATGATATCTCCTCAAGATCAGCTATTGTCTGCACATCTATCCAATCATCTGGCACAGCGATCACTAAGTTAGCATTTCCATAATCAAGCTTTTTTTGAATATTTATTTTACTTTGTAAATTTATATCTGACTCTTTTAAAAGATCTAAGCCAGATACACCAATATCTAGTGTGCCATCTCCTAATCTTTGAATAATTTCTTTAGCGTGTAGAAATATAACTTTGACGTCAGGTTTATTTTCGATAGTACCAAAATAATTTCTTTCTTTTTTACTTTGTATAATTTTAAAACCTCTATCATTAAAAAATGATATTGATTTTTCTTTTAATCGTCCTTTGCTAGGCAAACCTATAGTAATCAAATCTTTCATATATTTTTTAAGTTTATTGCTGCACCAACGGCAGGGGTGCTATTTTTGGCTCCTAAACTTTTTAGTAAATCATCATAACGACCGCCTGAAGCAATTTGTTTTGTGCCCGAAAATACTTCAAATACAATTCCTGTATAATACTCAACATCTCTCCCAAAATTGGTAATAAAATTTATATCTTGATTAAGTTTTTTTAAATTTTGAATAGATTTAAAATTTTTAAATATATTTATTTTAAGGTTATTTTTTTTCGCAAAATTTAACAGCTCGTCATCAAGTTTTGAAAGTTTGCAATTAATTTTTAAAAAAGCTCTAATAATTTTTACGATTTTTTTTCCATCTGCAAATGATCTTGGATCTTTAATTTTTTTATCAAATCGTTTTAAAATTTCTGAGATCGACCTACCAACAATTACTTTATTTTGTTCAAATTTTTTCATTTCATAAAATCTTTTCTTATCAGCATCAAAAGTTACAGCATCAATATCTGTATTTTTTTCTAGCCTCTTTAAAAGTTCTTCAAAGTAGCCTGGTCTCCAAAAGTGTCTTATTAATCTTAGTTTCCATCTCTCGGGCATTTCAAGAGCATTGATCAGGCTCTTAAATAAACCAATATCACCTACTTTAATTTTAATTTTTTTCATTTTAATTTTTTTTGCTGAATTTAAGATTGTGCTGATCACTTTAAAATCATCTTTAATAAGATTTTTTGACCCTAGAATTTCGATACCTAATTGATCATTAATAAAATTTGAACCTTTGCCTCCTGATCTTCTATAAGCTTGACCGGAGTAATAGATTTTTGAGGAAGTTTTTTTTTGTAAGAAGCTTATACATGATGCAACTGTTAAGTCTGGCCTTAAACACATCGTTTTACCATCTTCTCTATTGAAAGTTAGCATTGAACTTCTGAATTTTTCACCTGACCTTTCAATAATGTAATCTGAGTCTAAAAGAACGTCAGGTTCTGATAAAACAAAACCATTGCTCTTAAAGTTTTTAATTATTACTTCAGATAATTTTTTTGATTTCATTAACTAATTCTTTTATTTCGATTGATTTTTCTTCACCTGAGCTTAAATTTCTCAAAGTCGGTTTCCCTGATTTAATTTCATTCTCACCATATAAGATAACTGCTGGAGATTTTATTTTATTTGCATATTCCATTTGTTTTTTTAGTTTGCTTTCGCCAGGATAAATTTCGGTACTTATGCCAGCTTCTCTTAATATCTTTTGTACATTTATATAATCTTTCATCGAATTTTTATCAAAAACACAAATCACGACTGGTTTAGATTGTTTTACTTTAAATTCTTTTTTTTGCATCAAGGCATAAACTAAACGATCTAAACCAACTGATATCCCTGTAGCAGGAGCATCAAAGTTACCAAAGTTATTTACCAGATTATCGTATCTTCCCCCACCGCCTATAGAACCAAATTGAATGACCTGTCCTTTATTGTTTGTTACATCAAATTTTAAATTCACTTCGAAAATTGCACCTGTGTAATATTCTAATCCTCTAATAACTGATGGATCAAATTCAAAATTATTAAAATTGTAATCCTTAAAAATTTTTAATATCTCAACTAAATCTTCTGTTTCAGGTGAATTTTTTTTAAGTGTTTCCTCTATTGTTTTAATATCTTCAAGTTTTAAATTTGCTCCTTTTGTAAAATCGCCTGATTTATCTTTTCTTCCTTCACCTAATAATTCTTTTACTCCATTCCAACCAAGTCTATCTATTTTGTCTAGAGCTCTAAGTGCGGTTAGTCTTTGTTGATTATCTTTAATATTTATCTTTTTAAATAATTCCTCAGTGATTTTTCTAGATGAAATTTTGATTATATATTCTGATTTTGCAAGTCCACATTTTTCTAGAATTTCTGAAATCATGACACATAATTCTGCGTCTGCTTGTAAACTTTTTGTTCCAACATAATCTGCATCAAATTGTAAAAACTCTCTAAACCTACCAGGTCCTGGCTTTTCATTTCTCCAAACAGTGCCTAGTTGATATCTTTTAAATGGCTTAGGAATTTCTAAATAGTTTTTTGCAACGTACCTTGCTAGTGGTGCTGTAAGATCGTATCTCAATGATAACCATTTATTTTCATCTTTAAATGAAAAAACACCTTCGTCTGGTCTTTCTTTGTCAGGTAAAAATTTTCCAATACTGTCTGAATACTCAAAACTTGGAGTTTCGAGATACTGAAATCCATATTTAATCATAACCTCTTTAATATTTGAAATTATGAAATCTCGTACGAGTAATTCTTTTTCTTGTCTGTCTACAAAACCTAATGGAAGCTCTTTAGAAGGTTTGTTGTTTTTTTCTTTTGTCATTGTTTGGTACAGCAGGGTGGATTCGAACCACCGACCCCTAGTTCCACAAACTAGTGCTCTAACCAACTGAGCTACTGCTGCGTCCCTGTTATATTTATCTTAATTTTAATTAAATTTATATATTTTTGATTATAAGCTAAGCAATAGCCTAGCGTGCATTCTGTGAGAATGTGTTCTAAGTGTAGATAAATTGTTTTTTATAATCATTAATATCTATTTAAGAAATAAATGTGTCTTTTTCAAGAAGGAATTAACGGGACAATAAAAAAGCTTTAAGCTTAACTTAAAGTCCCATTAACCAGTGATTTTGGAAATTTAGATTAAGATGTTTTCTGCAGTTTAACTGCTGAAGGACCTTTTTCTGTGCTCTCCACTTCAAACGTTAACTCATCACCTTCGTTTAAATATTTTAAACCTGCTTCTCTTACAGCTGAAGAATGGACGAACACGTCTTTTTCTTTGTCTTCTCTTTCAATGAAACCATATCCTTTTGTACCATTGAACCACTTTACTTTACCTTTTAGTGTACTCATATTTTTTGTTTTTCCTTATTATTATTAACTTTAACTAATTAAAAATTAGTTATCTGTTTCTTAAATAGATTTGATCAATAAAAGTCAATAGGAGAAAAAATTATTTTATCGACTTGTTTAATTGCAACAATATTCAAAATATAAGGGCTATTAAGCTTGTGATAGCTAATAAGCTAATTCCACCATAAATAAGTTTATTTTTAACGAAATGAGATGCTAATTTTTGCATATTTGACCCTTTGTAGCTTAATCCATCTCCCTCAAGATTTGAGGATTGACTGAAACCTTGATCTCTTCCAATTTGAAGAAATTTAGCTTTTCTATGATCGTAGATTTCATTTTTGCTTAAATTTTCGAAACTTTTTAGATTTTTGATGATCGAATGTTTTATATCAGATGCTATACTTTCAGGGTCTCTGTGTGCTCCGCCTAAAGGTTCTGATATGATCTCATCGATTACTCCTAACCTCAATAAATCTTTTGCTGTTAATTTCATTGCATCAGCTGCTTGCAAAGATTTGCTGGGATCACGCCAAAGAATAGACGCGCATCCCTCAGGTGAAATTACCGAATAAATAGAATTTTCTAACATTATAACTTTATTTGAGGATGCTAAAGCAATTGCGCCTCCAGAACCTCCTTCGCCAATTATAATTGAAATATTAGGAACTTTAAGTGACATACAACACTCTATAGAATTTGCTATAGCCGATGCTTGTCCTCTTTGTTCAGCACCCAAACCAGGATATGCTCCGGGTGTATCAATAAAACTTATTACGGGTATTTGAAAACGATCAGCTAATCTCATTAGCCTTATACATTTTCTGTAGCCCTCAGGCCTCATCATGCCAAAATTTCTTTCGATTCTACTATTTAAATCTTCACCTTTTTCTTGACCAATTACTAAAACAGATTTTTCATCAATTAATCCAAATCCTGCAATAACAGATTTATCATCACCAAAATATCGGTCACCTGATAATAATGTAAATTGAGAAAATATTTTTTTAATATAATAATTTGCTTTTGGTCTATCTTCATGTCTTGCAACTTGAGTTCTTTGCCAACTATTCAGATTTGTGTAAATCTCTTTAAGTTTTTCATTTATTTCGCTTTGAGTTTTTTTTATTTTTTGCGTATCGACCTCTGAAATTCCTTCAGTCCCAAATGGACTTTTTAAATCATCCACTTCCTGCTCTAAAGCTTTTATTTCTTTTTCAAATTCTAAATAATTTTTCATTTGGGTTACTATTACTACTATTAATATATTATAATATAATGTAAAGATCGGATCATAATGAGTTTAATTGATAAAAATGGGCTAAAAATTAGTTCTGAATTATTCGATTTTATAAATAACGAAATTATTCCTGGAACTACCATAAAAGTAGACGAGTTTTGGCATGGTTTTGCAGAAGCTGTCCATATACTTGCTGTTACAAATAAAAGCTTAATTGAAAAGAGAGAGAATATTCAAAAAAAAATCGATGAATGGCATAAACAACATAGAGGTAAAGAATTTGACAGAGAAGAATACACAAAATTTTTAAAATCTATTTCTTATTTAATTGAAGAAAAAGAAGACTTTAAAATTGAAACCATCAATGTTGACAGGGAAATTTCATCAATAGCAGGTCCGCAACTAGTTGTTCCTGTAGATAATGCAAGATACGCATTAAATGCTGCTAATGCGCGCTGGGGCAGTCTTTATGATGCGTTATATGGAACGGATGTTATTCCAGGAGAGAAAGTAAATGGTTTCAATGAAGAGAGAGCTAGTAAGGTTATTAGTTATGTTCGAAAACTTTTAGATGAAATTGTGCCTATTGATCAGATCAGCTGGACTGAAATTGTAAATATAGGAATTAAAAACGAAGATTTGGTATTTTCAAACGGTAAAGAGGAAAAATTTTTAAAAAATAAAGATCTTTTTATAGGATTTAATGGCAAAAAAGAAAAACCACATTCAATTTTAATCAAAAATAATAATCTTCACATTGAGATTTCCATTGATCCAAATGATCAAGTTGGAAAATTTGATAAAGCGTCAATTTCAGATATCGTTGTTGAGTCAGCAGTCTCAACCATTGTTGATAACGAAGACTCAGTTGCTGCAGTTGATGCAGGGGACAAGGTAAAATGTTATCGTAATTGGCTTGGCTTGATGAAAGGCGATCTTACTGCCAATGTAGAAAAAAATGGGAAAAAATTTATCAGGAAATTGAATCCGGATAGAAACTACATATCAAGATATGGAAAAAAAATAACTCTTCATGGTAGAGCGCTATTATTGAATCGTAACGTCGGCCACCTTATGACTAATCCTGCTATTCTATTAAAGGATGGCTCAGAAATACCTGAAGGTATTATGGATGCTTTCATTTCTACTCTTTGTGCTCTTCATGATTTTAAAAATAAAAAAAATTCACGTACTGGTTCAGTTTACATTGTAAAACCAAAAATGCATGGTCCAGAAGAAGTTTTATTCACAAATACACTTTTTGAAAAAGTTGAAGAAGTCCTTAAGATAAAAAAGTATACAATTAAAGTTGGAATTATGGATGAAGAAAGAAGGACGACTGTCAATTTAAAAGAATGTATTAGACAAGTTAAAAATAGAATAGTTTTTATAAATACAGGTTTCTTAGATCGTACTGGAGATGAGATGCACACTTCTTTTGAAGCCGGACCAATGATCTTTAAAGGAGATATGAAAAAATCTATCTGGCTTAACACTTATGAAAACTGGAATGTAGATGTAGGATTAAGTTGTGGTTTTTCTGGTAAGGCGCAAATCGGAAAAGGGATGTGGGCTATGCCAGATCAGATGGCAAATATGATGGATCAAAAAATAGGTCACCCAAAATCTGGGGCTAACTGTGCATGGGTTCCTTCTCCAACTGCAGCCACATTACATTCTATGCATTATCATAAAATAAATGTTTTTGAAGAGCAAAATAAAATTAAATCTAGGTCTAAAGCTAAACTTAGTGATATTTTGAAAATACCTACTGCAGACAGACCTAACTGGGCAATAGACGACATCAACCGTGAATTAGAAAATAATGCACAAGGAATTTTAGGATATGTTGTAAGATGGATCAATCAAGGCGTGGGTTGCTCTAAAGTGCCAGATATAAATAACGTAGGTCTTATGGAAGATAGAGCAACACTTAGAATTTCATCTCAACACATTGCTAATTGGTTACATCACGGTATTTGTAAAGAAGATCAGGTCATGGAAGTGATGAAGAAGATGGCCAAAATTGTTGATGAACAAAATAAAAATGATCCTGCTTATCAAAAAATGTCTGATAACTTTGATAAATCTGTGGCTTTTTCAGCTGCTTGTGATCTTGTGTTTAAAGGCCGAGTTCAACCATCTGGATACACAGAGCCTTTGCTTCATCAAAAAAGATTAGAAAAAAAAGCTAGTAATTAACTCCCAGTAACAGGAACTCTATTTTTAAAGGCTGAAAATAAAGTACCATCATCTAACTGTTCAATCTCTCCACCCACAGGTAGGCCTTGTGCTAATTTAGTGATCTTTAGATTGTCATTTTTTATAGTATCTTCGATATAGTGAGCAGTAGTCTGGCCTTCAACAGTTGCACTTGTGGCAATAATTACTTCTTTTAAGTTATTTTTTTTAATTCTTTTAACGAGAGACTCAATAAGAAGATTTTTTTGCTCATAATTTTCGTTGGAATTTAATGTACCTCCTAAAATATGATAATGACCTTTATAAATGTTAGCAGAGTCAATGACCCACATATCAGCTAGGTTTTCTACAACACATATTTTGTCATAAGAATTATCTGATGAACAAATGCATACTTTGTCGATTACCTTTAAGTTTCCACAATCGACACATCTCACTACTTTTTTATAAACTTCAGCTAAAGATTTTGCCAAAGGTTTAACCATGTTGTCTTTATTATTGATCAATTTAAGTATTATTCTTTTTGCTGATTTTGGTCCTAAACCTGGCAATTTAGAAAATTGCTGGATCAGCTCGTTTATTTCTGGAATTTCATTATCCATTAGAAAGGAAGTTTGAAATCTAGTGGTAAATTAAGACCACCTGTCACTTTAGATAATTCTTCTGCGGATTTCTTTTTTAAGTTCTCTTTTGCATTGTTATAAGCAGCTATAATTAAATCATTAATTATTTCTTGGCTCTCCTTTTTAGCTGCATCGCTAATTGAAATAGATTTTAATTCATAGTCACCTGACAAAACAACTTTAACTAAATTTCCACCAGCTTCACCCTCGACTTCTATCTTTTTAATTTGATCTTGAGCTTCTTTCATTTTCTCTTGCATGGCTTTTGCTTTTGAAAGCATATCTGAAAAATTTGTCATTTATTCCTCCTCTGTTAGATCAATTAACTTTGCGTCTGGAAAAGCTTTTTGTATATCTTGAGCAACTTTACTTTTCTTAAATTCTTCGATCATATTATTTTTATCTTCTTGATTTTTTTCATAAATGCTTTTTGCATTACTATTTTTACTTAAGGAAATAATCCATCGCTCACCTGTCCAGGATAATAATTTTTCAGTAAGATTTTTTATAAAATTTTTATTAAGTTTTTCGTTAAAACTAATATCAATTTTTCCTCTATTAAAACTTACTAGTTTTACATTTCGTTCAAGATCGTACTTAAGTTCAATTTCTTTTTCTTTATTCGCTAAATTAATTAAATCTTGAAAACTTGTTATTTCAATTTTTGTACTTTGACTTTCTTTAGATAAATTTTTAATTGGATTTGTTTTTATTTGATTAATGTTCTTCAACTGATTTTTAATTTGATTAGGAATATTATCAACTGGTTGATCATCAATTTTTTTTCCAATTAAAGTGTCACTTGATATTTGACTGCTTTCATTTTCTGAATTTGAAACTTGTTTTTTTGTATCTATATTTTTTAAATGTACTAACTGCATAATATACATTTCTAAAGTTAGATTTTCATTTCCAACTATTCTCAAATCATCGATGGTCTTTATAGTAAGCTGCCAAAATAAACCTATATCTTGCATGTCAATATTTTTAGAATACTGATCAATCATTTGAACTTCGGCTTCCGACACTGACATATCTTTTTCAATTGGTCCTAGACTTATTCTCCTGCTGAATAGGTAAAGGACTTCAAGAATATCGTTTAAAAAATTCTTTGCATCTAGACCATCATTAATTAATTCGTTTAATATGCTTGATGCATTCTTTTCGTTTCCGCTTAAAACTTCTTTAAAGAGTGTAATAACTTTGCTTTTATCAGCCAATCCCAACATTTTTCTAACATCAGGTTCTTCTATTTGTTTATTCTCATTAATACTTTGAGAAATTAAAGCTCTGTCAAGTAATGATATAGAATCTCGAACAGATCCCTCTGAAGTTCTTGCAATAAGTTTAATTGCATCTTCAGATATTTTGCCATTCTCTTTATCTGCTATCTTCTTAAGATGCTCGCAAAGTTGTTCAACACTAACTCTTTTAAGATCAAATCTCTGACACCTTGATAAAATAGTTACAGGTATTTTTCTAACCTCTGTAGTTGCTAGTATGAATTTTAAACTTGGTGGTGGTTCTTCTAAGGTTTTAAGCAAACCATTAAAGGCTTGCTTTGACAGCATGTGCACTTCATCAATTATAAATATTTTAAACTTTGCGCTTGTTGGGCTGTACTTTGAATTTTCAATTAACTCTCTCACGTCATCTATTCCTGTTTTAGATGCAGCATCCATTTCTAAAACATCCATATGATTAGAGTCGACAATTTCTTTACAATGACAATTTTCGCTTGCGCTACACTTTTCTCCTATAGAAAAATTTTTTGTACAATTTAAAGCTTTTGCAATTAAACGAGCTGTTGTAGTTTTACCGACACCTCTAATTCCAGTTAACAAATATGCGTTTGGAGTTTTTCCAAGTTTGATTGCATTGGTAATGGTTTGAGCCATGACCTCTTGACCGATCAAATCTTTAAACTCTTGTGGTCTATATTTAAGTGCTAGAATTTTATTTGTCATTTTAAAAGAGGCAGGCAACAACCTGAAAAATTTTCACTACGGCTGCTTCTTTTCAGACCTGACCGGGTTTATGAAACATCCACCTGATGCCAACCTCATTATGAGTATATCAAGATCAATTTAAATACTACAAGACTAGATTTAAATTTTGTGGACTATTTTTGCCTAAATGCTGAAGATTCGTACACTCCAAGGATGTCTAAAGTCTCAGTATGAAAGCCCAATTCCTCTAAAGCCTTTTTTACTTGAGGTTGTTCTAAGTGACCTTCAATATCTAAATAGAAATTAGCTTGCTCAAAGGTATTTTTAACTGAAAAACTTTCAAGCTTAGTTAAGTTAACTTGATTAGTAGCAAACCCTCCTAAACATTTGTAAAGAGCTGATGGCTCACTTTTAACTCTAAAAATGCAGCTTGTTAAATATTTTTTTTTGCTATCATAATCTGGTTGCTCAATATTTTTTCCCATAATTAAAAATCTAGTTACATTCCCTTTATCATCTTCGATATTTTTTTTTAATATTTTCAAATTATACATTTTAGCCGAAAGTTCTGAAGCAATTGCAGCTATAGATTTATCTTTTCCTTTAGCTAAATCTTTAGCAGACCCAGCGGTATCCACAGAAATTATGGATTTAAAATTTTTTTCATTAATAATTTTCTGACATTGACTGATAGCTTGTGCATGACTTCTGACATATTTAATTTCTTCGATTGAAGCATCAGGTTTTCCAAGTAAATTATGTTCAACTGGAAGAAAATATTCACCATGAATTTGTAATTTGTATTTTGGTAAAAGATAATGAATATCTGCAACTCTTCCCGCTAAAGAATTTTCAATTGGGATCACTATTTTGTAGCTTTGATCTTTGTAAGCTAGTTTAAAAGTATCTTCAAATGTTGAACAAGTTTTTATATCTGCATTTTTATAAAGATTTTCTACAGCTATATGCGAATAAGCTCCCAGTTCCCCTTGAATTCCTATTTTCATTTTAATTATTTTTCTCCATAATTTTTCTTACTTCCATTAAATCATTTTTTGTATCAACACTTAATGGAGATGAGTTGATATATCCAACATGAATTGACATTGAGTTTTCAAGAGCTCTTAGTTGTTCTAATTTTCTTTCCAATTCAAGCTTAGATCTTTTTAAGCTTACATACCTTACTAATGCTTTATTAGTAAAGGCATAAATACCTACATGATGAAAATAATTTTCATATTTTTTTTTGTCTACCCTAAAAAAGTCAATTGCTTCGCTAAACTTACCAGTAATTAATTGTTCTTTAACAGCTACTTTAACATTGTTCTCATTTGTAAGTTCGTCATCAGAGCTAAATGCACTTGCCAAAGTCCCAATATCACATTTTCCTTCTTGCATGTAATTTATTAAATCCGATATAGCTTTGGGTTCTATGTTTGGCATGTCACCTTGCAAATTAATAATTAGATTAGGTTCACTGTTTAAGTGACCTTTAAAAACTTCAAAAACTCGGTCTGTACCAGTTTGATGGTTAATTGATGTAATAACTGCTTTTCCATTATTTTGTTTAATAACATCGACAATTTTTTGATCAGGAGTAGCTACAAATACTTCTGAATTAGTTTTTTTTGCAGCCTCATAAACATGAAGAATCATTTCTTTGTTGTTTATAAGTTCTAATGGCTTATTAGGTAATCTTGCAGCATCTAACCGTGAAGGTATTATTATTACAGTTTTATTCATAATTATGCGTCCCAAAGACGCAAAAAAAAATTAAGTAATTTAAGTTTTTTTATTAAAGTCGTGCTATACGTCACCTAGGTTTTATCAAAATTATGGACAGTTTTGAAATAAATAAAATTATAGCAGCGGTTCTACTTACTGCTCTAATTATTATTGGTATTGGAAAATTCACTGATATTTTATTTCATGTTGAGAAGCCTAAAGAGTCAGCTTACAAAATCGAAGGTTTAGAAGTAGCTGCTACTAATGCTTCAACAGATAGCTCTGAAACGAAAGTTTTAGAAGCTGTAGACATTAAAGCTCTTTTGGCTATGGGTGATCTCGCACATGGAGAAAAGGTATTTAAAAAATGTACTGCATGTCACCAAATTGCAGTTGGTGGAAAAAATATGATTGGGCCAAACCTATGGGGAGTAATTGGAAGGACCTCAGGATCAATCAGCGATTACAAATATTCAAAGGCAATGATCGCTCACGCAAAAGAGTGGTCTTTTGAAGAAATGAATAGCTACCTAATCAAACCACAAGCTCATATAAAGGGAACGAAAATGGCCTTTGCAGGATTACGAAAAGAAAAAGATAGAGCTTCTGTAATTTTATATATGAACTCTAAAAGTAATAATCCAAAACCTTTACCTTAATCTAAGCACCACTTTATTATACTTTTTTGTGCATGCACTCTATTAAGAGCTTGTCTCCAAACTACAGATTGTTTGCCGTCAATCACTTCATCCGTAACCTCTTCGCCTCTTCCTACTGGAAGACAATGCATAAAAATTGCACCTGTATTAGCTTTACTCATTAATTTTTTATTTACTTGAAAAGGTTTTAAAATTTTCTTTTTTGCTTTTTTATTTACTTTATCGTTCATGGAAACCCACTTGTCAGTCATCACACAATCTGAATTTTTTACAGCCTCTTCAGGTTTTGTAGTAACAATAAGATTTGCCTTATTTTTCTTTGCCCAACTTAATACCTTTTTGTTAGGAGAGTATTTTTTAGGACAAGCAATTCTTAAATTAAAATTAAATTTCCCTGCAGCCTCAATTAGAGAATTAGACATATTATTGTTTCCATCGCCGAGCCAAGCAACTGTTTTACCCTCAATAGTACCGTTACTTTCTTCGTATGTAAGGATATCTGACATGATTTGACAAGGATGTCCTATATCTGACAAACCATTAATAATTGGAATATCTAAATGTTTTCCAAACTCTTCAAGATTTTTATGTGAAGATGTTCTTAACATTACAATATCAACGTACTCTGTTAAAACTTTTGCAGTATCTTTTAATGTTTCATCACCCTTACCATAATGTATTCCATCTGGATTTAAAATTATTGAAGAGCCTCCAAGTTGTTTAATCGCTATATCAAAAGACATTCTAGTTCTTGTAGATGGTTTTTCAAAAATCATCGCCATAGATTTTCCTTCAAATGGTTTGTCTTCATCTGGCGCAGATTTATTTAA
>CACMOZ010000011.1 GCA_902615435.1 uncultured Pelagibacteraceae bacterium
GAAAGTAATCTAAAAAAATTTTCTGGATTACCAATACCAGTAACCGCAAAAAGTTTTTTACCCAAAAATTGCCTTTTATTTATTGGCTTATAAGTTGAGTAAAAAATATTCACTTCTTTATTGATATTTAAAACTTTACGTTCAAATTCTATATTCTTTTTTCCATTAATTAAAATAATATCTACTCCTTTAATTACATTCAAATTTTCTCTAAGTGGTCCGGCTGGGATAACTAAGCCATTACCTATAAGTTGATTTTCATTAAAACATAATATATTTAATTTTTTTTTTAACTTATAATCTTGAAATCCATCATCAAGTATAACAGTATCAAATTTTTTTTTTAAAGCCTCAAAAACTCCCTCGACTCTATCTTTGTTTAATAAGAAATGTTTGAAATTTTTTTTTATTAGTTCATGTTCATCTTTATGGCTGTCATAAAACTTTCTAAGTATTACAGGTTTTTTTCTTTGTTTAAGCAATTCTTTCGCTATTAAAATACTTGTGGGAGTTTTACCCGTCCCACCTAAATATAAATTTCCAACACAAATTATAGGAATATCAAAACTTTTTACTTCAATTAGTTTTTTTCTGAGAAAAATTATTAGAAGAGTGATTAATGTTAAAGGTAACAATAAAATTGAAATGAAACCTAGTTTTTTATCCCAAAATTTGGGTTTATTGAATTTCATTTGTCATTAAATTGTTAATATCTTTCATGGTATTTACTAAAATTTTATCACCCAAATTCTTAACTAATTTTGAATAATCTTTCTGTTCTTTTTTTAAATTAATTAAGTCTTTTACTAAATGAAAGCTAAGTTGTTCAGGAGTTTCAATTTTTTTGGAAATATTATTCTTTTCTAAAATTTCATAGATTTCTTCGAAATTATAAACATATGGACCATGATAAATTTTGCAATCTAATTTGGCAGCTTCAATTGGATTTTGACCACCTTGATTCTTCAATTTTTTTATCATGGATTTACCAATGAATACACTTTTAGCGTAATGAAAATACTTTTGTAACTCTCCAAATGTATTAATTATTATTATTTCTTTATTTTCAAGTAAAACATCATTTTTATTTAATATTTGTGTATTTAAATTATATCTCTCACTTAATTTTTTTATTTGATTAGCTCTATTAATATGTCTAGGAAATATAATTGTAATTAAATCAGGATATTTTTCTTTTGTTTTTAAATGTGTTTGGAAGCAAAAATTCTCTTCACCTTTATGAGTACTTGCAGCAATCCAGAACCTACTTTTTTGTAAAATATTTTTATTTAAATTTTCAGTTTTATTTGTATCGATTTGTCCAATAAATTTTATATTACCATTATAGATTACATTTTTTATACTTAGATTATTTAGAAAATTTTTTGTCTCTAAATTAGAAGTTAAAAACAAATTTATAGAGTTAAAGATTTTTTTTGCTGTTTTAGAAAAAACTAGCCATCTATTGTAGCTTTTTTTGGTAATCCTCGCATTAATAACGCATAATGGAATTTTTTTACTTTTAGCTGATAAGATTAAATTAGGCCAAATTTCAGAGTCTACTAAAAAAATCACACTCGGTTTCCATAAATTCAAAAATTCTTTTATAAGGAATTCTACGTCAAGTGGAAAAAATCTATGAATTGTGTTTTCAAATCTTTCTAATTCATCTTTAGCTAGATTTGCTGAGCTTAATGTTACGGTGGTAATTAAAATTTGAATATTTTTTTGGCTTTTATTCAATTCATCAATTAAAGGTATTATACTTTTAAATTCTCCTATACTTGCTGCGTGAAACCAAATTAGCCTAGTGTTTTGAATTTTTTTTACATTAAAATAATTTTTAAATATTTTTTCTTTAAATCTTATTTCATCCTCTTTCTTAATAATTCTTCTAAATAAAATAATTAAAACTAATATAGGATAAATTAATGTTGTTATAATTCTGTAGATAAGAATCATTCCGATTATTTCAATTGTTTTTGATATAATGACTTATAAGTTTCACAATTTTTAATTAAATAATCATGATTACCAGAGTCAACTATTTGTCCATGGTTTAAAACAAAAATTTTATCAGCATTATGAATCGTTGACATTCTATGTGCTATTACAAGAGTAGTTTTATTTTTTGTTAAATTTAAAATTGCATTCTGTACGATTTCTTCTGACTCAGCATCTAAAGAGGAAGTGGCTTCGTCTAGAAGTATAATTGGAGCTTCTTTCAAAATTGCTCTAGCTATTGATATCCTCTGTTTTTGTCCACCTGAAAGTTTCACACCATTTTCTCCTACGAAAGTGTCATATTTATTTGGAAGTTTTTCTATGAATTCATCAGCCGCAGCAAACTCACATGCCTTTTTGATCTCATTTTCAGTCGCTTTTTCATTAGCATAAGAAATATTATTTTTTATGGTATCATCAAATAAAATTACGTCTTGGCTTACTAGGGAGAGATTCTCTCTCAAAGAATTTAATGAAATTTGTCTTGTATCTTGATTATCAATTTTAATTGAGCCACTTTGGGGATCATAAAACCTTGGAATTAGGTTAAATATAGTACTCTTACCAGCACCACTATGTCCTACAAATGCAGCCATTGTATTTCCTGGTATTTTTAGATTTAAATTCTTAACTGCCTTTTCTTTAGTTTTTTCATAATTAAAACTTACATCGCTAAACTCGATATTTGATTTTTTTACAATAAGATCAGGTAAGTTTTGGTCATTAACAATATCAATTTTTTTATCAATTACTGAACCAATTCTTTTGAATGCCGCCGCACCTTGATAGGCGACCATATTTAAAGTAGCGAGAGACCTTATGGGTTGATATGCCAACATCATTGCAGCTAGAAATGAAAAAAAATTATTAACTCCTAATTCTCCAGATGCAATTAATTTTCCAGAAAAAACTATAAATCCGGCAATCATAAATCCAGTAAGAGTCTCCATAATTGGAGTTGCTCTGATCATAGTGCTTCCGATTTTAATATTTTTTTTTATTAGATCATTTACCACCAGCCCTGCTTTATGATTTTCTTTGTCCTCTTTCTGATATATTCTAATCATTTTTGAAGCTTTCAAAATTTCAGTTAAAAATGAGGCTAAAATTCCTGAGGACTCTCCTGCTTTCCCAACAGCTTTACCAACTTTTTTTGCTAAAGATTTTGATAAAGCTCCGGCAAAAGGAATCATGAGTATAGCAAATAAAGCAAGCTTCCAATTTTGGTAAAACATTAAAGCGATTAAAGATATAACTGTAAAACTATCTTTCATAATATTTAAGACTCCAGTGCTTACAAAGTTTTGTACTTGATGAGTATCAAACATAATATTCGAAATGTATTTTCCGGAATGTCTATTTTCTAAAGTTTGAATGTCAGAAAACAAAATAGTATTCGCAATTTTTTTTTGTAATTGTCCTGCAACTTCTTCACTAACAGTGATTATATTTATTCTTGCAAAATATAACGATAATCCTTTGCTTGTGAAAGCTACTATAATTAATATAGGTATAATAAATGCATATGTTTTATCTTGATCAATAAATATTTTTTTAACCGCTGGATCAAGAAGCCAAGCAATTCCAGAGGTACTTCCTGCTACTATAATTGAGAGAATAAGCGCAATAAAAATTCTAGGTAAATGTTTTCTGATGTGTTCCCTGAACAATCTAGTAATTAAATATCTTACTTCTTCAAAATTCATCTTATAAATTTATTGATAATAAGGCAAAAAATAATATTGACCCAGAAAAATTATTAAATTTGAACATTTGCAAACATGATTTTGGATTATTTATTTTAAAATTTATTATTTGATAAATAAGACTGATTGCAAAAAAAGATAAAAATATTGTAAAAATATTTAAACCTATTGTATTTTTAAAAAGTAAAAAAATAGAAAGCAAAGTTATAAAATAAGCCATAGTAACAAATTTTTTAATATTTTTTTTGAATTTAATTGCTGTGGATTTTAAACCAATGATTTCATCATCATACATATCTTGCACGCCATAAATGGTGTCATAACCCAATGTCCAAAATATGGCTGATATATAAAGTAGTATAATTTCATACGATATATAACCATTGTAAGCGGTCCAGGCCATTACAATACCCCAATTGAAAGTGAAACCTAAGAAAAGTTGTGGCCAATAAGTAATTCTTTTCATGTATGGATAAAGAAATGCAGGTATCATAGAGCCCATTCCTAACAAAATTGTTAAATCATTAAATTGAATCAAAATTATAAATGCTAATAAACAAAGTATAATTATATACATCAATGAACGGTTAGTAGATATTTTTTTAGAAGCTATTGGCCTATTTTTAGTCCTATTAACTTTTTTATCAAAATCTTTATCAACTAAATCATTAACAATGCATCCAGCACTTCTCATTAAGACAGATCCTAAAAAAAAAAGTATTAAGTAGAATATATATAACTCTGTATTTTTATTTAGTGAATATGCATAAGTAAGCCCCCAAGAACACGGCCAAAATAAAAGCATAAAGCCAATTGGTTTATTTAGTCTTGTTAACTCTATGAATATTTTTAAATGTTGCATGAAATATTACTTGTAAATATCAAACACTAACTTCATAATCAATTTGATTCGCAATGGATATAGATTACACAGTAGCAGCTTTAATGTTTCCAGCTATACCTTTAATGATGACAATGTATAGTAATAGATTTCATACATTAAGCGGCTTGATAAGAAATTTACATGATCAATTAACACTTGAAAAAAAAGCTCCTCCACAATTAGAAAATCAATTGCATGTTCTTAATAATAGAACGAACCTCTTAAAGTACACAATGGGTTTTGCGGCTTTTGGTTTTTTATTTAATATGACTACAGTTTTATTGCTTTATTTAGGAAGTTTACAAGTTGCTAGATTTAATTTTGCAGCTTGCTGTCTCTGCATGATTGTTTCCATTTTTTTATTTTTACAAGAAATTAGATTGTCTAATCAGGCCTTAAAATATCATCTGAGTGATATGGACTCGATGAAAAATGATTTATAATTATTTATTTTCCAATAACTTTTTTTTAAATAAAGATATGCCTTTGTTTTTTTTATGATCGTAAGACTCTTTAAAAGTTTCTAATTGCCAACCCTTCATTCTGTTTACAATTATTTTTAGATTTTCCTCTCTCCAATTATCAGCGACGTTTTCATCTTTCCACTGTTTTTTTTCATCAATGGTTCTTGCGCAGCCATAACAAAATCCCGTCACAGGATCAGTCCTGCAAATACTAATGCACGGAGATATAATTTTCTTACTCATTATGGAATTAAAATTGCTGGACCTGTAAGCTTCCTTGCTTCTAAATCCTCGTGAGCTTTTTTTGCATCTATTAAACTATATTCTTTAGAAATTTTAATCTTAATTTTACCAAACTTAACTTTTTCGAATATAGAATCTGCTCCAGCCTGAAGTTCTTTTCTATTTGTAAAATATTGACCAATTGAAGGCCTAGTTAAATAAAGACCTTTCGGTTGAATATCTTTAGGAACGTTAACTGGGTTTAATGGACCTGATGCATTTCCAAAGCTCACCATCATTCCTCTTGTTTTAAGACAAGCTAAAGAGCCTTGAAAAGTATTTTTCCCAACCCCGTCAAACACTGCTGGAACTCCTTCATTGTTTGTAATTTCCATCACTTTCTTTGAAAAATCATCTTTTGTATAATTGATAACGTGTGCGTAACCGTTCTCTTCTGCAATTTTAATTTTTTCATCTGAACCTACTGTTCCAATTACTTTTGCACCGATGCTGTTAGCCCATTGAGCAAATATTTGACCAACGCCTCCTGCAGCAGCATGAAACAGAACTGTCTCTCCTGCCTTAAGTTTATAAGTTTTACAGATTAAATAATTTGTTGTTAGACCTTTCGTCATTAGGGTAGCCGCTTGTTTATGAGATATACCTTCAGGCACTTTTACAGCTATTTTAGATGGAATAATTCTTTGTTGTGAATATGCACCTAAAGGTATTGAAGCATAAGCTATATTGTCACCAATATTAAATTCTTTAACGTTCGATCCAACCTCTTCCACTTTTCCCGAAGCCTCTAAACCAATTCCACTTGGTAGTTTTAAGGGATATAAACCTGATCTATGATATGTATCGATATAATTTAAACCAATTGCGTAATTTGTAACCTTAATTTCATCTGGACCAGGAGCACCGATCTTTACATCTTGAAGCTCTAAAACTTCAGGACCTCCATTCTTATTTATTATTATTGATTTTGGCATTCAAGGAACGTACTTGAACTTTTAATATTTAGCAAATGTTCCGTTATTGTAATCTTGAATAGCTTCAAGTATTTCTGCTTTAGTATTCATTACAAAAGGACCACCTCTAGCAATTGGCTCCCCTATGGGTTTGCCAGCAATAAATAAAAATTCAGATTTTTTAGTTGCATTAACGGTTAGTTTATCACCTCTATTAAGTAAAATTAAATTGGAGTCAGAAGTTTTGTCATGATCCTTATCACCTATTTTTAACTCACCTTTTAGTAAATATATAAAACTGTTGTGACCGATTGGAGCTTCACAACTAAATTCTTTATTTTCATTTAAAATTACATGAAAATAAATTGGTTCGACATTATGATTTTTTTCAGGTCCCTCAGCATTTTCATATTTACCAGCAATTACTTTAATAATTTTGTCGTTATCTTTGTAAGTTCCAAGCTGGTTCCCTTTAATATAAAGATACTCAGGTTTATTTTTTTTAAGTTTTGCAGGCATGTTGATCCATAACTGGAATCCAAGCAACTTTCCTTCTTTCATAGCAGGCATTTCTGAATGTATAATACCTCTACCAGTTTTCATCCATTGCACATCGCCAGATGCCATGACTCCTTTAGCACCAGTACTATCTTGATGTTCAAATTCTCCATTTAACATGTAAGTAACTGTCTCTATTCCTCTATGCGGGTGAGGAGGAAAACCTGCAACATAATCGTCCTTATTTTCTGAACCAAACTCATCAAGCATTAAGAAAGGATCAATATAATCTGCTTCAGGTGTGCCAATACTTCTTTTTAATTTAACACCTGCACCATCTGACGCATTTAAAGCTTTAATAATTTTTTTAACCTCAATAGTTTTCATATTCTATTTTAAATTATGCGATCCATCACACATTGGCTGATCATTTGTTTGTTTGCAAGTGCAAAAAAAGACCTTTTTAGACTGATCAGCTTTATATGGCAAGGGTTTAAAAGTCGTATCTTTGTGTGAACCATCACAGAAAGGTTGTTTTGAACTTTTACCACAAGTACACCAATAATAAGATTTACCCTCTAAAACATTAACTCCGATTGGAGTATTTCCCGCTCTTTGTCCTTTAGTCATTTATTTTCTTCAAGTTTTTTAATTTATACTAAATCTAATAATTGTTTCAAATTATTTATTTCATTACTAGGTTTATAATCAAGATTATCAAAAATATTTTTATTTCTATTTACCCAAATAGAATTGTAACCGTAGTTACCGCCACCTGATACATCCCAAGTATTTGCACTTAAAAATGCAACTTCGTCTTTTTGTATATTATATTTTTTAATTGGCAGGTCATAAACCTTTGAGCTGGGTTTATAAATTCCTACTTCTTCAATTGAAAAAACATCATCAAAAATATTTTTTAAATTATTGCTTTCAATTAATTCATTGAGAAGGGCAGGTGTTCCGTTTGAAAGAATACCAAGTTTATAATTCTTTTCTTTTAAAATTTTTAAAACTTCATGAACCTCTTTAAAAGGTGAAAGTACTTTATAAAGATTTAACAATTCATTTCTCATTGAAATATCTATATTAAAAGCTTTCATTGATTTATCTAAACTGTCTTCTGTCACTTGCCAAAAATCTTTGTGCTTATTCATTAAACTTCTTAGCCAAGTATATTCAAGTTGTGTTGTTCTCCAATAATTGGCAAAACCTTCCCACTTGCTACCGATTTTATCTTTACACTTTTCTGCAGCTGAATTGACATCAAAAAGAGTGCCATATGCATCAAAAATTATTGCTTTAATATTTTTCATATCTTAAATTGATCTTAATGAGCAATATTAGATTATTTCACCCAGAAAATATAATAGAAAATACTACAAGCCTATTATCTAAAGAGCACACTCATTATGTTGTAAATGTAATGAGAATGAAAAGGGGTTCTAACATTAATTTTTTTAATAAAGATGGAGAATGGCTTAGCGAGATAGTTTTTCTAGATAGAGATCGGGTTGAGGTAAAATTTTTAAATAAATTAAAAGAGCCAACTAAGAACTCTAATATTGAATTAGCAATTTGCTTAGTAAAGAAAAGTCCAATGGACACCATTTTACAAAAAGCCACAGAGCTTGGTGTTACTAAAATCACACCGATTGTATCTGAAAGAACAGAGGTTAAAGAATTAAATTTTGAAAGAGCAAAAAAAATTGTTATTGAAGCTACTGAACAATCCAATCAATTAATTCCACCAGAAATTTCCCAAGTAATTAAACTTAAAGATTTTCTAAATAATTTAGATAGTTCGACAAAACTATTATTTGCAGATGTTAATTCTAAAGATAATTTAAAAAAAGAGGTTTTAAGAGAAGCGAAATCTTTATCCGTACTTGTAGGTCCAGAGGGAGATTTTTCACCTTCAGAAATAGAGCTTATTCATGGAAATCCTAACGTGGTGCCATTTACAATATCTAGAAACATTCTAAGGTCAGATACTGCTGTAATAGGCGCTATTTCATTAGTT
Organism: uncultured Pelagibacteraceae bacterium; assembly: GCA_902615435.1. Classification (GTDB taxonomy): domain Bacteria; phylum Pseudomonadota; class Alphaproteobacteria; order Pelagibacterales; family Pelagibacteraceae; genus Pelagilacustribacter. Next base: position 8,775 of record CACMOZ010000011.1, read on the forward strand.
AATTTTATCAATAACTTTCATTAATTGTCGCATTAATTGAAATTGTGAAATTGTTTAAAAGCTGTATAAAAACTCATGCTTAAAAAAATTGCATACTCTTTATTATCGTTAACGCCGATATCTCTATTGGCTAATGAACCAGTAGATTGGCAATTAGGCTTTCAAAAATCAGCCTCAAAAACGATGGATGATATAGTCTGGTTTCATGACTATATGTTATTACCTGTTATTACTGCAATAACAGTTTTTGTTCTTTTTTTAATTGCATACGCTTGTATAAGATTTAGAGCTTCAAGAAATCCAGAAGCTTCAACAACAAGCCATAACACAGTTATCGAGGTCATATGGACTTTAGTTCCTTGTTTGATTCTAATCGTTTTAGCAGTACCATCATTTAAAGTTTTATACTCTCAAGACGAAATTCCAAAAGCAGATGTAACTATTAAAGCTATAGGTTACCAATGGTACTGGGGATATGAATATCCCGACGAAAATATAATTTTTGATTCATACATGATAGAAGAAAAAGATTTGAAAGAAGGTCAACCAAGATTACTTGCAGTAGATAATGAAGTTTATGTTCCAGTAAATAAAGTAGTTAAAGTAATGATTACAGCTAATGATGTTTTACATGCTTGGGCTTTACCTTCATTTGGAGTAAAGCGAGACGCTGTTCCAGGAAGAATTAATGAAACATGGTTTAAGGCTGATAGGACTGGAACTTTTTATGGGCAGTGCTCAGAACTATGCGGAATTAAACACGCTTTTATGCCAATTACTGTTAACGTAGTAACCGAAGAGGAATATAATCAATGGTTAGAAAAAGCCAAAGTAGAATTCGCTAAGGAAGAAATTAATAATAATATTAAAGTAGTTAAAAAAATTAAGGAGATACAATAATGTCTGCAACAACAACATCACACGAACATCATCATAACCCAACTGGTTGGAAGCGATGGGCTTATTCTACAAATCATAAAGACATCGGAACAATGTATTTAATTTTTGCGATTATCGCTGGAATTATTGGAACAGCTTTTTCAGTGCTAATGAGAATGGAATTAGCGCATCCAGGTGATGGAATTCTTGGAGGAAATTATCATTTATATAATGTATTAGTTACAGGACACGGACTGATCATGATTTTCTTCATGGTAATGCCAGCTATGATAGGAGGATTTGGAAATTGGTTTGTCCCAATCATGATCGGAGCTCCAGATATGGCATTTCCACGAATGAATAATATTTCTTTTTGGTTATTGCCAGTAGCTTTAATTTTATTAATCGCATCAATTTTTGTAGATGGCCCTCCAGGCGCACAGGGTGTAGGTGGAGGTTGGACAATTTATCCTCCTTTATCTTCTAAGACAGGTCAACCAGGACCAGCAATGGATTTAGCAATTTTAAGTTTACACGTAGCAGGAGCCTCTTCTATCTTAGGGGCAATAAATTTTATAACTACAATTTTAAATATGAGAACGCCGGGTATGACTTTACATAAAATGCCATTGTTCTCGTGGTCAATTTTAGTAACAGCTTTTTTACTTTTATTATCATTACCAGTTTTAGCAGGAGCAATTACAATGCTTCTTACAGATAGAAATTTTGGTACTGCTTTTTTTGAAGCTCAAACAGGGGGGGATCCAGTCCTATTCCAACACTTATTTTGGTTTTTTGGTCACCCAGAAGTTTATATTTTAATTCTTCCAGGTTTTGGAATGATAAGTCATATAGTTTCAACTTTTTCTAAGAAGCCAGTATTTGGATATTTAGGAATGGCTTATGCCATGGTTGCAATTGGGGTAGTAGGGTTCGTTGTATGGGCTCACCACATGTATACAGTTGGTTTAGACACAGATACTAAAGCATATTTCTTAGCTGCAACTATGATTATTGCAGTACCAACAGGAATAAAAGTTTTCTCTTGGATTGCAACAATGTGGGGTGGATCTATAAGTTTTAAAACACCAATGTTATGGGCAATAGGTTTTATATTCTTATTCACTTTAGGAGGAGTTACTGGAGTAGTCTTAGCTAACGCTGGTGTAGATACTGCCTTGCACGATACATATTATGTAGTTGCACACTTTCATTATGTACTCTCAATGGGAGCGGTATTCGCAATATTTGCTGGCTTTTATTACTGGTTTAGTAAAATGAGCGGATATGAGTATTCAGAATTTTTAGGAAAACTGCACTTTTGGTTAACGCTTGTTGGAGTAAATTTAATTTTCTTTCCTCAGCATTTCTTAGGACTAGCAGGGATGCCAAGAAGATATGCTGATTATCCAGATGCGTTTGCAGGATGGAATTATATTTCTTCAATAGGATCATATATTACTGTCGTAGGTTTAGCAGTTTTCTTAATTAATCTTTTATATGCTTTTGCTAAAAAGAAAAAAGCAGAACAAAATCCATGGGGAGAAGGAGCAACAACTTTGGAATGGACAGTATCTTCGCCACCACCGTTCCATACTTTTGAAGAGCTGCCTAAAGTAAAGTAAATTGAGCCAGATACTTTTAAAAACGAGAAACTCTAAACTTGGTTTAGCATTAGATCTTAACTCATTTTTTAATCTAATGAAGCCAAGAGTAATGTCTCTTGTTTTATTTACTTGCATGGTTGGTTTATTGATTGCACCTTATAGCGTTGATCTTAAAACTTCTTTAATATCATTACTAGCAGTAGCAATTGGCTCTGGTGCGGCTGGAGCTTTAAATATGTGGTATGAGTCCGATGTTGATGCCCTTATGAGCAGAACCTGTTTAAGACCGATACCAACAGGCAAAGTAAAAAGAAATCAGGCTTTATATTTTGGAATTATTTTATCAATTATTTCTGTTGCTATGCTTTACTTTTCGGCAAATACTATTTCAGCAATATTATTAGCATCAACTATTGGTTTTTATTTCTTTATTTATACGATCTGGCTTAAAAGAAAAACTCCACAGAATATTGTCATTGGAGGTGCCGCCGGAGCTTTACCCCCAGTTATTGGATGGACGATAGCTACAGGAACAATAACAATCGAACCAATAATACTCTTCTTAATTATTTTTGTTTGGACACCTTCTCATTTCTGGGCATTGAGTTTATATAAATCAGGAGATTATAAGAAAGCTAAGATACCAATGTTACCAGTTATTGCTGGAACAAAAACTACAAAAACGAATATATTGGTTTACTCATTTGCTATGCTTCCAGTTGTAATAGCTCCATATTATTTTGAGTTTGCGAGTTTATTATACTTAGTTGCAGCTTTAGTTATGACAATATATTATAATTATTTATGCTTAGAGTTGTTTAAAGCAAAGGTTATAAAATTCTCAAATAAAATTGCAAGAAAAGTATTTATCTACTCAATCTTTTATCTATTTTTTGTTTATCTAATTTTACTTATTGATAATGCTAGGAGCCTTTTTTAATGAGTAAAAAAAAGAAAAACATAATAACTGCAGTGCTATTAGTATTATTTATGATCTTTTTATTTGCACTTACCTTTTACAATATTGGAATTTATAATAGAGAAATTTAATGACCATTAACAAAAAAAATTTGACTCCAGTAGCCTTAGTTTCAATATTTCTTTTAATGTTGGCTTTATCTTTTGCAGCAGTGCCCTTGTACGATTTGTTCTGTAGGGTCACTGGCTTTGGCGGGACTACACAAAATGCGTCAGAGAAAGAGATTCCAAAAATTATAGTAAATCAAAATTATAAAATGAGGTTTGATACTAATGTTCATAGTACCTCTGACTGGAAATTTTATCCTGAAAAAAATACTCTAGATCTAAAACCAGGCCAAGTTCACACAGTAAAATTTAATGTGGAAAACCCAAGTGAACAAACTTCATCAGGCTCAGCTTCATTCAATGTTTCACCTTCTTCTTTTGGCAAGTATTTAAACAAGATTGGCTGCTTTTGTTTCGAAAAACAAACCTTGAAGCCTAATGAGAAACAAGAATTTGTTTTAACATTTTTCTTGGATCCCAAAGTGGTTGATGATAATAAAACTAAGAATATTTCTGATGTAACACTATCTTTTACGTTTTTTGCATCTGAATTTTATGAAAAGGGAAAAATTTAATGTCGGCTGAAAAAAAGAAACACGATTTTCATCTAGTAGATCCAAGCCCTTGGCCTATATATGTGTCTTTTGCAACATTAGTATTAGCAGTGGGTGCAGTTTATTATTTTCATTCTAAGGCTCTTTGGCTCTTGTTAGTTGGTTTTGCATTAGTTATTTACGGAGCCTTTATGTGGTGGAGAGATGTTATTGAGGAAGCAGAGCACCAAGGTCATCATACTCCTGTAGTACAAATAGGTCATCGGTATGGAATGACACTTTTTATAGCTTCAGAAGTTATGTTTTTTGTTGCGTGGTTTTGGGCATATTTTAACGCAAGTTTATTTCCAACAGAGTCTATTGGAGGAACTTGGCCACCACCTGATATAAAGACATTTGATCCTTGGGATATACCATTAATTAATACTCTTATTTTATTATTATCTGGAACAACAGTAACTTGGGCTCACCATGCAATGTTAGAGAATGACAGAAAAGGATTGGTGAATGGATTGATAGCAACTGTTTTTTTAGGATTTATATTTTCATGCTTTCAAGCCTACGAATATCATCATGCCACTTTTACTCTAGATGGAAATATTTATGGTTCCACATTTTATATGGCTACAGGCTTTCATGGCTTTCATGTGATCGTTGGAACAATCTTCTTAGCAGTGTGTCTATTTAGATCGATGAAAGGTCATTCAACACCAACTCATCATTTTGGTTTTGAAGCAGCTGCCTGGTATTGGCATTTTGTCGATGTAGTTTGGTTATTCCTTTTTGCTGCAATCTATATTTGGGGAAGTTAAACTCAAATTGAAAAAATCATTATTATTTCAATTATTTGTTATTTTCTTCATAACATTATTTTGTGCACTAGGCACTTGGCAACTTTACAGACTTCAGTGGAAATTAGAATTAATTAGCGAAATAACTTTTGGATTGGACTCTCAACCAATAGAATACTCAAGTTCTATTAAAAAAAACTATCAAAGAATTAACGCTAAAGGAAAATTTGATTTCGATAAACAAATTTACCTTTATAGTTTGAATGAAAAAGGAAAACCAGGTTATGATGTAGTAACTCCATTTAGAACAAATAAAAATGAGAATGTGCTAGTTAATAGAGGGTGGATAAATAAAGAACTTAAAGGTAACGCTAAGATAAATCTTAATACATCAGCCGAGCAAAAAATTGTCGGTCTTCTGAGAGAAATATATAAACCAAATATGTTTAAACCAGATAATGATATTAAAAATAATATTTGGTTTTCAATAAATTTAGAAGATCTAAAAGAGGCTACAGGAGAACAATTTAACGAATTTGTAATTTTTTTGGAAGATAACCAAGTCAAGTCACCAATTCCTAAAAAGATTAGCATTGATGTGCCAAACAATCACCTTAAATATGCTATAACATGGTATGCAATATCAATTTCTATAATTTTTTATTATTTATATTTTAGAAGAAAAAAATGAATTATTTTAGCACTAGGGATAAATCTTTAAAATTTAGTTTTAAAGATATTTTCTTAAGAGGACTTGCACCAGGCGGAGGGTTATTTTTACCTGCTAAAATTAAGAAGTATAATCAAGAAGAACTTAATAATTTAAGTCAACTAAATTATAACGAACTTGCTACAGAAATTATCTTTAATTTCTGTTCAGGTGAAATTAAAAAAGAAGAGCTTAGCTCACTGATACAAAAATCTTATAGTAAGTTTAAAGATAAAGAAGTAGTAAATTTAAAAAAAATTGGAGAGATCGATCTTCTTGAGCTTTATCATGGGCCTACTTTAGCTTTTAAAGATATTGCAATGCAGGTAATTGGCAATTTGTATGACTATTTAGAAGTCGCTAAAGATAAAACGGTAAATGTCGTCGTAGCTACATCAGGAGATACTGGTTCAGCAGCTATTGCAGCATTAAGTAATAGAAAAAACATAAATCTTTTTGTTCTGCATCCGCATAATAAAATTTCTAATATTCAAAGAAAAATAATGACAACAATTGGTGGTGATAATATTTATAATATTGCAATAGAGGGTTCATTTGATGATTGTCAAAAAATTGTAAAAGAGCTCTTTAACGAAGATAGTTTTAGATCAAAAATAAACATGTCTGGCGTAAATTCTATCAATTGGGCAAGAATTGTTTGTCAAATTGTTTATTATTTTTATTCTTTCTTTAAATTAAAAAAAAACAATATTAGCTTTTCTGTACCAACTGGTAATTTTGGAGATATCTATGCCGGATTTGTAGCAAAAAAAATGGGTTTACCAATTAATAAACTTATAGTTGCTACAAATAAAAATGATATTTTACAAAGAGTTATTAATACAGGTGAATATAAACCCGATACAGTGAAAGCAACCATCACACCAAGCATGGATATCCAAGTTGCTAGTAATTTTGAGAGGCTACTTTATTATATATTAGATGAAAACGATAGTAAGGTAGGGTCATTAATGAATGATCTATCATCAAAAAGTTTATTTAATTTAGAAAAAAAAGAAATCGATAGAATAAAAAAAGATTTTGAAGCAGTAAAAGTTACAGATGAAGAGACAGTATCTATAATCGATGAGATATATAAAGAGCATAAATTTATAATTGATCCCCATACTGCTACTGGCGTAGGCGCAGCAAAAAGTTTTAAAAATTTAGGAGATATAGTAGTTCTTGGTACAGCTCATCCTTATAAGTTTAACGATACAATAAAAAGAGCTATAGGTAAAAATTTAGACTTACCTGAACATCTAAAATTGAATATAGATAAAAAGGAAACATTTGATATTATTGGGAATTCAAATTCAGAAGTAAAAAATTATATTTTGGGCAAAATACAATGAGAATAAAAATAGGAGACAAACTACCTAACTCGGAATTATTTTTTCTTGATCAAAATAATGATGTAAAAAAAATTGATATATTGGATCTTTGCAGTGGTAAGACTATCATTTTAGGTATGCCAGGAGCTTTTACAAAAACTTGCTCAGCTCTTCACCTTCCTGGGTATATAAAAAATTACGAACTAGCTAATAAAAAGGGAATTTCTAAAATTGTATGTGTTGCTGTAAACGATCCTAACGTAATGAAGGCCTGGGGCGAAAATCAAAATGCCGGGAACAAAATCTTCATGGCCGGTGATCCCTTTCTTAAATTTACAAAAGCTATTGGAGCAGAGGTAGATAAATCCGAAAAAGGATTAGGAGTTAGATCTAATCGCTACACTATGTTGGTGGAGAATGGTGAAGTTAAAAAAGTAGAGGAAGAAAAAGAAACAGCTACTTGTGAATTATCTTCAGCTGAAAGCTTTTTAAAATCTATTTAGTTTTCGAAACTGCCAATTCATCAACAAGATTATTATATTTGTTGCCAGCGTGCGCCTTAACCCATTTCCAAGTAACTTTATGTTTCAAGCAAACATTATCCAATTTAATCCAAAGATCTTTATTTTTAACTGATTTCTTGTTTGAACTTTTCCAATTATTTACTTTCCACTTTTTAATCCAATCAGTTATTCCATCTTTTACGTATTTTGAGTCAGTAAAAATTGTAATCTCTGATTTTTTTTTTATTTTTTTTAATGCCATAATTGGAGCCATTAACTCCATTCGATTATTAGTCGTATTACTTTCACCTCCACAAATACTTGATTGATTTAAATTACTATCTAAAATGATAGCTGCCCAACCTCCTTTTCCTGGGTTTCCAGAACAAGCTCCATCAGTATAAATTTTAAATTTCATCAAAAAAAGTAATCCTCAAAATTTTTTGAATTTTTATGAAATTCCAGTCTTTTCAAATATTCAATTGGATCTTTAATTTTTACTATTGCCCCTTCAACATTATTAAGTGCATCAAAAACACGAGTTAACAAAAATCTTAATGCTGCCCCTTGAGACAAAACTTTCATATTTTCTTTTTCTGAGTCTGATAAATCTCTAACTGATTTGTAACCATCAACAAAATTTTTTGCTTTTGTTACATTAAAACTTAAATTATTTTTTAATCCCTCAAAGCAAAGTGCATTAAAACAAATTGCAATTTCAAAAGCATAAAAATCATTACATGAAAATGTAAAATCAATTATCCCATTTACTTTGTTGTTTTTGAAAATAATATTGTCACTGAATAAGTCTGCATGAATAATTCCCTCCGGAAGGTCTACTGGCCAGTTTTTCTCAATATCTACTAAGTTACTTTCTATAAGTTTTGGTAAATCCTTATGAATACGTGAACAATTTTCCTTTATGTTTTCAAACATTTTTCGCCAACTCATTACTGATAAAGCGTTTTTTCTTTTGATCTTTATCTTTGAGGTAAACTTATGAAGTCTTGCTGCTTCAATTCCAATTAATTTACAATCCTCAGGATCTAAAAAATTTTTTGATTTTCCATCTATAAAAGTAAGAATAGTTAATTTTTTGTTCTTAAAATCAGAGATAGGACTATTTTTTGAGTTAATCAAAGGTCTAGGACATTTAAAACCCAATTTATTCAAATTTAAAACTAATTCACAAAAAAAAGGAAGGTCTTGTTCTTTTACTCTTTTTTCAAAAATAGTTAATATGTATTTTGTATTATCTACAACAATTATATAGTTTGTATTTTCAATACCTTCTTCAATTGGAGAAAATTTTTGTAATTTTTTTAAACCATATAAAAGAATTATTTCCTCGATCTCGTGTTTATTTAATTTTGTATAAACTGCCATTTAGTGTAATTGTTTAGGTAACTTAAAAATAATTTTTTCTTCGGCAACTATTACTTCCTCTATTGAAATTTCTCTATCGTTTTTTAAATTTTTCATTAAACTTTGGACTAACTGGTCTGGAGCCGATGCTCCTGATGAAATACCTATAACATTGGATTTTTGTAAGTCTTTGAAAGGGATTTTTTGTTCTGAATGCATTAATATAGAGTTTTCACATCCAGCTTTTTTAGCAACCTCAACAAGTCTTACGGAGTTTGACGAGTTTCGGCTTCCAATAATAAAAAACATGTCACATTTAGGGGCAATTTTTTTCACTGCCATTTGCCTATTTGTTGTTGCATAACATATGTCTTCTTTAATTGGCTGTTTGATATCAGGAAATTTATCTTTAAGTTTATTAATAATTTCTGCAGTATCATCTACAGATAAAGTAGTTTGAGTAATATATGCAACAGGTTTTGTAAATTTTTTTCTATTTAAAGTATCTACATCAGATGAAGTTTCTATTAATTGTATCGATCCTTTAGGCAATTGCCCCATTGTTCCTATTACTTCAGGATGATTATTATGACCAATTAAAATTATATCATAACCTCTTTTATAAAGTTGTTCAGACTCTCTATGAACTTTGGAAACTAAAGGACAAGTAGCATCAATATAAGATAATTTTTTTTTTTCAGCCTCTTCAGGAACACTCTTGGGAACACCATGAGCGGAGAAGATTACAGGTCTTGTTTCATCATTTATATCTGAAAGTTCATTAATGAATATAGCTCCCTTTGCTTTAAGCTCCTCTACAACTTGTTTATTATGTACTATTTCATGTCTAACATAAACAGGCCTTCCATATTTTTTGAGAGATTTTTCAACAATTTCTATTGCTCTTTTTACACCTGCGCAAAAACCTCTTGGAGAAGCTAAATAAATTTTAAGATTTTTTTTCATTTTTTTCTAAAAGATATTCAAGCAATATATGCGGAAAAGTAAGTGACGCCAAACCAATAAATATCACCTTATAAATAGCTTCGTCTAGCTTATAAAAGTTGTTTAGAAAATATACTGCTATGAAAAAAATCACTCCAGTTATAAAAGTGAGAGGAATAGCTTTATTAATAAATTTCTTTAAACCGGATTTAAAAGATTTATCTAGTTCGAAGATAAGTGTGATGGAATGCCTAACAGAATGAAGAAAGCAAAAATAAAGTGTAAAAGCCAAAACTGGAGTCAGGAATAGATTTAATATAACTAATGAAAAAAAATCCATAACCATCAATACTTTCAAGTTTGTATTTTTTCCACTAGATAAAAACAAAGAAGATAAAAAGCTAAAGCATAATAAAATTATTAAAAACTCATCAGTAAATAAATATGATTCAAAAACATTAAAATTTAAAATTTTAAAAATTTCATTTGTTTTATCTCTTTGAAATAATAATGGCGCCAGTATAACAGCTGATCCCTTTAAAAAGTATAAACATTCAGATATTATAATTTTTTTATCAAAATAAAATACTGTATCTTCTTTACCAAAGTGGTAAGCAGCCACAAAAAGAAATAATAACAAAACAGTATTTGGAAATAGTAGCCAGAAAAAAATTACTAGAAGAGAAATTATTATATAGGCAAGGTAGAAAGAAAAAGAGGATTTATAACCAAACGCCGTTAAAAGTTTTTTTCCTTTTACGTTATCTAATGCACCGTGTGAAATTCCAAGAAGCAATATCAAGATTAAACAAAATATAACTGGTTCGAAATCCGATAAGAAATAAAATGGGCTTATCAAAATACAAAAGTTAAAAAAAATAAGTGAGTGGTTAAAATTTATCTTTTCCATTAATTAAATAAAGCTTTTATAAAAATTAATTTAGGCATTCTACTTATTATTTTAATATCTTCAAATATATTACTTTTGTTCGATAAAAACTTAATTACACTATTCGATGATACTTTAAACATTTCAAAAAATATTCTTGGCATTTTTTCTGGATGTTTCTTTAAAACCTTTAAAAATATTTTATCTAAAAAATGATATTTCTTTCCCATATTGTATTCATTTATTTTTTTAATTTGATCGATATTCTCTACAATATATTTACTATGTTCTTGAATATTTAAAAAAGTGTATCCCGTACTCAATCTAGTCATTCCGCCCGCAGATCCGATATTGACAGTTTTATCATCATTTTTTAATGATGGATAAAACAGCGGAATAGCACCTTTTTCAATAAAATTAATTTTGTAACTTTTTATACCTAAATTATTTTTAATATAATTTTCTAATTGTAAATCGTAATCCATAAGACTCTGATCTTCTAAATTCGATAACCATGTAGTTTCGATTAAAGCTTTGTTTTTATTAAAAGGCAAAGTGTAAAAAAAATGTACATCATTTTTTTGATCACAGTTAAAATCCATTAGGTTTATAATTTCATCATCAAAAATATTTTTAGATGTCTCAATTTCTATTCCCTGGAAATGTTGCCATAACTTTGATTTATCTTTCTTGTACTCAAAAATGCTATTGAATATTAATGAGTTTTTTGAATTAAGTTCTTTTAGATTTTTAAAAAAACTCACGTTCGGATTTGAGCTGATCTTAGAATTAATTTTTTTATAAAATTTTTCGCTATTAATGCTTTGGTATGGAAAAGATGAGCTGGATAACTTATGAAAACCCTCTGAAGTATTTATTGAAAAATTGTTCCAGCTTTTAATTACACAATCTTCAAAATTATGATCAAAAACTTTCCAGAAAGACCAAGTTTTGTCTCTTTTATACTCTGGACGGTTCTCAATAATTGCCAAAGTTTTATCTTTTAACTTATCATTAATTTCAAGTTCATAAGCCAAAGATAAACCTGCACATCCACCACCAATGATTATATAATCAAATTCTTTCATTTAATTTTATCTCTTGTTCTAAGATATTATGATTAGCTTGATTATTATAATTTAAATTTTTTACAAATAATAACTTAACAAAGTCTAAAATAGACAAAAAAGTCTGAACTACTTTTTCGAAAACTGGAACATATATTTTGCCAGCTCTATTATAATTTTCTAAATTTCTTTTTTTAAGTATATAATCACCTATTTTTCGGTAAATACGTCTTGCAACGATCACTGAGAATCTCGAGGTTATAGGTATATTACTTATAGAATTAAAAGATTTTTCATAAAAAACTTGTGACTCATTAATAATTTCTTTGATAGCTAAAAAATTGTGTCTTACATATTGTCTGTTACGTGCTTTATCCTCACAAACATCACGGGCAATATTAGTTAGTTGCATGGCAATTCCAAGGTCAATTGCACCTTTAAGAGCTTCTTTATTTTTAACTTTAAGTATTTTCGACATCATTAACCCAACTGTTCCAGCAACTCTATAAGAGTACACAAGTAAATCTTTTTTTGAATTAATTACTACTTTTTTTTCTAAGTCTGTTTCAACACCATCGAATAAATCTATTACTATTTGTTTTGCAATATTTTCACTTTCTATTAATGACCACATATCTTTGATAATTTGTTTGTTATAATTTTTATTTTCAAAATCTTTTTTAAATCTGAAGAAATTTTTTTTTTTAACATCCAGATTGTTAATATCGTCAACTATATCATCTAAGGTCCTACAGAAGTTGTAAAGAGATGAACATTTATTGAAAGTATTTTTTGATAAAAAAAAACTTGCCCAATAAAAAGATTTAGCATGTTTTTTTAGTAGATTAGTTTTCATTTAAATAATTTATCTAAAACTTTTGCGGATGAAAGAACACCAGGCATACCAGCACCAGGGTGTGTACCGGCTCCCACAAAATACAAGTTTTTATATATTTCAGATTGATTATGAAATCTAAAATAAGCTGATTGAGAAAATTTTGGCTGAATTGAAAATCCAGAACCGTAAAGAGTTGCTAAATCGATTTCAAAGTAATCAGGTGTTAAAAAAAAATCACTTACAACATTTTCTTTTATCCCTGGCAATACAGTTTTACTCATTTTATCTAAAACTAAACTTTTGAATTTATCTCCCTCTTCGATCCAATTAATTTTGGATAGATTATTTGGCACTGGAACCAAAACGTAAAAAGCGTCATGGCCTTTTGGCGCCATATTAGGATCCGTCGCAGATGGTCGATGCAAATAATAGCTTATGTCGCTAGAAAGTATTTTTCTTTCGAAGATTTTATTAAGATGTTTTTCGTAAGAGTCTCCAAAATAAATTGTATGATGTGCAACATCATTATATTTTTTTTTAGAACCAAAATAATAAACAAACAATCCCATTGAATAATCCATTCTTTTCATTTTTTGTTTAAATAAAAAATTATAATCCATTTTAGATTTTATGAGATTATTATAAACATTTGGTGGATCAGAATTACAAATTACATAATCGCTATTTATTATCTTTGAGTTATTAACTTTTATACCTTTAACCTTTTTATTTTCTGTAAGTATTTCAGTTACTTCAGCGTTTTTAATAATCTTGATATTTTCTTCGATCATCAGTTTTTCTAAAGCTTTAACAACACTTCCCGTGCCCCCCATTGAATAGTGGATACCCCATTTTTTTTCTAAAAATAAAATTAAAGTATATATCGATGTAGTACTAAAAGGATTTCCGCCCACCAAAAGAGGATGCATACTAAATACTCTTCTT
>CACMOZ010000012.1 GCA_902615435.1 uncultured Pelagibacteraceae bacterium
ACAATTTTTGAAAGAAACAAAAATCTATGCATAGTGTTTTATTGAATTACTTATTAAAGAATTATTTAAAATCCTTTTTAAAAGTTTTTTTATTTTTCTACACTTTTGGATTAATACTCAATCTATTTGAAGAAATAGAATTTTTTAAGAATCTCGATGTTTCATTTTTAATTCCGTTATTTTTAACAATAATATTTATACCTGGAATGTTGATAAATTTACTTCCATTTATAATATTTATATCAAGCCTTAAATTTTTAGTTGATATAAGAAATAATAAAGATCTGCTTTCTTTAAAAATATTTGGGTATTCAAATTTTAAAATTTTTATTATTTTATCATTAACTTCATTTTTAATTGGTTGGATTGTTTTGTTCTTAATTAATCCATTAACCTCAACAATGTCTAAATATTACGAAAAAACAAAATCAAATTATTCAAGAGATATCAATCATTTGGTTTCTTTTAACAATAACGGAATATGGATTAAAGAAAATTTAGAAAATGGATACAGGATAATAACGGCTCCTAAATATAACAACGAGAATTTAAATAATGTTCTTATATTTAACTTTGATGAAAATTTTAAATTAAAAGAAAAAATTTATTCTAAAAATGCAAATATAAAGAATAATGATTGGATCTTAAGTGATGTATCAATTTTTAAAATTGATAGCTTGAAAAATAAAGGTATTTATAAAAATAATACTATTATCAATTCAATTTATACCTACGATAAAATTATAAATCTATTTAAAAACTTTGAAACTTTATCTTTTAATGATCTTATATTAAATTTTCAAAAATTAACTGACCAAGGTTACAATAAAATTTTTCTGGAACAAAGCCTTCACTCAATGTTATCCATGCCTTTTTTCTTACTTATAATGTCGTCTCTTGCTTGTATTATAGCTATGGGAACTTTGAAAAAATCAAACAACGTAAAATTCATTTTTATTGGGATTTTTACGTGTGTTATTATTTACTATTTAAAAGATCTCAGTATAGCATTAGGCCAGACCAATAGAATTCCCTTAAAATTAGCCAATTGGATACCAGTAATATCAATAGGAATGTTAAGTTTAATCGGTGTTTTACAAATAAATGAAAAATAATTTTTTTTTGATATTTGCACTATGTATTTTTTCTAAAGCATATGCTTTGGATGACTTAGAAATAAATGCAAAAAAAATATCTCTAGATAAAAAAAATGAGGTTACCATTTTTGAAGATCAGGTTTTTATTAAAGATGAGGAGAAAAATATAATTCGAAGTGACTATGTTATTTTCGATAATAAACTTAAAAAATTAGATATAAGAGGTAAAGTTGAAATTGAAACTAATCAAGGCTATTTTGTTCAAAGTGAAGATGTTGTATTAGATAAAAAAAAGAATATTTTAATTTCAAAAAAACCATCAATAATTACTGACATTCAAAAAAATAGAATTTATCTTGATAATTTTGAATATAATATAAAAAAAAAGGAGTTTAAATCCATTGGTGAAATTCAATTAAAAGATAAGTTAAATAATATTTATAAATTTACTCAAATATATATTGATGAAAAAAGCAAGGAATTATTTGGGACAGATTCTAAAGCTTTTCTAAATAACAGTAGTTTTAAATTTAATAAAGATAATAAACCAAGAATATTTTCAAACGCAATAAACTTAAAAAAAAATGAATCCAATTTTATAAAAAGCACTTTTACAACTTGTAATTATAGGGAAAATGATAAATGTCCCGCTTGGGAGCTAAGAGCGAAAAACATTAAGCATGACAACATAAAAAAAACAATTTATTATGACAATGTATTAGTTAGAATTTATGATATTCCAATTTTATATTTTCCTAGATTAGCGCATCCTGATCCTACAGTAAAAAGAAGGTCTGGGTTTCTTATTCCGTCTTATTCGGATACAAAAAATTTAGGAGCTAGTATTAACATTCCATATTTTTGGGCAATTAACAATGATAAAGATCTAACTTTAAAAAGTAGATTATATGTTGACGAACATCCGTTAGTTCTTGGTGAATATCGTCAAGCTTTTTTGAATTCTAATTTATTTTTAGACTTTGGTTATACTGGTGGTTACAAAGAAAATTCAACTAATAAACAAACTGGTGATAAATCACATTTTTTTTCTAATTTTTCAAAGAAATTCAAGTTCAGTGATAGTAAAGAGGGAAATTTGGAATTAAATGTTCAAACTGTTTCTAATAAAAAATATTTAAAACTTTATAGAATTAAATCAAATTTAATAGAAAATTACGAGACCAGCTCTTTAAAAAATTTTATTAATTATGAATACTTTGATGACGATAAAAATCAATTTATCAGTTTTTACTCAAGTATTCATACAGACCTTAGCGACAACTATAATGACAAATATGAATACATTTTTCCGGAGATAAATTTTAATAAAAATCTTTACAGCGGTAATTTAGGATATGGCAGTTTTAACACAAATCTTAAAGTAAGAAATTATGATACTAATAAGCACGAAAAATACTTAATTAATGAGTTCGAATGGGGTTTAGATAAATCTTTTGGAAAAATCCCTTACAATGGGAAATTTCTTACAAATATTAAAAATGTAAATTATGAAACAACTAATGTAAAAAGTTTTAAAGATAATACTACTCACGAATTATTTGGAGCCATAGGGTATTTAGCTAGTTTAAATCTTATTAAAGGAAATTTTAGTGAAATTTTAGAACCAAAATTACTTTTGAAGTACTCACCAAATCATATGCGTAAACAAACAGGAGATTATAGCCTATACCGAAATAATATTTTTGACCTGGATAGATTAAATGCTTCAACTAATTTTGAGGGAGGGACTAGTTTAACTTATGGATTTGACTATGAAAAAACTTTTGATAACAACGAAAAATTAAATTTTTCATTTGGGCAAATTATTAAAGAGAAAAAAACAAATAAAAATATGCCAAGTTCTTCAAGTTTAGATAAAAGATTTTCAGATATTGTAGGAAATTTAAACTACAACAAAAATAATTTTGAATTAAATTATAATTTTTCATTAGATCAAAATTTTAAAGAAATGAATTATAGTGAAATTGAGACTAGATATTCTCTTGGAAATGTAGACTTTAATTTGAATTATTTAAAAGAAGATAAATTGGCGGATAATAAAGAGTACTTTAAGTCCTCTATTGAAATTAAAAAAGGTAAAAATGGTTTATTTTCATTTGATAATAAAAGAAATATCATTACCAATGCATCAGAGTATTACAATTTGAGTTATGAATATATCAACGATTGTTTAAGAGCCGGACTAGTTTATAGAAGAGAGTTTTATAACGACTCTGAGCTTGAAGCAGAAAATTCTCTACTTTTCAAAATAACTCTAAGTCCTTTTGGTGATATTACCTCGCCTAAATTTTACCAATAATGAAAAGTTTTAAAAAAAATATTTTTTTTTTCATCTGCATTATTTTTATCAATTTAAACTTGTTTGCATCGAATAATTTTAAAATACTCACAAAAGTAGGTAATGAAATTATAACTTCTTTTGAGCTAGAAAACAAAATCAAAACTACTTTATTTTTATCTGGTGAAGAGCTTAATCAAAGTAATATAGATCAAATTAAAAATTTATCTTTAAATTCATTGATTAACTTTAAATTGAAGAAAGAAGAAATAAAGAAATATAACATTAAAAATAATAATGACCTGAGGCTTTCAAAATATTTAGAAAATTTAGCAAAAAAATTTAATGTTGATAGAAATGAGCTAGAAATATTATTTTCATCAAATGGCTTAGATTTAAATCTTTTTTTAGAGGAAATTAAAACAGAATTTCTATGGCAAAATTTAATTTATAAAATCTATTCAAAGAAGGTTAATTTAGATGAAAAAGCTATTACCGAAGAACTCAATAAAGTGATTTCAAATCAAAAATCTATAACCGAATATAATTTATCTGAAATTGAGACAAAAATTTTAAACGAGGCTGAAATAGATGAATTAAAAAGATATATAGATAAATTTAGTTTTAAAAAAGCAGCACAAAAATTTAGTTTATCTAATACATCTCTTGATGGAGGGAATATTGGTTGGATAAATTCGAAAAGTTTATCTAGTGAGATGCAGAAAATAATAAAAAATTTAAAAATAGGCCAATATTCTGAACCGATAAGAAGAGATGAAAATATTCTTATTTATTATATTAATGATAAAAGAGAGATTTCAAATTTTAGTAAACAAAATCTAGAAAAGCTCAAAGAATCAATAATAAATAAACAAACAAATGATCTATTGAATATTTATTCAAATAATCATTTATCAATTAAAAAAAATAATACACTTATAGAATATCAATGAAAAAAAAAATACTCTTAGTTACTGGTGATCCAAACAGTATAAATTCTGAGATAATTTTCAAAACCTGGAAAAAAATCAATAAATCTTTAAAAAAAAGAATCTACTTGATTTCAAACTATGATTTACTTTTTAAACAATTCAAAAAGCAAAAATATAAAATAGACATGATAACTGTCAAAAACATTTATGAAAAACAAAATAGTAATAAGTTAAAAATTTTAAACGTAGAATTAAATTTTAATAATCCTTTTTCAATAATCAAAAAAAATTCATCATCTTTTGTTGTAAAAACATTGAATTTAGCACATAAATTATCTTTAGATAACAATGTAGTGGGTTTTATTAACTGTGCAATCAATAAAAACCTTATTTCAAACAAAGGATTAGGAGTTACCGAATTTTTGTCCAATAAATGTAAACTTAAAAAAAATGGTGCAGTAATGATGATTCATAATAAAAAGCTTTCAGTAATTCCTCTTACAACGCATATAAATATAAAAAAAGTTTCAGGACAGATAACTAAATCTCTTATAGTAAACAAAGTAAAAACAGCTAGAATATGGTACAAAAAAAATTTAAAAAAAGATCCCCAATTTGGAATATTAGGATTAAACCCACATAATAATGAATTAAGAAAAAACTCTGAAGAATTAAAAATTATAATTCCTGCAATTAAAAGATTAAAAAAATTAGGTATAAATGTAAAAGGACCACTTGTATCAGATACATTGTTTATGAGTGAATATAAAAAATATGATATTGTTGTTGGGATGTATCATGATCAAGTTCTTGCTCCCTTTAAAACTTTATATAAATTCGATGCCATAAATGTAACGCTAGGATTAAAATACTTAAGAGCATCCCCTGACCATGGAACTGCAAAAAACCTAACTTTAAAAAATACCGCAAACCCGCAAAGCCTAATAAATTGTGTAAATTTCTTTAGTAAATTTTAGGAATGGTATTTGCAAAAAAATCTTTAGGTCAAAATTTTTTGATTGATAAAAATGTTATTAATAAAATTATCAATTTAACAAAAATAAAAAATAGAGAAATTATTGAAATTGGGTCTGGTAAAGGTGCTTTGACAGATGAAATTTTAAAGAGAAAACCAAAATCTTTAAAAATAATAGAAAAAGATGAAAATTTATTTAGTTATTTAAAAAAAAAATACCATAAAAATAATATTATTAAAATTTTTAATAAAGATATTCTTGAATTTAATTTAGAAAGAATTTTAAAAAATAAGTCAATAATTTTTGGAAATTTACCATATAATATTTCATCACAAATATTAGTAAAGATAATTAAATTTAAAAAATTTCCACCTAAATTTGATGACGTAGTTTTCATGTTTCAGAAAGAACTTGGTGAAAAGATTATTAGTAAATTTCCATCAAAAAATTATGGAAGACTATCAATATTAACAAACTATAAACTTAGAATTATGGAAAAATTTATTATTTCTCCGAATTGTTTTATTCCAAGACCAAAGGTTAACTCTATGATTATTCATTTTAAACCAAAAAAAAATATTTTATTTAATATTAAAAAGATTGATAACTTAGAGAGAGTAACTAATATTTTATTTTCAAATAAACGAAAAATGATAAATAAAAATATTAAGAAAATTTTAAATATTAACGAGATAAAAAAAATTTCTGACCTTAAAACGAAATGTAGACCATCAGAAATAAATCCTGAAATTTACTATAGAATTACTGAGATATTTGAGGAAAAGTGAATTTTTTTTTGTAATTTAATATTATACTCTCAATTTGTTTAAAGCATGAGTCTAAATTATCATTAATAATTATGTAGTCGTAATCACTCCAATGTTTTATGTCTTCATCAAAAGACTTGAATCTTTTATCTATTTCTAATTTTGTATTCTGATTTCTTTTAATTAGTCTATTTTTTAATTCTTCTTTATTTTTAGCTATTAGAAATATTTTTATTAATTTTAAATTTTTAAATTTTGATAATTGTTTTGTGCCTTGCCAATCTATATCGAATATTATGTCATTAGTTTTTATTGTACTGTCGACACTTTGTTTTGACGTTCCATAATAATTATCAAAAATTTTTGCATACTCATAAAATTTTTCTTTTTTTATCAATTCCTCAAATTTGAATCGAGAAATGAAATGATAGTCAACACCGTCTACCTCATTTGATCTTGGTGTTCGTGTTGTATGTGATACTGATATTTTAAATGACTGATATTTTTGCTGAATTTTTTTAGTAATAGTGGTCTTACCTACACCTGAAGGGGAAGAGAGTACAACCATGATATTTTGAGCACCATGTGCCATAAAGTTATTATTTAATGAAATTAGTTATTAGCTTTACTTTCAATAAACTTAATTGCATCTCCGACTGTAAGAATTTTTTCGGCTTCACTATCTGATATTTCCGAACCAAACTCTTCTTCGAAAGCCATTACTAATTCCACTGTGTCTAAACTATCAGCGCCTAGATCATCGATAAAGCTTGCTTCTTCAGTTACTTTTTCTTCATCTATCCCTAGATGATCAGCTACAATTTTCTTTATTTTTCCTTTGATTTCTTCTGACATGAGTTCCTTTTTTTAATTGTTAATTTCTTAATAGATTAATAATAAGAATTGTCAAGACATATACATACCACCATTAACATGTATTGTTTCACCGTAGATATATTTTGAAATATCTGATGCTAGAAAGGCTACGCAATTTGATACATCTTCTGCAGAACCAAGATTACCAGAAGGTATTTTTTCAATTAAAATTTTTTTAAAATCTTCTTTAATTTTATCAGTCATCTCGGTTTGTATAAATCCTGGTGAAACACAATTTATATTTATATTTTTTTTCGCATATTCTAATGCTAAGCTTTTTGAAAAAGCAATTATACCAGCTTTTGAAGCTGAATAATTAGATTGACCTACATTACCAGTGTGACCGACGATAGATGTAATATTGATTATTTTGCCATATTTGTTTTTAAGCATTTTTTTTATTGTAAATTTACACATTAAAAATGTAGAGGTTAAATTTATATCTAAAACTTTTTTCCAATTATCCTCTGTAAGTCTTACAGAAAGATTATCTAAGGTAATTCCTGCATTATTAATCAGCACATCAATTCCATTCAATTTATTATTAACATCATCGATAAATCCCTCAATTTTATTATGTTCTTCCAATTTAAATTTTTCGACCAATACGCCACTGAATTCTTTTTTTAAATTATCTAGCTTTACTTCATTAGTTCCGCTGCCAATCACTTTGGCTCCTAAATTGTGAAATTTTTTAACTAAGTTATAGCCAATACCTCCTGTGGCACCAGTAATTAATATTTTTTTATTTTTAAAGTCTATCATGTGAATTTTTAATATCAGCTATTGAATTAATTGAAAAGCAATTTGCTTCTTTTATTGTTCTTTTGACCATGCCTGTCAAAGCTTTTCCCGGCCCTATTTCTACAAAGATTTTTACTCCATTTTTTGACATATTTATTAAACTTTCTCTCCATCTTACGGTAGAGAAAATTTGATCGACTAGTAAATTTTTAATTTTAACAGAATCATCTTCGGCCCTTGCAGTCACATTATTAATAATCTTTATTTTTGGTGTAGTAAATTTTGTATTTAAAATTTTTTCTTTCATTTTTTCTGCAGCAGGTTTCATCATTGAGCAATGAAAAGGTGCGCTTACTTTCAAGGGTATAGTTTTAATTTTTTTTTCTTTTAATATATTTTGAAAAGAAGTAACGCTGGCTTTATCTCCGCTTACGATTACTTGACCATCTGCATTATCATTTGCTATTTCGCAGACCCCCGGAATATTATCACTTTTATCTATAAGTTTTTTTATCTCTTCAGTTTTAAGACCTAAAACAGCTATCATTAATCCATTTCCAATTGGAACTGCATCTTGCATAGCTTTTCCTCTTTCATGCAGGAGGTATAAAGCATCACCAAAATCTAATGCCTCAGCGCAAACTAAGGCGCTGTATTCACCTAAAGAATGACCAGCAATATATTTATATTTATTTAAATCAAAATTGAATTCTTCTTTAAGCACTTTAAAAATTGAATAACTAACCGTTAAAATTGCTGGCTGAGTGTTTTTTGTTAGTTGCAACTCATTTTCGGGTCCCTCTAAAATGATCTTTGAAATAGGGTAACCTAACTTGGCATCAGCTTCTTTGAAGATTTTTTTAACAAATTCAAAATTAGAATAGAATTCTTGTCCCATTCCAATTACCTGTGAACCCTGACCAGGAAATAATAAGGTGCTCATTTATATTAATTTATATAATAATTATTAGTATTGCTATAACTTTTCATTATAGTATAAACCAGATTTTACAAATTAAAATTAATATTAAATTAACATAAGAAAAATATGGCTTTTTACGAAAATACTATTGTTGTGAAACAAGATTTAGCTGAAAAAGAAGTTAAAATTGTAAAAGATAAGTATAATGATTTAATAAATAACTCTGCAGGCAAAGTTATTAAAATAGAGGAATGGGGATTATTAAATTTAGCAAAAAAAATAAATAATTATAAAAAAGGTTTTTATATTCATTATAAATTTGAAGGAAATAGAAAAACATTAACAGATATTGAAAAAAAAATAAAAGTAGATAACTCAGTTATTAGACACCTCACTGTAAAATATAAAAAACTAGACACAAAAATTGAGTATTTTAACAAAAAAGATAAACAATAATGAAAAGAAGAAATAAAAAGTTTCAAAAAAAAGGCCAAAATTCTTTAAGTAAACTTAGCTTGTTTCAAAAGAACGATGGTAAATTCTCAAAAAAATGTCCACTATCTGTAAAAAATGCACCAATTGTAGATTATAAAAATGTAAGCTTACTAAAAAAATATGTGTCTGATAATGGAAAAATTGTATCTTCAAAAATAACTTCAGTCGCATTCAGCAAACAAAGAAAGCTTACAAAAGAGATTAAGAAAGCAAAAATACTAGGATTAATTTAAATGGAAGTAATATTATTAGAAAATATTTTAAATCTTGGAAATATTGGAGACAAAGTAAAAGTTAAAAACGGATATGGTAGAAATTTTCTTCTAAAACAAGGTAAGGCACTGAGATTTAATAAAGAAAATATAGAATTTGTAAATAAACAAAAAGATAAACTTAATAAAAAAAATATAGAAGTAAAAAATAAGTTTAAGGAAATTGCAAAAGTAATCAATAATAAAACTTATACTTTTTATAAAGAAAGTAAGGATAATGGCGACCTTTATGGATCAATAAAGCCTAAAGAAATTTCAAATCTGATTAGAGAAAAGTCAAATGCCGAAATTAATCCTTCTCAAATAATTCTTAAAAGTGAATTAAATAAAATTGGACTTTACAAAGTTGATGTAAATTTTCACTCAGAAGTTAAAGCTATTATCTCTATCAAAATAGATAAAATACAATCAAAGTAACTTTTCCACAGAGCTAAGAAAAAAGTGTGTAACTTTTTACTTTAACAGAAGAAACTTTACCCTATTATTAAATTTGTGAAAGAAATAAATTCACTTCAAAATAAAATTGAAAACAAACAACCTTCAAATCTAGAGGCGGAACAAGCTTTAATAGGGTCTATTTTAGTTAATAATGATATAATTGATGAAATTTCAACAATAGTAAACTCTTCAATCTTTTATGATCCTGCGCATGTAAAAATTTATGAAGTAATTGAAAATTTAAATAATAAAGGAATGATAGCAAATCCAATAACTTTAAAAAATTTTTTTGAAAAAGATAATATGTTAAATGAAGTTGGAGGAACAGAATATTTAGTAAAACTAACAAGATTTTCTGGATCGTCTAAACAAGCTGTAGATTATGCAAAAATAATACACGAGATGTACTTAAGAAGAGAACTAGTACAAATTTCAGATAAATTATCTAATGATACACTCAATGCAAATTCTCAAGAACAAAATGCTGAAAACATAATTGAAAGTACAGAAAAATCTCTATTTGATTTAGCAGAAAGGGGAAGTTTTTCACAATCATTTTTAAAATTTAATCAGGCTTTAGACCAAACTATTCAAATGGCTACTATGGCTATGCAAAGTGATCAAGGGATAGTTGGTGTGCCTACTGGACTTACTGATCTTGATGAAAAATTAGGTGGATTACATAAATCGGATTTAATTATTTTAGCTGGTAGACCATCAATGGGTAAAACTGCACTTGCAACAAACATTGCTTACAATGCAGCTCAACATATCTTAAAAAAACAAGAAAAATCGTCGATAGCTTTTTTTTCTTTAGAAATGTCCTCTGAACAATTGTCGACTAGAATTTTATCAGAACAAGCAAAAATTAAGTCTGATGATATACGTAGGGGTAAAGTTACCGAAGAAGAAATAAATAGATATATTGAAACGTCGAGAAATATTTATAATCTTCCATTATACATCGACGAAACTCCAGCTATAACTATTGCAACTTTAAGTAATAGAGCAAGAAGAATTAAAAGATTATTCGGCCTAAGTTTAATAGTTGTTGATTATATTCAATTGATGAGATCAAGTACAAACAAAAACGAAGGAAGAGTTCAAGAAATTTCTGAAATCACTCAAGGTCTTAAAGCTCTTGCAAAAGAACTTTCGGTACCAGTATTAGCGCTATCTCAATTATCTAGAGCAGTAGAACAAAGAGATGATAAACAGCCGCAACTTGCAGACTTAAGAGAGTCAGGGTCTATTGAACAGGATGCGGATGTAGTTATGTTTGTTTATAGGGAAGCGTATTATCTTGAGAGAAAACAGCCAAAATTAGGATCAATAGAGCATGCTGAATGGCAGTCTAAAATGAACGATGTAAACGGATTAGCGGATATAATATTAGGCAAACAAAGACACGGTCCCACAGGCACTGTTAAAGTTGAGTTTGAGGGAATTTATACAAAATTTAAAGATTTAAGCAAAAATTAGCCTTAGTTTTCTCTTTAGTTATAAAAATTTTAAGATATATCTGAAATACCACCATGTTTGCCGAAATTTATAAAAAAATAATTACAGATTTCTCAAAAATAACGCTTATTTTTCTTTTAATTTTAATAGGGTTCTCTCTTTATCACTCTAAAAATTTTAATTTAGATGCATCTTCTGACGCTCTTTTGCTAGAAGGTGACCCAGATCTTAAATATCTTAGAGAAGTAAATAAAACTTATGGTTCAAAAGATTTTTTAGTCTTAACTTATACTCCAGTTTCAAGTTTTATTGAAAAAGAGACAATTCTAAATCTTCAACTACTAAAATCTAAAATTGAGAAATTGTCTTGGGTAGACAGTGTAGTTACAGTCATTGATGTTCCTCTTCTTAAAAGTACTGATGAAGGGTTAATGGATAGATTAAAAAACTATAAAACTTTGGCTTATCCAGAGATAAATAGAGAAAGAGGTTTTGAAGAAATAATTAATAGTCCTATTTATAGAGACTATGTAATTAGTAAAGACGGTAAAACATCTGGAATAGTTGTTTATTTAAAAAAAGATGAACGTTTAGACGAATATCTTAAGGTTAAAAACAAATATTATGACCAATCAAAAGAAAGTAGTTTATCAAAAGAAGAAAGGCAAAATTATAAAAAATTTCTTAAAGAATACGAGGAATATAAAAATTTATATAATATAAGAAACCATCAAAATATTACTGAAATTAGAGACGTAATAAATAAGTACGGAGAAAATGCAAAAATTCATTTAGGTGGTATACCAATGATAGCTAATGATATGATGGGCTATATCAAAAGTGATATAATTGTTTTTGGTTTCGGTGTCTTTGTTTTTATTGTTCTCACTTTATGGTTCATTTTTAGAAATTTAAAATGGGTGATAATGCCATTGTTAGGATGTTCTACATCTGTGATTGTAATGATTGGAATGTTGGGTTTGATTGGGTGGAAAGTCACAGTTATTTCATCTAATTTTATAGCTTTGATGCTAATATTAAACATGGCAATGAACATCCATCTAACTGTCAGGTTTCTTCAATTAAAGAAAGAGTTTCCAGAATTTACTAAAAACGAAGCTGTGTTTGAAGCAAGTAAAAAGATGGTCTTACCTATTCTTTATACAGTTTTAACTACAATTTGCGCTTTTTTATCTTTAGTCTTTAGTGGAATAAAACCGATAATTGATTTTGGTTGGATGATGACATTTGGATTAGCAATTTCATTTTTAGTAACATTTTTTTTATTGCCATCTTTACTAAGCGTATTCTCTTCTAGGGATGAAATAAATATTAAAGATACTGATAAATCTTTGATCACCTCGGCTTTGAGTACATTTACAAAAAATAATAAAATTTTAATTTTTGGCTCTACTTTTTTTATAATTGTATTTAGTATTATTGGAATATTTAAACTTGAAGTGGAAAATAGTTTTATTAATTACTTTGATAAAGAAACAGAAATTTATAAAGGAATGAAAAAAATTGACGATGAATTAGGTGGAACCACTCCATTAAATATTATTCTAAAATTTCCAGTAAAACAGAAAGTAAAACAAGATAAAGAAGATGAGCTCGACGATTGGGATGAAGAAATTGAAACTAATGAAGACAAAGCTAAATATTGGTTTACAAGAGATAAAATGGACAAAATTATAAAAGTCCACGATTATTTGGACTCACTGCCTGAAATTGGAAAAGTTCTTTCTTTCGGTTCAATATTAAGGGTTGCGGAGGAACTTAATAACAAAGAATTACAAAGTTTAGAGATTGCTGTTTTATTTAGCAAAATTCCTGAAGCAATAAAAAAGGAAATAGTTGCACCTTATATCTCAGTTGAGAAAGATGAAGCGAGGATAAGTGTCAGAATAAAAGATTCTCTTGAAAATTTAAGAAGAAATGAACTTTTAAAGAAAATTAATACAGACTTAAATACAAAATTGGGATTAGAAAAGGAAGAATATAGATTAGCTGGAGTACTCATTTTGTTTAATAATTTGCTTCAAAGTTTATTTAAATCTCAAATACTTACTTTAGGAATTGTAATGTTTGGCATCTTTATTATGTTTTGTATTTTATTTAGAAATTTAATTATTTCCTGCATTGGAGTCGTTCCGAACTTTATTGCTGCTTTTTTTATACTTGGCATAATTGGTGTTATTGGCATTCCATTAGATATGATGACCATTACTATAGCAGCTATCACTATAGGGATAGCTGTAGATAATAGTATTCATTATATTTATAGGTTTAAAGAAGAATTTAAGTCTATAAAAAATTATAATAAAACGATGGAAAGATGTCACAAAACAGTTGGTGTTGCCATCCTTAATACATCTTTAACTATAGTTTTTGGTTTTTCAATATTAGTTTTATCAAATTTTATACCAACTATTTATTTTGGTGTATTTACTGGTTTGGCTATGATGCTTGCTATGATCTCAGTTTTAACTTTACTCCCAAAATTAATTCTTATTTTAAAACCATTTGGAGAAGAAATCTAAGACCTCAAATGATTAATGACTTTTTAATTAACTTTTTTAATAAAACAAATGTCTTTGATATATTTTTTTTGGTTATAATATTTTACAATGTAATTCGATGTTACATGAAAGGTTTTTCTCTAAGTTTAATTTCCTTTATGAAGTGGGTTTTAACAACAATAATCACAATTATTTTAGTCCCAAAATTACAACCTATTGTAAGTGATTATATTGAATCAGATTTTATAAATAGTATCGGTTTAGGAGTAGCTATCTTTATATTCACTCTTTTTATAATAATTTTAATTGGAAAATCTTTAGGCAAAGCAGTTACTTGGACTGGTGTCGGTTCAATAGATAGAGTTTTTGGTTTTGTATTTGGCTTTTTTAAAGGTTATTTAGTTTCGGTATGTTTATTTTCAATTTTAAATTGGTTTTATCCTTATCAAAATTGGGGTATATCAGCAGGGAATGCAATATCTTTTAACATAATAAATAAAGGAAGTGAGATTTTAGTAGAGGAGTTTCCCTCTAGTGAAGATTTCATAGACACAAAAGAAAAAATTGAAAAAATTTGACTTTGATAAATTAAGAGAGGAATGTGGTATTTTTGGAATATCCAATCATGATGATGCTTCAGCATTAGTTGCCTTAGGTTTACATGCTCTACAGCACAGAGGTCAAGAAGGATGTGGAATAGTTTCTTTTGATGGTAATAACTACCATTCAGAAAAAAGGCAAGGTCTTGTAGGAGATCATTTCACTGACTCTGAATTGTTAAAAAGACTACCAGGAAATTTTGCGGTAGGTCATAATCGATATTCAACAACTGGCGAAACGTCTTTAAGAAATATTCAACCATTTTTTGCAGACCTTCATATGGGAGGTTTAAGCATTGCACATAATGGAAACTTAACTAATGCGCTTTTACTGAGAGAAATATTAGTTAAAGATGGTGCAATTTTTAGGACCACGAGTGATACTGAGACAATTGTTCAACTAATTGCTAAATCAAAAAGGGAAAAGTTTACTGATAAACTTATAGAAGCTCTTTTTCAAATCCAAGGTGGATTTGCGCTTATTTTAATGACAAATAAAAAACTGGTTGGTGTTAGAGATCCATTTGGTATTAGACCATTAGTAATAGGAAAATTAAAAAAATCTTACATACTTGCTTCAGAAACTTGTGCGCTTGACATAGTTGGAGCAACATTTATTCGAGAAGTAGAAAATGGAGAGATAGTAATAATTGAAAATGAAGAGTTGAGGTCTTTAAAACCTTTTCCAGCTCAAAAACCAAGACCTTGTATTTTTGAGTATATTTATTTTGCTAGGCCAGACAGTTTAATTGATAAAAAGTGTGCGTATGAGTATAGAAAAAATTTAGGCAAGGAATTAGCTAAAGAAACAGACTTACAAGCAGATTTAGTTGTTCCTGTTCCTGACTCAGGTGTTCCGGCGGCATTAGGGTATGCAGACCAATCAAAGAAGAAATTTGAATTAGGATTAATTAGAAATCATTATGTGGGAAGGACTTTTATTGAGCCAACACAAAGTATTAGAAGTTTAGGGGTAAAACTTAAATTGAGTTCAACAAAATCAATTGTTAAAGATAAATCTATAATATTAATTGATGACTCATTAGTCAGAGGAACTACTTGTAGCAAAATAGTAAAAATGCTTTATGAAAGTGGAGCTAAAGAAGTTCATGTCAGAATAGCCTGCCCAGAAATAAAATATCCAGATTTTTATGGTGTTGATATGCCCACAAAAGAGGAGCTGCTGGCATTCAAAAAGAATAATCAAGAAATGTGCGAACACATAAAAGCAAAGAGTTTAAAATTCTTAAGTTTAGACGGACTTTATAAAGCTTTGATTGGTTTCAAGAGAAATAATAGCTACCCTCAATTTAGTGATCATTATTTCACTGGGGATTATCCTATTAAACCTCATGATGCTATGAAAGGATTTAAAGTAAAGCAATTATCTCTTCTTAGTGGAAAGTCAAATAACTAACTAATAATCTTAAGTTTATTCTTTACATCTAAATATAGTATTGAGCCATTTATGAAAATTGGATTTGAATTAATTTTCTTTGGTATTTTATTAATTTGCTCTAAATTACCTCTAATATTAAAAAATGATATAAATGAGTTATTTAAAAAAACTAATAGCTTATTATTTGCTAACATAAAATTTGTAAATACAAATTTTTTTCTTTTATTCAAAAGATTTTTTATTTGATCGTCTATTTTATAGGAATATAAAATCTCACCAGTTTTTAATTTTGATGCTATCAACATATTTTTTTTGGTAAGAAAAAAAACATAGTCATTATTTATTATTGGTTTAAAATTTGATGAAAAATTCTTTTTACTAATTATATTACCTGATCGAGAGTCGATAAAGTAAGTGTGTCGAGATGTAGATACCACAATTATATTATCATAATTGACAATTTGGGTACTGAAAAACAAGTTAGTAGTAGTTAATTCTAATGCTTGATTTAAATTAATAAACCAATTTATGCTTTTAGATTTAATATTAATTGAATACAAAGAACCAAATGAGTTTAAAAAGAATAAATTATTTTCTCTAAAAGAAAAATTATTTACAAATCGATTTGTTACAAGTGTTTCTTCAGTAGGAATTGACTTTAATAATTGTCCATTTTTTTTATCAAAAAAAATAATATTATTATTTTGAT
>CACMOZ010000013.1 GCA_902615435.1 uncultured Pelagibacteraceae bacterium
ATTGGCTGTACCTGCAACCGTAAAGTCGGAGCGCCACCCAGTAAAGTCCGCTGTTGAATGAAGGCCAGGGAAAGTCTAATTCTACAAATAAAAATTAGCAGTGGCTATATTAACAAAAAGTTAGAATTTAAATTCTAACAACAAAAAGGAAGGCCAATGCTTAAAAGGTTTATATTTTTTTCATGTACTATATTTTTTCTAAATATATTTGAAATTTTATTATCAGACGAAACTCCTATTATAGTAATAGCGCCAAGTAAAAAGCCGCAATCAATTTCAACTGTTGGTTCTTCAGTTATTGTACTGGATGAGAAATTTCTACAAAATTCAAGTGAATATTTTTTAGGAGATGTTCTTGCTAGCAATTCATCCAGTGCTAATTTTTTTCAAAACGGTGGTCATGGTTCAACATCTGCAATTCAACTAAGAGGATTACCAAAAAGATACTCTACTGTTTACATTGATGGAGTAAAGATGTCTGACCCTTCGAGTGTTTCTGGGGATTTTGATTTTAATCATATTCTAACAAGCCAAATTTCCAGAGTAGAGATCTTAAAAGGAAATCAAAGTTCAGTTTATGGTAGTGGGGCTATAGGAGGGACAATTAATATCACTACAAAAAAAGGGCAGCCTGGGAAACAGAAAAGCGTTATGTTTAATACAGGTTCATACAGAACTAATAATTATTCTTTAAGTTTTTCTGGAGCGAATGATACTGATAATTATTACTTTGGGTTTGAGAAATTCCAAACTGATGGGATGTCAGCCATGACACACAATGAAGAAAAAGATGGTTATAGGAATAATTCTCTTACTGCAAATTATGGTAAAGTTTTATCAAATAATTTAGATTTTAAATCTAGTTTAAGAATTTCAGAGACTAATAAACAATATGATAAAGAGATTACATCTGCGAGTACTACACATAACGAAGAAGAAGACGGTGTTCAAGCATCTGGAAATATTTCCTTAGAATATCAATTGAATGATAAATTTACTAATACAATATCTTTAGGAAACACTTATATTAAGAGAATTTATCAAGCCGCTCCAGGCAGTGGAAATACTCAAAAAGATAATTATTACGGCGACAGATACTCTTATTCCTATAAAGGAATTTACAATCATAATTTAGACAATAGTTTTATTTTTGGTATTGAAAGAG
Organism: uncultured Pelagibacteraceae bacterium; assembly: GCA_902615435.1. Lineage (GTDB taxonomy): Bacteria > Pseudomonadota > Alphaproteobacteria > Pelagibacterales > Pelagibacteraceae > Pelagilacustribacter. The sequence continues at coordinate 1,166 of CACMOZ010000013.1, forward strand.
AAGATGACCATATAGGATATAATGCTAATTCAACCGGTACCATAGATGAGTCATTTTACACGATCTCAAATTATTTTGATTTACAGAGAAGATTGAGTAATAATATTTTCGCTACTTTAGGATCAAGATTTGATGATAATTCAGTTGCTGGCAACGAAGAGGCTCATAGAGTTTCCTTTGCATATTTGTTTGATGACAAATCTACAAAAGTCAAAAGTTCATATGGCACTGGGTTCAGATTTCCTTCTTTATATGAAATGTATTTTGTATACGCAGCTAATTCCAGTTCACTTCCATTTGTAAAAGCTGAGAATAGTACGAGCTTTGATATTGGTATAGAAAAAACAATAACAGAAAAAAATATTAAATTTGATTTAACCTATTTCAATTTAAAATATGATAATTTACTCGAAGGATGGAAAGACAATAATAGTTCTGGTGCCTCGTATACAACTCAAAACAGTGATGGAGTAGTAAAATCGCAAGGATTAGAATTTTCTTCTTCTTGGAAAGTCTTAGAAAATTTAGATTTGAATCTTAATTATACCTACACATCAACTTATGATGGAGCTGAAGCAGATGACCCAAATAAAAATCAAAGTTACACAAATAGTCAAATGGTTAGAGTGCCAAGAAATTTAATCAATCTACAAACAAAGATTAAAAGCTCTTTCGATAAAAATCTTTTATTTGTTTTGAACTCTAAATGGTCTGATACTGCTAGAGATTATGGAAATGGTAACAGAACTTTTAATGACGAAATGATTGATGATTATTTTGTAAATGATCTGTCAATAAAATATACTTTGTGGGATAGTTACAGTTTATATTTTAACATTATAAATATTTTTGATGAAAAATACGAAACTAGCAGAGATTATTCTCAAATGGATCGCTCTTTTAATATGGGTTTAAAAAGAGTATATTAAATTGTGAAACAAATTTATATTTGCATAGGTATATTTACCGCTCTTTCTGTAAGTAGGTTTATTCCTCATCCACCAAATTTTACTAGTTTACTAGCTTTAAGTTTTTATGTTCCGGCATTATTAGGAATTAGATATTTAACTATTCTTTTAATTAGTTTTGCTGTAACTGACTTTATTATAGGTTATCATTTTAACACTCATTGGACTTGGGGAAGTGTGCTTTTAATAGGTTTAATGTCTGTTTTTTTTAAAAAAAGTTTTACCTGGAGAGTTTCTGGTGCTTTGATTGGAGCTATAATATTTTTCTTGATAACTAATTTCGGAGTTTGGATAACTGGACAACATGGTTTAAATTTCCTTAGTTTAAAAACAACATATATCTTGGCAATACCATTTTTTACTAATAGTTTGATGTCTACAATGTTATTTTCTTTTTTAATAGAAGCAGGATATAAAATATTTAGAATTAAACTTAAAACTTCATAGAATATGTTTTAATGAGATAGTTAGTCCAAAGAAAAGAAAAATTAAAATTTGTAATAATAAATATCATTCGAAAAAAAATTTTTTTCAGTGCATAAATCAAGCCAATTGAGCTATTAGTACTGGTCAGCTACACGCGTTGCCGCGCTTCCACATCCAGCCTATCAACGTAGTGGTCTACTACGGCTCTATGGGAAGAACTAGTTTTGAGGTGGGTTTCCCACTTAGATGCTTTCAGCGGTTATCCCGTCCATACTTAGCTACCCGGCACTGCAGCTGGCGCTACAACCGGTCCACCAGTGGTATGTTCATCCCGGTCCTCTCGTACTAGGGACAAATCCTCTCAATTCTTCTACACCCATGGCAGATAGGGACCGAACTGTCTCACGACGTTCTGAACCCAGCTCACGTACCACTTTAATTGGCGAACAGCCAAACCCTTGGGACCTGCTCCAGCCCCAGGATGTGATGAGCCGACATCGAGGTGCCAAACACCCTCGTCGATATGGACTCTTGGAGGGTATCAGCCTGTTATCCCCGGCGTACCTTTTATCCGTTGAGCGATGGCCCTTCCACTCAGAACCACCGGATCACTATGACCGTCTTTCGACTCTGCTCGACTTGTCAGTCTCGCAGTCAGGCAGGCTTATGCCATTGCACTCTACGAACGATTTCTGACCGTTCTGAGCCTACCTTCGCACGCCTCCGTTACTTTTTGGGAGGCGACCGCCCCAGTCAAACTACCCACCATACAATGTCTTGCAGCCGGATTACGGCATGCAGTTAGATGTCAAGAATAATAAGAGAGGTATTTCACTGGCGACTCCGCTTCAGCTGACGCCGAAACATCAAAGTCTCCCTCCTATGCTAAACATATCATTCCTAACACCAATATAAAGTTGTAGTAAAGGTGCACGGGGTCTTTCCGTCTAACCACGGGAACTCCGCATCTTCACGGAGAATTCAATTTCACTGAGTTGATGTTGGAGACAGCGGAGATATCGTTACGCCATTCATGCAGGTCGGAACTTACCCGACAAGGAATTTCGCTACCTTAGGACCGTTATAGTTACGGCCGCCGTTCACTGGGGCTTCAGAAATCAGCTTGCACTGATCGCATTAACCTTCCAGCACCGGGCAGGCGTCAGACCCTATACATCCACTTACGTGTTAGCAGAGCCCTGTGTTTTTGATAAACAGTCGCATCTCCCTGGCTTGTGCCACCCACTAATAGTTGCCTAAAAATGGGTCCTCCTTCTTCCGAAGTTACGGAGGCATTTTGCCGAGTTCCTTCAACATCATTCTCTCAAGCGCCTAATTATACTCTAATAATCCACCTGTGTCGGTTTCGGGTACGGTCTAATGATGGAGCTATTTCCTGGGACTTTTTCGCAGCTAACTCAATCCATTAAGAGTTAACAACTTACAAAATCCGTCACTTCCATCTGGTCAAGGAATATTAACCTTGTTTCCATCGACTACGGCTTTCGCCCTCGTCTTAGGGACCGACTAACCCTGCGCGGATTAACCTTGCGCAGGAACCCTTGGATTTTCGGCGACAGAGTTTTTCACTCTGTTAATCGTTACTTATGTCAGCATTCGCACTTCTGATACCTCCAGGATCCCTCACGGGTATCCCTTTACAGGCTTACAGAACGTTCCGCTACCAGATATAATTTCCGAAGAAATTATATATCCACAGATTCGGTACATGATTTGAGCCCCGTTACATCTTTGGCGCAGAAACTCTATTAGACCGGTGAGCTGTTACGCTATCTTTAAAGGATGGCTGCTTCTAAGCCAACCTCCCGGCTGTTTAGGAATCTCCACATCCTTTCACACTTAATCATGATTTAGGGACCTTATCTGGTGATCTGGGCTTTTTCCCTCTCGACCATGGACCTTAGCACCCACAGTCTGTCTGCTGAGGTAAAATGTTTGGCATTCGGAGTTTTATGAGGGTTGGTAAAGATTTCTCTCCCCTAGCCCCTTTAGTGCTCTACCTCCAAACATTAATTTACTCAACGCACTACCTAAATAGTTTTCGCGGAAAACCAGCTATCTACGAATTTGGTTGGCCTTTCACCCCTTACCACAAGTCATCCAAAGACTTTTCAACGTCAACTGGTTCGGTCCTCCGGCAAGTGTTACCCTGCTTTCAACCTGCTCATGGTAAGCTCATTCGTTTTCGGGTCTAATTCATACAACTAACGCCCATTTAAGACTCGCTTTCGCTGCGCCTACACCTTACGGCTTAAGCTTGCTGGACAAATTAAGTCACTGACCCATTATACAAAAGGTACGCCGTCACTCTAAAAAGAGCTTCGACTGTTTGTAGGCATACGGTTTCAGGTTCTATTTCACTCCCCTAATAGGGGTTCTTTTCACCTTTCCCTCACGGTACTAGTTCACTATCGGTCACTGAAGAGTATTTAGGCTTAGAGGGTGGTCCCCCTATATTCAAACAAGATTACACGTGTCCCGCTCTACTCAAGAATAACATTAAGCTTTACCCCTACGGGACTATCACCCTCTATGGTTAGCTTTTCCAAACTATTTAGGTTATCTCAATACTATTACTGGCCTATTCCGCGTTCGCTCGCCACTACTAACGGAATCTCAATTGATTTCTTTTCCTCCGGTTACTTAGATGTTTCAGTTCTCCGGGTTAGCTCTTCAAACCTATGAATTCAATTTGAAGTACCACATAAAGTGGTGGGTTATCCCATTCGGAAATTTTCGGATCAAAGCCTGCATACAGCTCCCCGAAACTTATCGCAGTATACCACGTCCTTCATCGCCTTTCAGTGCCTAGGCATCCGCCATACGCCCTTAAACGCTTGATTTATGCACAGAAAATAATTTTCTGTCTAAATTAAATTTTTATAAAATATTCATCTATTCGAATATTTTTAGATTGTTCATCATTTCGAACAATCGGATATAGATATTGTTTGATTGTTTAAATTTTTAAACAATCAAAATTGATATTTATTATTTACAATTTAAAAAAGCTAAAAATGTCAATGGTGGAGGATAGCGGGATCGAACCGCTGACCTCCTGAATGCAAATCAGGCGCTCTCCCAGCTGAGCTAATCCCCCGTGAAAAATGGTGGGCCGAGGACGACTCGAACGTCCGACCTCACCCTTATCAGGGGTGCGCTCTAACCACCTGAGCTACCGGCCCCTAAGCATTTATGAGACACTTTAATTAATAAGAAGAGAAATGAGGACGGCCACATTAACTTAATTTTTTGAGACCAAAAGAAATTTTTGGTCTTCCTTAGAAAGGAGGTAATCCAGCCGCAGGTTCCCCTACGGCTACCTTGTTACGACTTCACCCCAGTTGCTGATCGTACCGTAGTCAAAGGTATGAGCTTTGCCTTAAGGTGTAACCAACTTCCATGGTGTGACGGGCGGTGTGTACAAGACCCGGGAACGTATTCACCGCGGCGCGCTGATCCGCGATTACTAGCAATTCCAGCTTCATGCACTCGAGTTACAGAGTACAATCCGAACTGAGGTACATTTTAGGGATTAGCTAAGAGTCGCCTCTTTGCTTCCCATTGTAAGTACCATTGTAGCACGTGTGTAGCCCAACACATAAGGGCCATGAGGACTTGACGTCATCCCCACCTTCCTCCAGCTTATCACTGGCAGTTCTTTTAAAGTGCCCAACTAAATGGTGGCAACTAAAAGTAGGGGTTGCGCTCGTTGCGGGACTTAACCCAACATCTCACGACACGAGCTGACGACAGCCATGCAGCACCTGTGTTTCGTCCAGCCGAACTGAAAAAACTAATCTCTTAGTCTCGCGACGAACATGTCAAGTGTTGGTAAGGTTCTGCGCGTATCTTCGAATTAAACCACATGCTCCACTGCTTGTGCGGGTCCCCGTCAATTCATTTGAGTTTTAACCTTGCGGTCGTACTCCCCAGGCGGTGTGCTTAATGCTTTCGCTGCGACACTGAAAAATATATTTCCAACGTCTAGCACACATCGTTTACGGCATGGACTACGAGGGTATCTAATCCTCTTCGCTACCCATGCTTTCGCTCCTCAGTGTCAGTAGTGACCCAGTAAGTTGCCTTCGCATTTGGTGTTCTTTCTAATATCTACGAATTTCACCTCTACACTAGAAATTCCACTTACCTCTATCACACTCTAGCTAAAAAGTTTTGATGGCAGTTCCAAGGTTGAGCCTTGGGATTTCACCATCAACTTTTTTAACCACCTACGAGCTCTTTAAGCCCAGTAATTCCGAACTACGCTAGGTCCCTTCGTATTACCGCGGCTGCTGGCACGAAGTTAGCCGGACCTTCTTATTCGGGTACAGTCATTTTCTTCCCCGACGAAAGAGTTTTACAACCCAAGGGCCTTCTTCACTCACGCGGCATCGCTGCATCAGGGTTTCCCCCATTGTGCAAGATTCCCCACTGCTGCCTCCCGTAGGAGTCTGGGCCGTGTCTCAGTCCCAATGTGGCTGGTCTTCCTCTAAGAACAGCTATTGATCGTTGCCTTGGTAAGCCTTTACCTTACCAACTAGCTAATCAAGTGCAGGCTCATCTTTCGGCGTTAAAACTTTCCCCGTAAGGGCTTATCCGGTATTAGCACAAGTTTCCCCGTGTTATTCCAAACCAAAAGGCAGATTCCCACATTATACTCACCCGTTTGCCACTCAGTATTGCTACTGCGTTCGACTTGCATGTGTTAGGCGTGCCGCCAGCGTACGTTCTGAGCCATGATCAAACTCTCAAGTTTAATAACGGCGCACACTAGCTTTAATAACTTTGAGGTAAATCAAAGTTATCTTTCGTTAAAGCGTGTACGACAATTTCTTTATCAACCTAGCCGTCCACACTTCTCTTCTTAAAAATTTACAATTTAAAAAAGCTAAGATTTTAAACTTTAAAATCTGCACACCTCTAGCTGCATTAAAATATTAACTTCGTAGAGGTGAGCGCTGGTTTTATTACAATTAGGTTATAAGTCAAGG
>CACMOZ010000014.1 GCA_902615435.1 uncultured Pelagibacteraceae bacterium
AGGGCGGATACGTGGGCTCTTTTTCAATGTGGACAGATTCATCTGATGCTGAAACAGGCTACTCAGGATATTCAGACTGGTTCTTTCAAACAATGTTTGTGTGCGCTACAGCTTCTATAGTATCTGGGGCGGTGGCAGAAAGAATTAAGATTTGGCCATTCTTTATATTCGCAGCAATTATGGCAGGTATCATATATCCAATTTCTATGGGCTGGCAATGGGGAGGTGGCTGGTTAGCTAGCGGTGGATTTTCAGATTTTGCTGGATCAACATTAGTTCATGGTTGCGGAGGAGCAGCTGCACTTGCTGGAGTAATAGTTCTTGGAGCTAGAGAAGGAAGATTTGGTAGAAAAGGTGAAAAAAAATCTATGCAACCTTTTGCTGCTTCAAGTATTCCTCTAGTAACTCTTGGAACATTTTTACTTTGGTTCGGTTGGTTTGGGTTCAATGGATTTAGTCAATTAGCAATGGGAACGTTCGATGATGTAAATGCTATTTCTAAGATAGCTGTTAACACTCATCTTGCTGGTGCAGCAGGAACATTTACTGGTGCAGCTATCACAAGATTAATTGGCGGTAAAACTGATATAGTAATGATGCTTAATGGAGCTTTAGCTGGTTTAGTCGCTATAACAGCTGAACCTTTAACACCTGGACCAATTACAGCCATGTTTATAGGATCTATCGGAGCAATCATAATGTACTTTGGTACAAAAATGTTAGAGAGCTATGGCTTGGATGATGTGGTTGGAGCAATTCCAGTACATATGTTTGCTGGAATATTTGGAACATTAGTAGTTCCATTAACAAATCCTGATACATCTTTTGGTACTCAATTTATTGGAACTGCCTCAGTATGTATTTTTAGTTTTGTTTTATCTTGGGCGACCTTTACAGCACTTAAATTAACTATTGGATTAAGAATAAGTAGAGCAGCTGAAAAATTAGGAACAGATAAAGCTGAAGTAGGTGTTACAGCTTATTCAATTAGAGATTAATTAAAATAAAATTAAACTAAGGCCCGAGAAATCGGGCCTTTTTCTACAAATTAAGTTTCGTTTTCATCCCACAATTTTATCCAATCTACATTTGGAGATAAACCAAATACTGAATTTATGTTTGTACAGTGCATGGCTAATGACGGTATAGGTGAGATACAAGTTTCTTTTTCATAAATACTGTGGAGCGGTGTTTCAAATGGGACATGCTCATTCTCACTCATTAAAATTAAGCTATTCCAATATTTTTCAATCAAATATTTGCTTGTCAAAAACGTTAAAAGAGACTCATTTACTGTTCTCCAATGGAATTTATTTCCTATTAAAATCTGAGAGTTATCTAATTTTTTATAAAGATATGGATAGTCCGCAGGACAAATAAATAATTCCTTACCTTGTTCGGATGAGATTTTTTCATAAGCACTTACCATCTCAAAAATACTCTCTTTTTTATGAATATAATCATCTTCAACAAAGTAAATTAGATCGCTAGATTTTCTTTTAGCTAAATCAAATGAAGCTCGAATACTTGCCATTGTTGATCTCATATTCTTTTCAATAGTAGGATTGTCTTTATTCAAAGTTTTAATTTCATTAAATTTTTCAAGGTCTAGATTTAGAATCTCAAATTCAATATTAGTTTTTTTTAAATTACTTTCAATTTTCAATAAATCTTCTTTTTTTGAATTGTGGTCAATAATATAAATTTTAATTTTAATTTTTTTTAAATTGTTCTCATTAAATTTTAAACTATTAATTATTGAATTTATTGAACGAAATGTATATTCGGATTTTTCTTTCTCAAAAATTCTTTTTTTATTTTGCGTTACTAAATTTATCGACGTGCAAGTTTTAATGATAATGTCTAAAGATTTTACGGTTCTAGTTATTTTTGTCTCTCCTAATGGAATAGATATATTTTTACTTCCTAATACAGACAGATTTTCGTTTGCTTGTTTTCCTAGAGTTGGCGAATATAGATTAGATTGGTCAATAATTTCAAATCCAACAATTCGACATAATTTTATAAATAGTTTTTTTAAAAAATTAGGATTTTTTATATTTTCTATTTTTTTCATTATATAAAATCATATATATTAGTTTATAGTGTACTTCTATGAACATTAAATCATCCCAAACTTTAGTTGAAGAAGCACAAAAAAGCATTGAAACATTAAGCTCAGCTGAAGTTAAAACTCTCTATGACAATAACAAAATAACTTTAATAGATGTAAGAGATATAAGGGAACTCTGGAAAGAGGGCACAATAGAAAATTCAAAACACATTCCAAGAGGAATGCTTGAGTTTTGGCTAGATCCCGAAAGCACTTACTACCAGTCAAATAAAATAAAAGATATAAAAAAAATGGTATTATTTTGTGCTCTTGGATGGCGTTCTGCTTTGGCAACGAAATCATTGTTAGACATGGGTTTTAAAAATGTTGCCCATGTTGACGGTGGATTTGATGCTTTAAAAAAGAGCGGTTTGAAAGTTATCGTAAAAGAAAAAAAATAAATTATTTATTTGCTTCTTTAAGAGCAAACTCAATTCTATCTTGACCCCAAAAAATTTTACTATTGGCAACAAATGTTGGTGCACCAAAAACTCCTTTTTCATAGGCATCTTTAGTTTTTTTTCTTAGCGAGTCTTTTATTTGGGAAGAAGTTGAGCGTAAAGCGAAAGTTTTTGGATTGATATTTAAATTTTTTAATACTTTTTGAATTACAATATCATCGTTCATATTTAAACCATCCTGCCAGATCGTATTGAAAATGTTATCGATATAATAATTTTTTATGTTGTCTTCCTCTGCAACTATAACGCCCCGCATTAAATTTAAACTCTGTATAGGAAAATATGAATTGAATTTAAATTTTACACTATTTTTTTCTGCTATAAGCTTACAATCTCTAATCATGTGCTTTGCTTTTGCTGGAATAAAAGCTGGAGCTTTAATACCGTGTAAATTATGAAGTCCTCCTAATAGTATAGGATTATATTTTACTTTAATTCCTTCTTTTAATTCTATCTTTCTAATCTCCTTATGAGCTAGAAACGAGTATGGACTAACAAAATCAAAATAAAATTCAAAAGGCTTAATCATTAAAACTAATTTTCTTAGCAAAGAAAATTCTAAAAAACCAATAGATTGTTAATCCAATTGGGCCTGAAAAATAAGTTAAAATTAAAGAGGGAATGGTAATCACTTTGGGTATAAAGTATCTTTTACTATCTCTTACAATCCATGCGCCAGCAAACAAACTAATTGCTAAAAAGTGAAGCCAAAAAATTAACAGTAAAGCTTCATTAGCAAACATTGAGTAAAGTCCATCTAATCCAGAGTATAATTCAAAACCATCAAAAATATTTCCTTCTTGAAAAATTTTATAAGATAAATAAACATAGCCTACTGCTAATAATAGTGGTGCTATGACTGACTGAGCTAGAAAATTTGTTAGCTGATTATAAGGTAAAAAAATTAACAACAGCCAAAAAGGTATTACTCCCCAGTTAGCGACTAAATAAATATTTTCATAAGTTAATAAAGACAAAAAATTATTTATCATAAAAAATAATATAGTATATTAGGTAAATGAATCCCACAGTAAATAAAAGTGATTTTGAAGATTTAACTACTAATCTCAGAGACTTAGCTTATTCATATTTAGAAAAATATAGTCCATCAAAACAACAATTAAAAGTTTATCTGCTAAAAAAATATTTAACTAAAATAAAAGGCACAAAATCAAAAAAAGAAGTTACATCAATAATAGATAAAATTATCTTAAATCTTGAAAAAAATAGAATTTTAAACGATGAGATGTATTCTGACTCTAAAGCAAGAATGTTTTTAAGAAGAGGATATTCATTAAATAAAATTAATCAATCATTAAGAAACAAAGGAATAGATAGTAAGTTTATTAAACAAAGTATTGATAAAATTAAAGAGGATGAAATAGAACCGGATTTTGTCTCTGCTTTAAAACTGTGCAAAAGAAGAAGAATTGGTCCCTTAAGGCCAGAAGATAACAGAGAATTATTTTATAAAAAAGATATGGGTATTTTAGCTAGGGGAGGTTTTAGTTTTGAATTATCAAAAAGAGTTTTAGATTTAGAAAAAACTGAGTTTAATAAGCTAATTAAGATTATCTGATTTTTTCTTTTTTTCTTCCTCAACTAAAATATCAAGTTTTCTCTTTAAAGCGTTTCTTACCAAAATAAAAAACAAAACACCAAAAAAAGTTACTGATAAAATAATAATTGCAATGGTTTTAATCATTTAAATTTTTTGATCTTTTAATTAATAGACTTGGATTTCTGTAATCTTCTTTACCATATAGAAATGGTTTTTCATCTAAAGTTTTAATAATAGCGCCAGCGTTTTGGGCAATAGCGTGACCAGCGGCGTAATCCCATTCGTTAGCTCTTTCTTTAGCAGCATAAACATCATATTCTCCAGTAGCTATTACACAAAATTTATATGAACTTGCCATTTTTACTATTGAAGTAACATTAAGTTCTTTTAATTTATTTAAAATAATATCCGAAGGTTTTATCACACTAGATAGTGCCACTATCTTTCCATTTGGCTGTTGTTTTTTACAATTAATTTTCTGAGTTTTATCATTTTCAATTAAATAACTTTCTCCAGGACCATAAGTATAAAAAAGTCTATTTTTTTTGGGAACACCTACAACACCAAGCACTGGAACAGTATTAATTACTAAAGAGGCATTAAGCGTGTATTCATCTTTACCAGCAATATATTCTTTTGTTCCATCAATCGGATCTATAAGCCAAAATATCTTGGCTTCATTTTTTTTCTTTAAGTCTACAGTTTCTTCTGAAATTATTGGTATATTTGGAGTAAGATCTTTAATTTTATTTGTGATTAAATCATTAACTTTTAGATCTCCATTACTTACAGGAGATTTATCTTCTTTAATTTCAATTTGTAAACCTTTTTTATAAAGTTCAATAGATATCCTCCCAGCATCATTGAAAGTATTAATTAAACTTTCACTAATATTTTTAAGTTCACTTGCTTTCATCACTTACTTTTTCAAGGTTTATATTTTCAACATTAATTACCCTTTTACCGTAATTTTCAAAATTTACGGTAACCTTGGTTCCAATTATTGACTGTACTTGACCTATTCCCCAATTTTTATTTGAAGGATTTATAACATAATCCCCCGGTTCGAAATCAATAAGCGTCATGGAAAATTACTCTTTTTTCGATTATACACTTTAATGATGAATTCACTAGGAATTAATAAACCAAAAAAAGAGACTAAGATAGTCGTTGCAATGTCTGGCGGAGTTGACTCATCTGTAGTTGCTGCACTTATGAAGCAAGAAGGCTATGATGTAACTGGTATTACATTAAAATTATATGATGATAGCAAACAATCAAAAGAAGGAAGACAGTGTTGTGCTGGACAAGATATTTTGGATGCTAAACGGGTATCAGAAAATATTAACATTAATCATAAAATTTTATTCTATCAAAAAAAATTTAGATCTGAGGTAATTGATTCTTTTGTAGATAGCTATGCAGCAGGCGAAACACCGATACCATGTGTACAATGTAATCAAACAGTAAAATTTAGAGATTTATTTAAATATGCTAAAGAACTTAAAGCAGATGCTCTTATAACTGGTCATTACGTTTCAAGAGTTCAAATTAATGAACACGCTAATATGTATAGAGCCAAAGATCAAAATAGAGACCAAAGTTATTTTTTATTTAGCACTACACAAGAACAATTAGATTATCTTAGATTTCCATTAGGAGAAATTGATAAATCAGAAACAAGAGCTATTGCAGAAAAATTTAAATTAAATGTTGCAACAAAACCAGATAGCCAAGACATTTGTTTTGTTCCTAATGGTGATTATGCTTCAGTAATAAAAAAATTTAGACCAGAGTCATTTAAACCTGGAAAAATTCTTGATCTCCAAGGTAATCAAATTGGAGAGCATGATGGAATTATTAATTATACGATAGGCCAAAGGAAGGGAATTAAGATTGCTAGCGACAATCCATTGTATGTTATAAATATTGACGCTGATAACAACAATATAATAGTCGGCACCAAAGAGTGTCTTGAAGTAAAAGAAATTAAATTAAGAGATTTAAACATCCTAGGATCTGTTAAAGAATTTAATGAAGTTATAAATATCAAAGTTAGATCTACAGGCAGGTTATTAAAAGCTAAAATTAATATTTTGGATAATTTTGCAAATGTTGAAATTTTAGATAAAGAAACAGGGATTTCTCCTGGTCAAGCATGTGTATTTTACTCAAAAGATAATATTGGGGATAAAGTTCTTGGTGGTGGATGGATACACAAGACTTTTAATAAAAATTTATCCACGAAGTTAACAGTTTAAATTATTGCTCGTTTAAAGTGATACCAAATTTTTTTTAGATATGTTTTAATAATTTTAATTAAGAGGCAACTCTTAACTGGCCAATTAAGGAAAAACCGAGAGGTTCAAGCTTAAAGGGCAGAAAGGTGAACCTAGTAGCGCTAGAATAGTTCATCGGGAAGGCTTGGCGGTAGCGCCTAAAACGACGAGCCAAAACTACTAAATTTCTGGGCGAAAGCCTAGAAATTTACGTGGTTCTTCTCCAAAACAATCTCGTAAAAAAATAAAATAAAATTACACCAACAAAGTAGTTCCATTCTAGAGCATGTTTAAAATGTGTATTTCCTTTATCTAAAAGTATTGGCAAACTTAATACTGCCACTACTGTTAAAATTGAAACTAATAAAGCTTTTAATATTAAAATTTTTTTATTTATAAGATTTGAAATTTTCTCTTTAAGTTTAAAAAAATGATAGACAAGTATCCCTTGAGCTATAAGTTCAAATATAATGAATAATAATAAAACCACTCTTCTCATTAATTTATAAATTTGTATGTCAAATTTTAATCCAAGGAAGATTGAGTGAATAGCAAGAAATACAGC
>CACMOZ010000015.1 GCA_902615435.1 uncultured Pelagibacteraceae bacterium
AAAAATTATTTTGTTTTCATTGGTATAATCAAAATTTACAAAATTATTTGAATTATTGTAATAGAAATCTTTCCATTCATCGTTTTTTATGGCGTCTGATAATTTAAAAGAGAATGTTTTATTTAAAATTATAGTATCTTCAAAAATTTCATCTGAAGAAGATATCTTTTTAAAGTCTTTATAAGGGTTGCTCTTACTACCTTGAATAAAGTTTTCATTCTTCCATATGCCTGACTTTTTATCAAAGGAACAATGAGGTAAAAATAATAAAATCACTAAGCCAAAAATTAATTTCATTACTTTATTTTTCAAGAATTTCCTGAGCGATAGATTTTAAATTTGAATTTTCTTTAATTAAAATTTTTAGTAAATTATGACCATTTTGAAAATCTGAATTTTTAATTAAAAATAGTGCTTTTTTTAATTTTATAAGATCTTTTTTTTCTTTAGTTGAAATAGAATTTTCTAAAATTTCAAAAAATTTTAATATCTTTGCATTATCGGTGACTAAATTTTTTTCGATTAAAGTATTTAAAGCTAAAATAGAATAGAAATTATTTTCACTTATAATTATTTCTTCGAGTAGTAATTTTGCAGCCTCTTTATTTTCTAATGTTAAACTAATTCCTGCCTGAACATATTTTTCTGCAACAATGCTATTCTGTTTTTCATTATAAAATTTTAATAAGATAAGAAAAATTATTACTACTGAAAAAGAAATTATTAATAAATATATTTTAAATTTATTTGATAAATAAAAATTTTTTATTTTATCTTTAAAGTCTAATTTATTTTCTGAGTTTTGATCCATTTAAATAATTGCTATTATTTGGAAATTTTTTAAATTTAACCTCTCTAGTATATTTTTTCACAGCTTTTTCAATTATTCTATTAATGTTAGCGTATTTTTTTACAAATTTGGGATAAAATCCACTTAAACCTAGCATGTCATCTGTAACTAAAATTTGACCGTCACAATAAGATGAGGAACCAATGCCAATTGTAGGTATTTTCAAATTACTTGTAATTAATTTTGCTGCGTGAGGTGTCAGACACTCTAAAACTATAGAGAAGGCTCCAGCTTTTTCTATCGTTTTAGCCTCCTCTAAAAGTTTTAAAGATTCATTTTTTGTTTGCCCTTCAACTCTAAATTTTTTTTTAAATTGAGGTGTATATCCAATGTGACCCATTACATGAATTTTTTTTTGCACTAAAAATTTAATAATCTCAAAGTTTTTTTTATTACTTTCTAACTTGATTGCGTCACAAGCAGTTCGTCTAATTACTAATTTTGCATTTTTTTCTGCAATTTTTTTATTCTTATAGCTGCCTTTAGGCATATCAACTACGAGTAAAGATTTTTTAATTCCCATTTTTACACTTTGTGTATGTTGTATTATATTTTCTAAACTAATTTTATGGGTGCTTTTATGTCCATACAAAACATTTGCCATCGAGTCACCTACAAGAACAATATCTAGATACTTATCTAAAATTTTTGCAATACTTTTTGAGTAAGCAGTCAGACTCACTATTTTAGATTTATTTTTTTTTAATAAAATTTTTTTAATTTTTTTACTCATTATTCAAGCTCAATAGTACTTGGTGGTTTAGAAGTAATATCATAAACAACTCGATTAATCCCTTTAACATTATTTATAATTTTATTAGATATACTATCTAAGAAAAACTTTGGAAAATTAAAATAGTCAGCTGTCATACCGTCTTCAGAAATAACTGCTCTAAGTAAACAAATATTTTCATATGTTCTGGAATCCCCCATAACTCCTACAGTTTTAATTGGTAATAGTGCTGCATAAGCTTGCCAAATTTTTTCATACAAACCTTTATTAACCAATTCTTTAATGAAAATATCATCAGCTTCCTGGAGTATTTTTATTCTTTCAGGTGTTACATCTCCAATAATCCTAATACCTAATCCTGGACCAGGAAAAGGATGTTTAAAGTTAATTTTTTTATCCAATCCTAAAGATTTTCCTAATATCCTAACTTCATCTTTAAAAAACTCTTTTAGAGGTTCTAACAATTTTAATTTCATCTTTTTTGGTAATCCACCCACATTGTGGTGAGACTTAATTTTTGAAGTTTTGCTTCCAGTTGAAGATTTACTTTCTATTATATCTGGATAAAGTGTGCCTTGTGCTAAAAATTTTATATTTTTATACTTTTTGGCTTCTGTTTCAAAAATTTTAATAAATAATTTACCAATTATTTTTCTTTTTTTTTCTGGATCTGAAATATTTTTTAATTTTTGTAAAAATAATCTTGAAGAATTTATTAACTTAAGATTAAGTTTATATTTTTTTTTGAACATTCTATAAGTATATTCAAATTCATTTTTTCTCATTAAACCTGTATCTACCATAATACAAATTAAATTTTTTTTGATCGCTTTATTAATTAATAAAGCTGTTACACTGCTATCTACTCCACCCGATAATGCGCAAATTACTTTATCTTTTCTAACTTTTTGTTTTATTGCATCTATCAATCTCTTTTTTTGAGATGAAACATTCCATTTTTTTTTAATTTTACAAATTAAAAATAAAAAGTTCTTAAATATTTGTTTACCATTTTTTGTATGTGTTACCTCTGGATGAAATTGAACTCCATAAATTTTTTTTTTTGAATTTTCAATAATAGTCAATTTCGAGTCTTTTGTAGATGCAATTGTTTTAAAATTTTTTGGTAATTTTATAACAGCATCTTCATGACTCATCCAAACTGAATTAGTTGAGTTAAAGAATTTGACTGTTAATAGTGATGATTTTTTCTTTAATAAGATAGCCCTACCAAATTCTCTCCTTTTGTTTGAGGGTTTTATTTTCCCCCGAAAGAGTTTTGCTATTAATTGTAGTCCATAACAAATGCCAAGTATTGGAATTTTTTTGTCAAAAATTTGCTTAGGTACACTTTCATATTTTTTTCCTGTGACTGTCGATGGCCCTCCTGAAAGGATAATTCCTTTTATATTTTGAAAATTAGTTATTTTTTTTAGCTCTTTAGGAGTTATTATTTCAGAATAGACGCCTAACTCTCTTATTCTTCGAGCTATTAATTTTGTAACCTGTGATCCGAAGTCAATAATTATTACTTTTTCTTTATCTTTATGAAATCGCATTTATTGTTTAGATAAATTTTCAATTTCAATTTTTAACTTATCACTTTTGCTACAAAAATCTTTGCAGATGAAATTTAATTTTTTAATCAGTTCTTTACTTTTTTTATAATCTGAATTTTTTAACTTTAATTTTGCAAGATAATAAATTGCCTCCTCATTTTTTGGATTTAGTAAAACTACAGTTTTTAAATTTTGCTCCTCTAAATCATTTTTATCTTGTTTATTAAAAATTTTTGAAAGATATAAATAAGATAATTCTCTCTTAGGATTAAAAACTATGTCTTGTTCAAATTTAAATTTCGCATCTTCAAATCTTTTTTCATTAAATAAAGATATGCCCTCTTGCAAATATTGTGATTTTGCAAATAAAATGTTTTGCAAAAAAAATGAAAAAATTATAAATACCGATATTTTTTTTATCATAGTTTAAAATTTATATCTTTTTGTGTCATCTCAACACTGTGAACCATACTTTCGTAAAATCCAGCTTTAGTTATTTTCACAAATGTAGCTTTTTTATTTATTTCACTTAAGTTTCTAGCTCCAATATATCCCATTGAAGATCTCAATCCACCTTGCAATTGATAAATTATTTTAGATACCTTACCTTTATATTCTACGCGCCCTTCAACCCCTTCTGGTACAAACTTTGATTTATCCTTAAAGTTTTTTTGAAAGTATCTATTTGCCGATCCTGCAGACATTGCTCCTATTGATCCCATGCCTCTGTAATGTTTATAAATTTTTCCATTTTTTTTGAATTTTTTTCCAGGACTTTCGTCAGTTCCAGCAAATATAGATCCCATCATTATTGCATCTGCTCCTGCTGCTAATGCTTTAGCTATATCGCCTGAAAATTTTATTCCACCATCTGAAATAATTTTTACTTTTTTTTTATTAAGCGCTTTCTTTACAGCCATTATTGCAGATATCTGAGGAACACCTATACCTGCTACCATTCTTGTAGTGCAAATTGAACCTGGCCCTATTCCGACTTTTATTATGTCAGCACCTGAGTCGTACAGTTTTTTTGCTGCATCTCCCGTAGCAATATTTCCAACGCATATTGGAACATTTTTAGTTATCTTTTTTACTTTTGATAAGGTTTTCAAAACTTTCTCGCTATAACCGTGTGCTGTATCTATAACAATTAAGTCAACGCCGCAATGTATTAGAGATTTGGCCCTATCAAGGTCTTCCAGATTAGTTCCAATTGCAGCACCGACAAATAATTTTTTATTTTTTACTTTTTTAACCTCTAAAGATTGTTTTTTTATATTTAAATTTCTGTGAATAACTCCTAAACCTCCTTCTTTAGCAATAGCAATTGCCATTCTGGACTCTGTTACCGTATCCATAGCAGAAGTTAAAAAAGGAACTTTAAGAGAAATTTTGTTTGTAAACTGTAAAAAAATGTTAGTTTTTGCTGGTAATACTTTAGAGTACTTTGGAAGCAAAAGAACATCATCGAAGGTTAAAGCTTCTTTAATTGTAACCATATATACTTATATACAATTATTAAAATTTATAAAGTGTTTAAAATTTCACAGTGTAAATAAGTTTCTTTTGACTCTTTTTTACTAGACACAGGTTTAAAGAAATTTACTTTTTTAAATAAAGTTTTTGCTAGGTTTTTCACCTCTAAAAAGTCATCTCCCATAAAAAGCTTAGAAACTAATACACCCTTAGGTTTAAGTATATCTTTTGAAAAATAAATAACGTCTGCACATAACTTATTAGTTCTTATTGAGTCCAAAGACTTATTGCCAGTGGTGTCTGCGGCCATGTCAGACAAAATTACATCTAATTTTGAATTGAAATAAGTAAAGACTTCCTTTTTGGTTTGAGAGTCTAATATATCCCCTTTATAAAACTTTACATTTTGTAATGGTTCCATTTCTTTGATATCAATTGACATTATTTTACCAGATTTTATTTTTTGATTTGCTACTTGTGTCCAACCTCCGGGACTTGAGCCTAAGTCTAATAAATTAGTATTTTTGTTTAAAAATTTGAATTTATTATTAAGTTCAATCAATTTGAATGAAGCTCTGGAGCGGTATCCTAGAGTTTTAGATTTTTTAAAAAATTGATCCCTATTTTGTTTAATTCTCCAAGAATTACTTTTTTTAACTCTTTTTGATTTTTTCATTATAAAATATCTTCATGATTCTCATCCAATATTTTTTTCTCTGAATTTTTTTGTTTTGACTGCTATAAGTAATTATACTTATAGGTATAGTAATTAAATATACAATTCCAAATATTAACAACGTTTCAAGAGTATAAAAAAGTAAAGCAATGAAAACGAGGCCTATTCCTAATAATAAAAAAACTGTTGTTTTGGGTGATATTGAAATTTTTTTAAGTGCTAAAGTAGGTATTTTGCTTACCAACAAAATTGCAATTAATATTGTTAAGTAAGGCGTAAATTCTTTTATATCCAGCCCAATGTCTAAACCAGTTAATTCATAAATAAGAGGCATTAAAATTAATAATCCTCCAGCTGGAGATGGAACTCCTTCGAAAAAATTATTTTTCCATTCTTGTGTGTCTTCTATTTTAGTTAAATTAAATCTAGCTAATCTTAATACACAGCAAACTGAATAAATAAGTGTAATAGCCCACCCAAATTTTCCATAATTATTTAACTCCCAAAAATATAATATAAAGACTGGTGCAATACCAAAACTCACAAAATCAGTTAATGAGTCTAATTCTTTTCCAAATTCTGATGTTCCTTTAATAAGCCGAGCGATTCTTCCATCCAAAGCATCTAAAATAGCTGCAAATAGAATTAATGTTACTGCTAAACTAAAGTTGCCATCAATTGAAAACTTAATTGAACTTATTCCAAGACAAACACCGGCTAAAGTAAGAATATTTGGAAGTAAATATCTTGTTTTTTTTGAAGAAACCAATTTAAACTTTTTATTCTCTTCCATATATTTTATTCAGAAGCTATTAAACTTTCTCCTGCAACGACGTTTTGACCAATTTTTGCTAAAACTTTTTTGTTTTTAAAATATAGATCAACCCTACTACCGAATCTTATCATTCCAATTCTGTCACCCTGTTTTAAATCTTGTTCTTGCTCGACTTCACAAACTATCCTTCTTGCAATCAGTCCTGCAATTTGAACAATAATTATTTCTTCTCCGTTTTTTAATCTTATCTTGAAATAATTTCTCTCATTTTCTTCACTAGCTTTATCAAGCGAAGCATTTAAAAATTTTCCTGGCTTATAAAAAATTTCTTCAATTTTTCCAGAGGTTGGAATTCTATTTACATGACAATTAAATACATTCATAAATACACTTACTTTCGTAAAAGAGGTGTTTTCTAATCGAAGTTCCTCGGGTCCTGATTTTTCTGAAATATCTGTAATTAGACCATCAGCTGGGCTAACTAGAAAATTATCATCGCCAATTGAATATCTTTCTGGATCTCTAAAAAAATAGTATATCCACACTGAGATCAGAATAAATATAATTCCTAAGAATTTAGAAAAAAATAAAATAATAAAGGTTGCTATTATTGAAATAGCTAAAAACTTATAACCCTCTTTATGTATTCTCGGAAATATTGTATTAAACATAATTTTAAGTTTGCTAAATTTTTCTTAATATGTATAAAAAT
>CACMOZ010000016.1 GCA_902615435.1 uncultured Pelagibacteraceae bacterium
TCAGCTGTCATTTCAACATCATTTAGAGAAAAAGATCCATATCCAAATAATGCATTTACTATTTCATTCGATGCTAAAATTAATCCAAAGCTTGCAGGAATTGAAAATAGGAGTGAAAGCTCAAAAGATTTATTTTGTATATCAGAAATCTTTTTAATATTTTTCATTTTAAAAGCTTTGGAAAGAACAGGCAAAGAAACAGTCCCGACAGCTATTCCTGCTATTGCAAGATTAATTTGATAAACTCTATCGGCATAATACAAATAAGATACTGCACCTGATTGAAAAGATGCGATAATTGTCCCAACTAAAATATTTATTTGTGTTACTCCCGATGATAAAATACTTGGTATTAATTTCTTGAAAAAAAATTTTACTTTATTGCTAAACTTTAAAATAAAATTTAGAGTTGGTTTATAAAATTTTTTTGTTACATAAATCAAAAAAAACAACTGGATTATGCCTGCTATAGTAACACCGTATGAAAGTTGTTTTGCGTAATCTAACTCCAGTATAAAAGAAAAAACTAAACTTAAAATTAAAATTACATTTAAAATGATGGGTGCAGCAGCAGCGGCGGCAAATTTATTATTGGAGTTAAGTATTCCAGCAAAAAATGATGATAAACTTACAAATAATAAAAATGGAAATGTAATTCTTGTAAGTTCAACAGCTAGATTAAATTTGATTTGATCTTCTAAGAAACCCGGTGCAATGATGAAAATTAAGTATGGAGTAAAAATCTCGACTATAGTTACTATAAAAAGTAAAATTAACAACAGAGAACTTAAAACATCGTCAGCAAACCTTTTTCCTTTTTTTTTATCTTCGATTTTGGCTGAAGTATAACTAGGAATAAACGCAGCATTAAATGTTCCCTCTGCGAATAATCTTCTAAAAGTATTTGGTAATCTAAATGCCACAAAAAAAGCATCAGCGTAAATTGACGCTCCAAGAAAAATTGCTATTAAAATATCTCTTACATAACCTAAAATTCTACTGATTAAGGTAAAAAAACTAAATACAGATGCTGAAGATAAGAGGTTCATAAATATTCTTAATTAGGCCATAAATTTTTAGTGAATTATCATTTTTTATATTACATACTCATAATGTTAAATGCCAAAAAAAACAGAAATTGATCATTATTCAGATAAAGAAGCTCTTGATTTCCATATAAAGGGAAAGTCAGGCAAAATTGAGATAGGTTCATCCAAACCTCTTACTACAAAAAGAGATTTATCCCTTGCCTATTCTCCTGGTGTTGCGGCACCTGTAAAAGAAATTTCTAAAAATCCTGAACTTGCGTATGATTACACGAGTAAAGGAAACTTAGTTGCAGTTATAAGTAATGGCTCTGCAATTTTAGGACTGGGAAACCTTGGTTCACTTGCGTCAAAACCTGTGATGGAAGGCAAATCAGTTTTATTTAAAAGATTTGCTGATATTGATTCAATTGATATTGAAATTGATAATAAAGATCCAAATTCAATTATTGAAACAATAAAAAATATAAGTGGCACATTTGGTGGAATTAATCTTGAAGATATTGCTGCACCAGACTGTTTTATCATTGAACAAAAATTAAGAGAAACTTTAGACATCCCTGTTTTTCATGATGATCAACATGGAACGGCTATCATCACTACTGCGGCGCTTATTAATGCTTTGGATATTTCAAAGAAAAAAATTACAGATGTAAAGGTAGTTATTAACGGTGCAGGTGCTTCTGCTCAAGCTTGTGCAAATCTATTTAAAAGTTCAGGCATTAAAAATGATAATTTAATAATGTGTGATAGCAAAGGAGTAATTTATAAAGGGAGGAAAAATATAGATCAATTTAAGTCAGCCTTTGCAAAAGATACCAAATTAAGAACTCTTGAAGAAGCAATGAAAAATGCAGATGTTTTTCTAGGTTTATCTGCTAAAGATGTGGTTAGCAAAGACATGGTTAAATCTATGGCTAAAAATCCAATTATTTTTGCTTGCGCCAATCCTGATCCAGAAATTAAACCTGAATTAATTGAAGAAGTTAGAGACGATGCAATAATTGCAACAGGTCGGTCAGACTATCCTAATCAAGTGAATAATTTGATTGGCTTTCCATATATTTTTAGAGGAGCTCTTGACGTTAGAGCTAAAGCAATTAATGAAGAAATGAAAGTTGCTGCTGCTAATGCGATTGCACTTTTAGCTAGGGAGAACGTTCCAGATGAGGTTGTTGCAGCTTATGGTGGTGACAGACCAAGATATGGCAAAAATTATATAATCCCCTCAACTTTTGATCCAAGATTAATAAGTGTAATTCCTTCAGCCGTAGCTGATGCTGCAATGAAAAGTGGAGCAGCGAGAAAAAAAATTGAAGACTTAGAACTTTATAAAGATCAGCTATCAAATCGTTTAGATCCATCAATGTCAATAATGCAAGGAATTAACGCAAAAGTGAGAAAAAATCCAAAAAGAGTTATATTTGCCGAAGGTGAAGATGAAAACATGCTAAAAGCAGCAATCGAATTTGGAAGAAACAAATTAGGTATTCCAATATTAATAGGTGCAGAAAAAAGAGTTAAAGATCAATTAAAAAAAATAGGGTTGGACGAAAATTACAAAATTGAAATAGTTAACTCCACTCATAAAGAAAAAAGAGAAAGATACGTAAAACACCTATATAAAAAACTACAAAGAGAAGGCCAACTAGAAAGAGATGTGGACCGGCTTGTAAGAAACGATAGAATTGCTTGGGGATCATCTATGATTGCATGTAATGATGCTGATGCAATGGTAACTGGGAATATAAGGCACTACGCTGCGTCAATCGAAAAATTAAAAAAGGTTGTTGATGCAAGACCAGGCGAGGAAATTTTTGGTATGACAATGATTGTTTCAAAGGGTAAAACAATTCTTGTTGCTGATACAAATGTAACAGAATTACCTTCTGCTGAAAGGTTAATTAATATTTCTAAATCATGTGTGCGTATAGCAAGATTATTTGGCTTTGAACCAAAAGTAGCTTTTTTATCACACTCGACTTTCGGAAAACCCTTATCTAGAAATACAAGACATGTGAGAGATGCAATTGAAAAACTCAAAAAGGAAAAAGTTGATTTCGATTTTGATGGTGAAATGCAACCAGATGTAGCTTTGAATCCAATTTATAAAGAAATTTATCCATTTTCAAAAATAGTTGGTAACGCAAATGTTTTAATTATGCCTGCCTTACATAGTGCAGCTATTTCAACTAAGCTTATGAAAGTTTTTGGTGGAGGAAAAAACATCGGTCCTTTGTTAATTGGGTTAGGTCAACCTATTGAGGTTGCGCCTTTACGTGCTAGTACATCAGAAATTTTAAATTTAGCTTCTATAGCCGCATACTCCTCTGATGTAATTGATTATTCTAGTTAACTTTAGTTCTACTTAATTCGCTGGCTAGATAAATTGAGGGGATTACTTCCTTAACGTCATAAATTTTATTAGCTTCATTGATAACTTCTTTTTTTTCTTCTTTATCCATTGCAATTCCAAAAATATAAATATTCTTATTAACTGTTTCTAAGGTATAATTTCTTGCTTTTGTTTTTTTATTAAAAATCAATGCAGTTCTTAATTGACTGGTAATTAATATATCTTTTGCAGTGCTTTTAAAATTACTTTGACCCTTGATTGTAATCGCATTCTTAACTGACCTTACTCCTTTAGTTTCCCATGCCATTTTAGTAATTTTTATTTTCTCCTCTGGCTCATCAACTTTTCCTGATAAAAATATTCTTCCATCTAAAACTTCTGATTGTATTGATAAAAAATATTTTTTGTCTCTAAGCGCTAATCTGGCAGAAAGGTTTTTTTGCATAATTGTATCATCAATCTGCATTCCTATTGTTCTTGGATCGAAAGTAACATTTACTCCTGCTCCAAATTGAGAAGCTGAAGAACAAGATGCTAAAAATAAGAAAAGTACAAAACTAATAATTTTTTTCATTTTTAATCTTTAAGCACAAATTGTAGACAGTTTTTCTATTAATTTTTTCAGTTGCTAATATTAAATCAACTGTATCTTTCAAGGTATATTTTTTTAAATATTTTTTTGCTTTATTAACAATTTTAAGTTCGTCTAACCTTGGAGTTTTAGCATTATTTTCAGAGATAACGATTGTTAATTCCCCTTTAAAAGGTGTTTTAAACTGCTGCAAATTATCTATCTCTTCTCTAATAAATGCCTCGTGAATTTTAGTTATCTCTTTTGCTATCAAAATTTTTCTACCACTATAAAATTCTTTAATGAAGTTTATATAAAAATTTATTTTTTTTGATGGTATAAAAAAGACTTGCGTAAATTCACTTTCTGATAACAAAGTTAAAACTTTTTTCAACTCATTTTCAGTTTTAGGTAAAAAACCGTAAAATAAAAATTGATCTTTAAAACCTGAAACACTGAGAGCAGATGTAATTGATGAAACGCCTGGTATAGGAATAGTTTGGATTCCGTTAATGATACATTTATTTATTAACAATCTTCCTGGATCTGATAACAATGGGGTGCCTGCATCCGAGATCAAAGACAAAATTTTGCCCTCATTAAAATATTTAATGATATTTGCAAGTTGGTTTTTTTCGTTAAACTTATGATATGAAACTAATTTTTTTTTAATTTTATAGTGATTTAGTAATTTTATTGAGTGTCTCGTGTCTTCACAAAGAATTATGTCTGATTTTTTTAAAACTTCTAAAGCTCTTATGGTAATATCTTCGAGATTTCCAATAGGTGTGGAAACAATGTATAAGTGGTTTAATTGTAATTTCATTATGAAAAGTAAATTTTTTTTATTAATATTTTATATACTATTTTTATTTAATTCTAATCTATTTAGTAATGAAAATGATAGAACTTTAAAGGTTGGGTTGCTCGTGCCTCTTTCTGGTCCATATAGTGAAATTGGCAATTCACTTTTATACTCTTTACAATTAGCTCTTGAAGAAATTGATGATAAGAATGTTGTTGTTGTCCCAAGAGACTCGGGTTTCAATGATGAAAAAAAACTCATAACATCAATTGAAGATATGCGCTCTGAAGGGGTAAAGGTAGTAATTGGTCCCGCAACTTTTGAAGAGTTTGATAAAGTAAAAAAATATAATGATTTAATATTTATTTCACCTTCAAATATAAAATCTGATTTTTCTAACAATATAATTAGTATTGGAGTAAGTTTAGAGTCTCAATTAATTGCATTAACTAATTTTATCAAAAAACAAAAAAAAACAAAAACAGTTATAATGTACCCAAAAAATGAATATTTAGAATTGATTGAGAGTAAACTCGATGCTTTAGATCTTAAAAATATTAAAAAATTCACTTACAGCCCGAATCCAGAAATACTTACAGGAGAAATAGAAGTATTAACTAATTATAGTCAAAGAAAAAGAAATTTAGAGTTAAGAAAAAAAATGTTTGAAGACAAAGAGGACGAGCAATCAATTAGGGAATTAGAACGTCTAGAGCAATTATATACTTTAGGAAAAGTGAATTTTGACTCTGTTATAATTATTGATTTTGGTAATAACCTAAAAAGTGTTTTGACTTCACTTGTTTATACAGATGTGAAACAAGACGATGTATTATTTACAACTATAAATCAATGGTTTGATGAAAGCATATTTTATGAAAACACTATTAAAACATTATATTATCCATCAGTAAATTATAAAGAGTTTAAAAAATACAATAATAAATATTTTAAAAGATTTAAAATATATCCAAATGAAATCACTATTTTAGCTTACGATGCACTTGGATTAATATATTATGCATGGAAAAAAAATGGCACAATAAGTTCAGTTAGTGACTTTTCATTTAAAAATAAGATCAAGGGTAAGATTGGAACCTTTAGTTTTAAAAGTGGAAAAGTAACTCAAGATTTAGATATATATAAAACAAGTAATAAAAAGTTTGTTAAATTTTAATTTTTTTCTTTAACTTTTTAAAAGCTAGATATCTGTGGTCCATTTTTATTTTTTTTGACTTGAGCATTTGACCAAATGTTATTTCTTTTTTGAGTGGTATAAAAATTGGATCATATCCAAATCCATTTGTTCCTCTCATTTGCATTGAAATATTTCCCCTTAATTTTCCTTCTACAGAAGTAATTTTTCCATTTTTATCTAAATAAGAAAGACTACATACGAAAAAAGCAGATCTATTTTTTTTTGTTTTCATTTTTTTTAAAATAAATTTCATTGCTTTTGAAAAACTTCCGAATTTTTTAGCCAGTCTTGCAGAATAAATTCCTGGATTATTATTTAAAGCTTTAATACATAATCCTGAGTCATCAGATATTACCGGGT
>CACMOZ010000017.1 GCA_902615435.1 uncultured Pelagibacteraceae bacterium
GTCCAATATAATCCTCTAGCTTTATTCCCTTTAACTGACTCGGGGTCACCAGGTTTTCTTGTTAAACAAATTGCTCCAAAATGAGATATCCCTCCTCCATCATCAAATTTTTTTGTTTGTATTATTTGCAAATAGGCCTCTTGTAATTTTGTAATATCAAATTTAATGTTTTGTTTTTGAAAGTCTGAAAAATTTAAATTTTTTTCTTCTTTTTTTAAATTCAAATTTACAATATTTTTAGTATCTGTAGTCATGGGTTATTGTTATTTATCTGTTTGTACTATATATTTGTACAATACATTTGTCGCATTATAAATATATTATAACATGATTACTGGTAAATATCCTAGTTTAAGACTACGTAGAAGCAGAAAATACAACTGGTCTCGAAAATTAGTTCAAGAAAATAACTTATCTAGTGGTGATTTGATTTATCCAATTTTCCTCATAGAGGGAAAAAATAAGAAACAATCTATTAAATCAATGCCTGGTATCTATAAATACTCTGTAGATAAACTAGGAGTGGTTGTAAAAAACGTAATCAATTGTAAAATACCGATGGTGGCCCTTTTTCCTTCGACCCCAGATAACAAGAAAGATAAATATGGCAATGAGTCGTTAAATGAGAATAACTTAGTTTGCAGAGCTATAAGATTTATAAAAAAAAGATTTAAGAATAATATTGGTATCATGTGCGATGTTGCTTTAGACCCTTATACATCACATGGACATGATGGTTTGTTGAAGAATAATTATGTTCTTAATGATAAAACTATTGATATCTTAATGAAACAATCTTTATTGCAAGCGCAAATGGGTTGTGATGTAATAGCGCCATCAGACATGATGGACGGAAGAGTTGGAAAAATTAGAAAATTCTTAGATAAAAACAAATATCATGACGTTCAAATTCTTTCCTATGCGGTGAAATACGCATCACATTTCTATGGACCATTTAGAGATGCAGTTGGATCAAAGAAATCTTTAAAAAGCAATAAAAAGAACTATCAAATGGATTTCTCCAATATCAATGAATCTCTTAGAGAGGTTGCTTTAGATATAAAAGAGGGAGCTGATATGGTAATGGTAAAGCCAGGATTGCCATATTTAGATATTATCCAAAAAGTAAAAGAAAATTTTAAAATACCAGTTTTAGCTTATCAGGTTTCAGGAGAGTATAGTCTTATAAAAAATGGAATTAAAAATAAATTAATAAATGAAGATGCAATTTTCGAGAGTTTAATGTGTTTTAAAAGAGCTGGTGCATCGGCTATAGTGTCCTACTTCTCTTTAGATATAGCTAAAAAGCTGAAAATTTAATTAAAATAATTTTCAAAAATTACCCGAGATTTTGGAAATAATAAATTATTTGGAATAAAAAATTTATTGAGCATCACTTGTCTAGTAAAATATAAAGATTTACGAATTATTTGTTTGGAATTTTTTTCAGGTATTTTTTCATTTATTAAATAATTTGGAATTTCATAAATATATCCATCAATTTTAATTTTCAAAAATTCATTATTTTTGTTAATAGCATTTAAATGTTCATTCAAGTTTGTATCATAGCCTAATTCTTTTATAAGATTTAATTCAAAAAAAATATAAACAAATATCCAATTTTCTAAATTAATTGAATTAATTAATTTTTCAAAAGATTTATAAATCTTTTTATTGGGTTGTGAGTCAGGCAATAATAAATTTAATAAAGAACAAATAGAAACTAATGCGGAAGTTCTTTCTTTATCGTTAAAATATAAAGGAGAAATTGGTTTTATTAATTCTGTTTTTAAATAACCAATTCGATTTTCATTTTTAGAGGTGTGAGATACAAAAAGTTTATTCGATATTTGAAGATAGTTTCTTACTTTTCTTGATGTTCCGCCATAAACTATACCATCTATTTTACCTTTTTTTTGTGTAAAAATATTTATAATATTTGCATTTTCTCTAAATTTTTTTTTTGACAATAAGTAGCATTCATCTTCCCAAATCATATATTTAAAATTTTCAATAATTTAGCAGCAGCATTCTGTTGAGCATTTTTTTTAGATGAACCAGTACCAGTAATCTTTTTTGAATTAGGAATTTGTACCTCTGTTTTGAATTGAGGTCTATGTTGTGGTCCTGTTCTTTTAGAAAATGTGTATTTTGGTAATTCTTTAAATTTTTTTAAACTATATTCTTGAAGCTTTGTTTTAGAGTCTATCAATGTAATAGTTGATTTTAATAAATGGTCCTCCCAGAAAATAAGTATAAACTTTTCAACTGATTTTAATCCTCCATCTAGATAGATAGCTCCAACTATAGCCTCTAAACAGTCACTACTAATTTTATCCGCAGATCTCTCAAGTTTTTTATGAGAAGATCCCAAAAGAATATATTTTTTCAAATTTATTTTTTTAGCTATTAGTGAACAAGTTTTTTTATTAACTAAATTAGCAAATTTTTTATCAATTATGCCCTCTTTCTCATTAGGGAACTTTTCTAAAAGTTTTTCAGAAATAACTAGTCCTAGTACTCTATCTCCTAAAAATTCTAATTTTTCATTATTTATAATGTTATTAAAACTCTTATGAGTGAGTGCTTTTTCTAGTAAGGATAATTTTTTAAAATTATATCTTATAATCTTTTCAAGCTCTTTGAATTTTTTTTCCATTATAATTTTTTAAATAATCTTTCAAATCTAAACGATTTATTAATATTCCAAAATTTTAATAAACTGCTAATTTTAGTGTCGTTAGAAAAAAATATTATTTTTGCTTCACCAACAAGATTTAAGATATTAACGTAACCAACACTTTCAAGATACCTGCTGTCTTTTGAACAGTCTCTATTATCGCCAAGTAAAAAATAATGATTTGCAGGAACTTTAAAAACTTTTGTGTTTTGTAATGAACCTTTTTTTTTGTAAACAACGATATGCTCTATGCCATTAGGTAAAGTTTCAATAAAAGTATTCGTTTCCAGTAAAAAATTTCCACATCTTATAACTTTTTTATTTTCAGTTTTTTTTCGTAAAATTTTTTGATCATTTATTAGTATTGAACCATCAACAAATTGAATTGTATCTCCTGGCATTCCTATTAACCTTTTTATATAGTCTGTTCTATTATCAGCGGGTGTTTTAAAAACAACTAAGTCACCTCTTTCTGGTGATTTTGAAAAAAAACGCTTATTTGAAATATTAGGGCTAAACGGAAATGAATGTTTGCTGTAACCATATGTATATTTTGAGACAAATATACGATCGCCAACTAATAAAGTAGGCTCCATAGATGATGAAGGTATATAAAAAGGTTGAAAGAGGAGCGATCTAATTAAAATTGCTATTATTAATGCTCCAATTAATGTTTTAGCATTTTCATAAATTATGTAAAAAATTTTATTTTTTTTCATAATGAAATCGTTACAAAAGCAACTGCATATTTTTTTTCATCTGATAGGGATAATGAAATTTTAAATTTTTTTCTTTTAAATTTCTTATTAAGTATTTTTTTAGTTTGACCAATAATACTTATAAATGGCTTACCTGATTTTTTATTTAATATAACAATCTCATTAAAATTTATGCCATTAGATATTCCTGTTCCTAAAGCTTTTGAAAAAGCTTCTTTTGCTGCGAATCTTTTCGCAAAACAGTTTGTGCTATTATTAGTTTTTTTACATTTAAAAATTTCTTTCTCATTAAAAATACGATTAATAAAATTTCTATTTTTCAAAGAATTTTTAACTCTATCAACGCTTATGATGTCAGTGCCGATTCCAAAAATACTCATAATTTTAAAATTTTTTTAAATTTCTTAATTGTTGACGGCATTCCTTCAAAAATTGACTCGCCAACTAAAAAATGACCAATGTTAAATTCTTGTATCCCTTTTATTTTGGATAATATTCTAGCTGAATTATACGTTAAACCATGACCAGCATGGACCTCTAAACCCAACTGATTACCTTTTTGAACTGCTTTCTGAATTCTTTTAAGTTCATTTTTATAACTTTTTTTTTTATTTATTAGATTACAAAGTTTTCCTGTATGAATTTCAACACAATCAGCATCTAATTTTTTTGCTTTTTCTAAATCTTTTAGACTTGGTTCTATAAAGAGACTTATCCGAGAGTTATTTTTTTTTAATTTTTTAATTAATATTCTTAAAAAATTTTTATTGTGATCTAAATTAAGCCCTCCTTCTGTAGTGATTTCTTTTCTTTTTTCTGGGACTATGCATATGAAAGGTGGCCTACTTCTATAAGCTATTTTTAACATTTCTTTGGTTGATGCTATTTCAAGATTGAGTGGGATTTTTAATTTCTTAATAATTTTTTTTAAATCGAATTCATTAATATGCCTTCTATCTTCTCTTAAATGTATAGTAACTGAGTCTGCTCCATTTTTTTCAGCTAATAATGCAGCTCTTAAAGGACTAGGATAAGTTTCGCCTCTCGCATTTCTAACCGTTGCAACATGGTCTATGTTTACACCCAACCTAATTTTTCTCATTAAAGATTTCTACTTCCAGGTTTGACTGCTTCGATAGACAGTAATTCTTTTGGTAAATCATTCTTTTTATAGGTCGGTATGTTAAGTTCTACTTGAGAAATAATTTTATTTTTAATTTCTGATTTACCATTTGATCTGTCTATAATGCATGCATAACCAATAATATTTGCATTATTTTCTTTTACTAATTTTGAACACTCTAAACTTGATTTACCTGTGGTTATAACGTCTTCAACTATTAGAACTTTTGTACCTTTTTGAATTTGAAAATCTCTTCTTAATTTAAATTCACCATTTACTCTTTCTGAAAAAATAGTTTGTTTATTTAAAATTTTTCCCAATTCATAACCAACAATTATCCCGCCCATAGCAGGCGATAAGATTAAATCAAAGTCTTTAAATTCAGTCTTAATTTTATCGGCAAGGGACTCACATATTTTTGTTGCCTGATTGGGTTTGCTCATCAATTGAGCACATTGGACATATTTTGCGCTATGTAAACCTGAAGAAAGTATAAAATGACCTTCAATTAAAGCATTAGTTTCTTTTAAAATTTTCAAAGATTCTTTTAATGAAAGCATTTTTTTTCTGTTTGTGTCGAATTATTTTAAACCTTAAATTACTTTGCTTTATTTGACTTATCAAGTTTGTAAAATTTTTCAAATCTTTAATTTGTAGATCAAATGAGAAAGTTAAATGCTCTTTTTTTCTTTTAATAATTTCTAAATTAACAATATTTCCTTTATTAAGGCCTATGAGTGAGGTGATATGGCCTAAGACTCCTGGTTTATGGGGCAAATCTACTTCTATAGTACTAGAATAGTTTTTTTCTGCAATTTTTGAGTTTTCTGTTGATTTATCTTGCCAGTATCTACGTATAGCTGAA
>CACMOZ010000018.1 GCA_902615435.1 uncultured Pelagibacteraceae bacterium
ACCTAATCTTGTCTTTGTTTTAAAAGTTTCTGAAAAGTCATCAAGGGCAAGACTAAAAAAAAGAAAGACTAAAAATAGATACGATAATTTTGCAAAATCATTTTATGCTAATGCTCAAAAATCTTTCATAAAAATTGCCAAAAATAAAAAAAATTATTTTATTTTAGATTCTTCGTCAAATGACAACTCTCTTCAAGCTAAAATTTTTAGTATTGTAAATAAATATTTGAATATTTAATGGATTTCCCAAATTATTTTAATTCTAAAAATTCTTTAAATTTATATGGTTTAGAAAAAGATTTTAATTTTTTATCAAATCTTTACTCAACAAAAAAATTACCTAACGTATTAATGTTAAGTGGTTCAAAAGGCTGCGGAAAATCAACATTAATAAATCATTTCCTTTTTTCGATCTTCGATTCAGTTAATTACGATAGAGATAAGCTTATAATATCAGACTCTTCAAAATTATTAAAACAATTAAATAATAATATATTTCAAAATATTATTTATCTACAAGGTTCTGATTTTAAATCCATCAAAGTTGATAATATACGAGATTTGAAATCAAAAATTCTTAAATCATCTATTGTCGATAAAGAAAGATTTATTATTTTAGATGACGTTGAATTATTTAATATTAATAGTCTAAATGCTTTACTTAAAATAATTGAGGAGCCAAGTAAAAAAAATTATTTTATTTTGATTAATAATAAGACAAAGCCCTTAATTGATACAATTAAATCGAGATGTTTAGAGATTAAAGTTATTCTTGATGAAGTCAAAAGAGTTGAAATAATAACAAAATTAGTAAATTTCTATAAATTGGATACAATTTTTGATCCAAATCAATCAAAGTTAACACCAGGTAATTTTTTGAAATTTAATTACATTTGTCATGAAAATAAAATATCTTTAAAAAGTGATTTTTTAGACAATTTAACTCTTTTGTTAAATTTATATAAAAAAAACAGAAATGCTATATTTATAAATTTAGTTTTTTATTTAGCCGATTTTTTCTTTAAGGAAATGAAAGATAAAAATCTTAATATTGATAAGTTTTATGAAAATAAAGCTTATGTATTAGATAATTTAAACAAATTTTTCACATTCAATCTGAGTCAAAATTCATTGATTAATGCTATAAATAATAAATTAAATAATGGCTAAAAATTTTTACATTACCACACCAATTTATTATCCATCTGGTAAACCGCATATGGGTCATGCTTATTCAAGTATAGTAGCCGATATTTTTGCGCGATTTAAAAGATTAGAAGGTTTCAATGTTTTATTTTTGACCGGAACTGATGAACATGGCCAAAAAATTCAAAAGGAAGCAAAAAAAAACAATAAGGATCCAAAAATTTTTTGTGATGAAATCTCTCAAACTTTTAGATCTCTAACAAGAACATTAAATTTATCAAATGACGATTTTATAAGAACTACTGAACAGAGACATTATAAATCTGTAATCGAAATATGGAATAAGCTTGTAAGTTCAGGTGATATCTACTTGGATAAATATAGTGGCTGGTACTCAGTTTCAGATGAAGCTTTTTATGATGATGATGAAATAGAGGACAAGAATGGCAAAAAAATATCTAAATCTTCGGGTTCATTAGTTGAATGGGTAGAGGAAGAATCTTACTTTTTTAAGTTATCCGCTTGGTCAAATAAACTCTTGGAATTTTATAAAAAAAATCCTAATTTTATTCTTCCAGAGTCTAGAAAAAATGAAGTTGTTAGATTTGTAGAAAAAGGATTGAAAGATTTATCCATAAGTAGAACATCATTCACTTGGGGGATACCTGTCCCAAAAAACGAAAAACATGTAATTTATGTTTGGTTAGATGCATTAACCAATTATATAAGTGCGTTAAACTTTCCTAACACTGAGGATAAAAAATATAAAGATTTTTGGCCTGCTGATGTTCACATCATAGGAAAAGACATTTTAAGATTTCATGCTGTATTTTGGCCTGCATTTTTATTAGCTGCAAAATTACCTGTACCTAAAAAAGTTTTTGGACATGGATGGATACTTTCTGATGATAAAAAAATGTCAAAATCGTTAGGAAATATTTTAGATCCTTTAGAAATTATAGATAAATATGGAATTGACCAACTAAGATATTACTTAGTTAAAGAAGTTTCACTTGGAAACGATGGATCAATTTCATTAGAAAATCTGAAAAATTGTATTAATAATGATTTAGCTAATAATTATGGAAATTTATGCCAAAGAGTTTTTTCTTTTGTAAAGAAAAACTGTGATAATAAAATCCCAATTAGTTCTAAATTAAATAATTCCGATAAAAAACTATTAGATAATTTGAAAAATAGTTTACCAAAACTTATATCTTTAATGAATAATCAAGAATTAAATGAATACATAAAAAAAGTTGTAGGCTTTTCTTTTGACGCCAATAAGTATTTTAATGACTCAGAACCGTGGGCAGTTAAAAAAAAAGACCCAGAAAGAATGAATGCAATATTATTTACTATTGTAGAGCAAATAAAAAACATTAGTATATTACTAAATCCTATAATTCCTAATGCTACAAACAAAGTACTTAATATGATTAATATACCAGTAGAAAATATAAGAATTGATAAAATTAAAGATGAAAATATTTTAAATAATAAAAAGGAATTAGGTAATTTAGAGATATTATTTAATAAAATTGAAGATGATAATTGATTCTCACTGTCACTTAAATTACGAGCCTATGTCTTTATCTTTAAAAGAAACTATTGGTAGAGCAAATAGAGACGGGGTAAAGTTTTTACTTACAATATCAACTGAGGATAAAAGTTATGATAAAATTTTGAATATCATTTCAAATAATGAATGTGTTTATGGTTCATATGGAATTCATCCGCATGAAGCTAAAAACCATCAATATTTAAAATCAGGTGATATAGTAAAAAAAGCTAAACTGAATAAAAAAATAATTGGATTAGGTGAGAGTGGTCTTGATTTTTATTATAATCATTCTGATAAAAAAGATCAGATTAAATGTTTTGAAGAACATATAATTGCTGCACAAAATACTCAGCTACCACTAATTATTCATACTAGAAATGCAGAGACTGAAACATTAGATATAATTAAAAAGAGATTAAATGAAAAAAAATTTAAATTTCTAATTCATTGTTTTACTGGTTCAAAGAAATTTGCATTCAATTTGATAGATCTTGGTGGTTATATTTCAGCCAGCGGAGTAGTTACATTTAAGAAATCTGATGAATTGGCTAACACTTTTAAAGAACTGCCAAATAATAAAATATTGGTAGAAACTGATTCTCCTTATTTAGCCCCGGTGCCGTTAAGAGGAAAACCTAATGAACCAAGCTACATAGTTCATACAGTAAAATTTTTGTCTAAATTAAAAAATCTCTCATTTGAAGATTTTTCAAATATTACTTCTAAAAATTTTTTTAATTTATTTGGTAATTTAGATTGAAAAATAAATTCACTATTTTAGGCTGTGGTAGTTCACTAGGTTCACCTTGGATAACAAACTATTCAGGAAATCTAAAAAAAAATATAAAAAATTTTAGAACCAGATGTTGTGCTCATATTCAAAAAGGGAGTCTTTCAATTCTTATTGACACATCACCAGACATCAAAAATCAATTTTTGAAAAATAAGATTAAAACATTAGACGCAATTATCTATACTCACGAACACGCTGATCAAACAACAGGAATTTTCGAAATGAGGCCCTTTTTTTGGAAAAATAAAAAAAAAATTCCAATTTATGGATCTTCTAGAACAATAAATGAACTAAAAGATAAATACACTTTTTGCTTTAAACAAAGTCATGGTTACAAACCAATTATGAAAGCTAATATTGTAAAAAATAAATTTAAAATTTTTAATAGAAATAACAATATAGAAATAGAACCTTTAGAAGTTACACATGGAATGATTAAAGCAACTGGCTATTTGTTTGACAAAATAGCCTATATTAGTGATTGCAACAAAATTAGTAATAAAGTTACAAAAAAACTTATGAATTTAGATTTTTTAATTATTGATTGTTTAAGAAAAAACAAACATCCCTCACATTTTAATTATGATGACGCTATTGATTATGTGAAGTTTGTTAAGCCCAAAAAAACAATACTAACTAATTTACATGTTGATTTAGACTATTATGTTCTTAAAAAAAAATTACCAAAAAATATAATCCCTGCCTATGATGGTTTAAGTTTTAATTTTTAATTTCCTTTTCAATTAAATTGATAAATCTTTGTGATGATGGTTTAGTAATTGATGAAAATGTATCTACAACTTTTCCATCTTTACCAATAATTATTTTGTGGAAATTCCATTTTGGTATCGCACTTTTTCCGTGATTCTCTTTTGCCCAAATAAAAAAGGGATGAGCATTATTGCCAATTACGTTAACTTTTTCTGTCATCGGGAAATCTATATTAAAATTAGTCTCACAAAAATCCTTAATTTCTTTATTTGAGCCTGGCTCTTGTTTGAAATCGTTAGTAGGAACCCCCAAAACTACTAAATCTTTTTCTTTATAATTAGACCATAGTTTCTGCAAATCCTCATATTGATTAGTAAATCCACATCTTGAAGCAACATTTACAACAACGATAACTTTATTTTTATAATCATTAAGATTTATTAAACCTC
>CACMOZ010000019.1 GCA_902615435.1 uncultured Pelagibacteraceae bacterium
TTCTTAAATAGTGATCTGCGTGTTGTAAATAATTTTGAGCTAAAACTGGGTCACCATTACTTTGTGCATCTTTTGCAAGTTGTTGAAACTTTTGCATTGTCTTTTCAACATTATGAATGTTATTCATAGAACCATTCCTGTTGAAATTTAAATTGCCATTATTATTCAAGCTACCTGAACCAGCTGAGCTTAAAGACCCTGATCTTCTTCTGAAGTTATTCTTTTGAGGTCTTGATCTGTAATTTCTTCTTCTATTATTATTCATTTATTTATAATTAGCTATTACACATCTAACGTTATTTTTATAATCCTTAATAAGTTTTTTTATTCTAAAATTGTTATCTAATAATAATTTCGAAACTTTTTTTATCTGCCCGTTTCCAATTTCTAATGCGAGAGTTCCATTAATCTTTAAAATATTTTTAGATTTGTAGATAACTTTTTTAATAAGGTCAAGCCCATCATTACCACCATCTAAGGCCATAATAGGCTCATATTTTTTAATATCATTTGCAAGAGTTTTTATGTCTTTCCTCTTGACATATGGTGGATTTGAAACAATTAAGTCAAATTTTTTATTAACTAAACTATCTATAGATTTATTTAAAAATTTCACTCTATTAAACAAACAATGTTGTTTTGCGTTTTTTTCGGACAAAAATATAGCTTCTTTTGAAATATCAATTCCAATACCCTTAGATTTCTTTAGACAACTTAATAAACTAATAATAATACACCCAGACCCTGTACCTACATCTAAAATTGATATTTTTTTACCAAAATATGTATCTGTCAAATTATCAACTAATAATTCTGTCTCTGGCCTTGGAATTAATGAGCCCTTATTCACTTTAAATTTTTTGCTCCAAAATTCTTTTTCTTCAATTATATAAGCCACTGGTTCATTTTTAGCCCTTCTATTCAAATAATCTTGAAATTTATCGATGTCTTTACTATTAATTTTCTGTTCTAAATTTATCAAAATTTCTTCTCTTGATTTATTCAATACCTTAGAAAGTAATATTTCCGAGTCTATAATATGAGTTTCAATACTATTTTTTTTTAAAAATTCTGAACCAGTTTTGATTATTTGAAAGCAATTCATGTGATTAAATTTTCAAGTTTCAAATTTTGCTCTTTTAGTCTTAATTGTTCATTCATTTCCTCATGGATTTCACCGCTTAAGAATTCATCCAACTTATGTAGTGTTAAATTAATTCTATGATCAGTAACCCTACCTTGAGGGAAATTATAAGTTCTAATTCTTTCTGACCTATCACCACTTCCAATTTGACTTCTTCTATTACTTGATCTCTCTTGATCTTTTTTCTGTTTTTCTGCTTCATATACTCTCGACCTTAAAATTTTTAAAGCTTTTGCTTTATTTTTGTGTTGAGATTTTTCATCTTGTTGGCTCACGACGACGCCACTTGGAATATGTGTAATTCTAACTGCACTGTCTGTAGTGTTAACGGATTGCCCGCCTGGTCCGCCTGCTCTAAACACATCAATTCTTAGATCTGATTCTTTTATTTCTATATCAACATCCTCTGCTTCTGGTAAAACTGCAACAGTAGCAGCTGAAGTATGAACTCTTCCTTGGGTTTCTGTTTCTGGTATTCTCTGAACTCTATGAACTCCTGACTCGTATTTTAAATATGAGTATATATTATTTCCATTCACAGAAAATATTACTTCTTTAAAACCACCTGCTTCACTTTTTGAAATATTTATAATTTCAAGTCTCCATTTTTTTTTTGAACAAACTTTCTCATACATTTTGAATAAATCAGCACAAAAAAGTGAAGCCTCAAGACCACCGGTCCCAGCTCTAATTTCTACAATAGCATTTTTGTTATCATCTTCATCTTTAGGTAATAAAAAAACTTTTAATTCATTCTCATATTTTTCTTTTTTTTTTATGAGTTCCTCTAAATCTTTCTGAGCTAAATCTATCATCTCTTGATCATTTGCTTTATCTTGCACCATGCTTAGTAAATCTTTTTTTTCATCATCAAAATTAATATATTCCCTTGCAATAATAATAATTTCTCCTAAATTTGAGTATTCCTTTGATTTTTTTGCAAATAATTTTGGGTCAATATTTCCTGCGGAAAGTTCTTTTTCTAACGCGTCATATTTTATAATAATATCTTTTACTTTGTCTAAGGGAACCATAATATATTTTATTTTTTAACTTCTTCTTCCACAAGTTTAACAACTTTTTCAATTATTTCTGTACTTGCTACTTTCTCGTGAGGTATACCAGATATGTACAAAAGATTATTATCCTGGCCTCCGCCTGTTAAACCAATTTCAGTTTGAGCGGCTTCCCCGGGTCCGTTTACAACGCATCCAATAATGGATAAGTTAATTGGTTTTTTTATATGAGCTAATTTTTTTTCTAATAATTTTACAGTTTCAATTACTGGAAATGCTTGTCTAGCGCAAGATGGACACGAAATTATATTCACTCCTCTAGATCTAATACCTAAAGATTTTAAAATTTCATATCCAGCTTTAATTTCATCAACTGGATCTGATGACAATGAGACTCTTATTGTGTCTCCAATTCCTTCCATTAAAAGCTGGCCAATACCAATAGAAGACTTTATACTTCCAGTAAATAGCCCCCCTGCTTCTGTCACTCCTAAGTGTAATGGATAATCGCAAGTTTCTGATAGCTTTTTATATGCTTTTACAGTTAAAAATATATCAGACGACTTCACGCTAATTTTAAAATTAAAAAAATCGTTATCCTCCAAAAGTTTAATATTATATTGAGCACTTTCTACTAAAGCTTCTGGACAAGGTTCTTTATATTTTTCTAATAAATTTTTCTCAAGAGAACCTGCATTTACTCCAATACGAATTGAACAATTGTTATCTTTAGCTGCTTTTATAACCTCAAGAACTCTATCGTTTGATCCTATGTTTCCTGGATTAATTCTTAGACAACTAGCTCCCATTTGCGCAGCTTCAATGGCTCTTTTGTAGTGAAAATGTATATCTGCAACAATTGGCGCTGAAACCTTTTTGGTAATTTCTTTCAAAGCTTTTGTTGAATCTTTATCTGGACAAGATACTCTTACAATATCTGCACCTGCCTCCTCTAAAGAAAGAATTTGATTTATTGTACCTTTAATGTCTGTTGTCAGAGTATTTGTCATTGACTGTACACTTATAGGTGAACCTCCGCCAACACTTACATTTCCAACTTTAATTTTTTTAGTGTTTTTTCTTTTTATTGATCTGTAAGGTCTTACTTCCATTTAATCTAAATCAAAAATTGTATGTAATTTTTTTACAGCTTTTAATGTATTTTCTTCATCAATAATTACCGATAGCTTTATTTCAGAAGTCGATATA
Organism: uncultured Pelagibacteraceae bacterium; assembly: GCA_902615435.1. Taxonomy (GTDB): domain Bacteria; phylum Pseudomonadota; class Alphaproteobacteria; order Pelagibacterales; family Pelagibacteraceae; genus Pelagilacustribacter. The sequence goes on from CACMOZ010000019.1 coordinate 3,370, forward strand.
GCTAAAATATTAATATTTTCATCAGACAGAGCTCTAAACATTCTATATGTAATTCCAGGTGTTGAAACCATTCCAGCGCCAACTATCGAAACTTTTGATACTTTATCATTTTGAATAATTTCTTTGTAAATAATTTTATTGTTGTCTTTCAATATTTGCTTTGTTTTATCAACATCATCTCTTTTAATTGTAAAAGTTATGTCAGTTTTTTTTAGATCCGAGGAAATATTTTGTATTACCATATCAACATTTATCTGAGCTTTGCTCAAAGGTTCAAAAATATTTGCAGCTACACCTGGTTTATCCTCTACACCAATAACTGTTATTTTAGCATCATCTTTAGAGTAAGCGACACCTGTAACACTTTTTGTATAATCGATATTTTCTTGACTAAAAATTTTTGTTCCTTTTCTGTCAGTAAAAGTTGATTTAACCTCAAGAGGAATATCATACATCATTGCTGTTTGAACTGCGGATGATTGCATTACTTTTGCTCCTAGAGAAGATAATTCAAGCATTTCATCATAAGAAATTTTATCAATTTTTTTTGCAACTGGTATTTTATTTGGGTCTGTAGAATAAACACCGTCAACATCAGTATAAATTTCACACGAGTCAGCATTTAATAATTTTGCTACTGCTACTGCAGTTGCGTCAGAACCGCCTCTACCGATTGTGGTAGTATCCCCATTTTTTGAAATTCCTTGAAAACCAGGAATGATAACTACACCATCTTCATTTAAATATTCCTCGATTTTTTCAATATTCATATTTTCAATTCTTGCATTAGCGTGCTCCCCGCTAGTAAGAATTGGTATCTGCCAATTCATAAAAGACTTTGCTTTTACATTTAGTTTTATCAAAGCTCCTGTAAGCAAAGCACATGTCACTTGCTCTC
>CACMOZ010000020.1 GCA_902615435.1 uncultured Pelagibacteraceae bacterium
AATGAAAAAGCAGTTTGCAAACTTGGAAAAAATTTAGATAAATCTAAAAAACTAAACCCTGATGGAATTAAAAGTTCTTTAAAAGTTTTAAATAGATTTAAAGAAATTTTAGATATTTCAGACGTTCAAGATTTAGAAATTATTGCTACAGCAGCTTTTAGAGAGGCTACTGATGCAAAAAATTTTTTAAGAGAAATTGAAAAAATATTTAATAAAAAACCACTAGTATTATCTGGCGAGGAAGAAGCAAGAACATCAGCAAACGGTGTAATGGTAGGATTTGATGAAGTAGATGGACTAGTTGCAGATTTAGGAGGCGGAAGTTTAGAACTTGCCAGAGTTTCTAAAAATCAAATTTTCGAAACAACCTCTTTGCCTCTTGGAGTATTAAGACTTGAAAATAATCCCATTATAAAAAAAAGAAATTTGGGAAAATATGTTAGAAAACTTTTAAAAGATGAAAAATGGCTTTATAAAAAGAAATTCAAAAATATTTATTTGGTAGGAGGCACTTGGAGATCATTATTTAAATATCATCTCTTTAAAGAAAAACACCCATTACATATTTTGCATCAATATAAGCTCTCAAAAGATGTAGCAGTTAAATACTTAAATAGGATTTCAAAATTTAATAAATCATCTTTAAAATCAATGGAGTATATAACTAAATCTAGAACTCCCTATTTGCCTTTTAGCTCTATAATACTTAACGAAATAATTGAAGCAGCAAGCCCCTCAAAAATTATTTGTTCAATTAGTGGATTGAGAGAAGGACATATGAGTACAATTATAAATCAAGGAATGAGCGAGGATGAAATTTTCAAATTAAAAACTGATGGTATATCTTTTAAAAAAGGGGACTATGGAAAGAGTTTTGAGAAATATTTTAATTTTATTTCACCATTGTTTGAAGACAACGAATATTTTAATCGAAGATTACTAACCTTGGCTTGTATCTTAAGTAAAATGGATTGGGGCCTGGGCGCTTTTCAGAAAGCAGAGCTAGTTTTTATGGAAGTGTTAAATACTCCATTACTAAAACTAGAACATAGAGATAGAGTAAAAGTTGCATCAGCAAGTTTTTGGAGACATTGTGGCTTAAAATATAACCCGAATTATCAGTTTTTAGCCTTATTAAATAACAACGAGATTTTATCCTCAAAGCAAGTGGGATCTGCTTTAAGATTAGCAGAGTCACTTACAAGCATGTCTTCGTTATTGTTAGATGAATTTAAAATTTATAAAAGAAATAAGACTATTTTTTTGAAAATACCTAACAATCATAGTGATATAGTCTCAAAACAAGTAACTAAAAGACTTAAAAATTTAGCAAAAGAGATGAATGTCAGTTCTAATATTATTTATTCTTAAATTTAATAAATTTTTAACTTAATTTAAATATTTCTTTTATAATTTTGAATTATTAATAACTCAACAGTCTCCCACTGTTACGTTAATTAATTAGCCCAAGGTATCAATATTACCTTGGGCTGCCCTCCAATTATAAAATAATTTTTCTAATTAAATAGACAGCCAACATTCCACCAATCATTTCAGCAATGATAAAGTTAGGTGTATTTAAGTAATTAATTCCAGTAAATGTGTCTGTAAAAGTTCTTGCTATTGCTACCGCTGGATTTGCAAATGAAGTTGAAGAGGTAAACCAATACCCCGCTGTAATAAAAGTGGCTACTGATGCAGCGACCGCAAGTTTGCCACTTTTTAAAGATCCAAATATCACAAAAATTAATCCAAAAGTTGCAATGATCTCAGCTGTAAAAATATTTATTCCAGGTCTAATCTTCTGTGAAAGCTGCAACAAAGGAAGATCAAACATAAAATTTGCTAACATTACTCCTAACATACAACCTAAGATTTGAGCAGAGATATAAGTGATAATTAAATTTTTTTTAATCTTGTTGGTAAAATACATTGCTAAAGTAACGACAGGATTGAAATGTGCGCCGGAGATATCACCGATTGAAGTAATCAGAACAAATAATCCTGCACCTGTAGCTAAAGTATTTGCTATTAACATTACAGCGATATCATCAGTTAGATTTTGAGCCATAATACCTGAACCAACAATTATCATGACTAAAAAACAACTTCCTATAAATTCACCAATAAATATCTTTTTACTTTTCATTTTTTATCCAATGTTTAATTTTTTCATTAATTATATTATAAGTTTCTTCAGCTATTAAATTTATTTTATCTTTATTTTTAGTTTTTTTAATTTTTTCAACAGGGTCCGCGATGTCCCAGTGCGTAATGGTCTTTTTTTTGGGCCATACAGGACAAACTTCTTTATTGGCGTTATTACAGACTGTAATCACGTAATCAATATCAATATCATTTTTTAAAAATTCATCAAAATTTTTTGAATAATACGTGGCTAAATTAAATTTTTTTCCTTCAAGATACTTTTTAATGTAAGGATTGATTTTTCCTGAGGGATTACTTCCGGCGCTAAATGCGATGAATTGATCTCGAAAATTATTATTTATAATACTTTCTGCTATTATGCTTCTCGCAGAGTTTCCAGTACAAACAAATAATATTGTTTTTATTTCCCTCATAAAAAATGTATTGAAGTGTCCCGAACTTACGGAACCAAAATTTGATAAAAACCAATAATAAATAATGGAATCTGTAACCCAAAATTGGTTAATATTGCTTTATCCTTAGAAATAAAACCTGCAATAGTCCAACCAACCACTCCCGCTCCATGAAACATTATATTTACTGGATACATATTCAAATTTGTTAATAAAATACCTGTAAGAACTAAAAAAGTACTTAACCATTTAAGGTATTTTTTAATAAACTTCATAGCCAATTATATGATTGTAATGTTAAAGTTTTGTTAACCAGACGAGGCTTTAACTTTTTTCTCAATAAATTCTGGAATGTCATCTTCTTTATCAAGAACCTCTTCTTTTGTACCTTTAGGTTGAAATGCATATAGCACGTGTAATTTACAATACGGGAATTCCCCTTCAGGTTTCCTTCCACAGAAATAAAACTTTTCTTCATTCGGGTGCCCTATAGGCCATTTACAGGTTTGATCAGTTAACTCCTCTAAAGACTTAGGGTTTTCTGGTTCAAAATTTTTATCAAGTAAAATTGATTGGAATTTAGCTTTCCTTGAAATAGGGGCAGATCCTCTTCTTACAGGTCTATTTACAGATGTTGATGTCTGACTAGATTGTTTAGATGGGGCTCTTGCCTCTAAGTTTAATCTATGAGCTTTACCAATAACCGCGTTTCGTGTGGTGTCACCTAGAGCTTCGGCTATTTGACTTGCGGTATGGCCTTTAGACCAGAGTTCTTTTAATTTAGCGACTTTTTCTTCTGTCCAACTCATAGTATACAATTACAATATTTAGTAATTATGAAAAACTTAGGACATAATATTGGGGTTTAAAACATTAAAAGACCTTAAAGCTGTGAGTAGTTTTAGTTGTGCACAGTTTTTTTAATAAGAGGTTATAAGACTATCAATGGTTGAAATTACAAAAAAATATAAAATTGGATCGAGAAGATTTGGATTAATAAATTGGGTTGGAGCTTGGACTTTATACAAAAAAGAAGTCTTAAGATTTTTAATTGTATGGATACAAACTATTTTTTCTCCACTTATTTCATCTTTACTCTTTTTACTTGTTTTATCTCTAGCAATAGGCGCAGATAGAGGAGATGTGCTTGGAGTTCCTTTTATAACTTTTTTAGCGCCAGGGTTGATTTCAATGCAAGTTATTCAGCAATCTTTTTCTCACTCATCTTCTTCTTTTATGATTGGAAAAATACAAGGTAATATAGTTGATTTACTTTACGCGCCGCTATCAGCAACAGAGGTTACTATTTCAGTTGCGCTTGCAGCAGTTACAAGAAGTGTGATGATAGCTATTGTTTCAATTATAGTATTTAAGCTTATAATAGATATTAAGATCACAAATTATTTTTTACTTATAGTATTTACTTTACTTTCCTCCTTCATACTTGGGAACATAGGGATTATAGC
>CACMOZ010000021.1 GCA_902615435.1 uncultured Pelagibacteraceae bacterium
AATATTTGAGAAATTTTTTCCCAATTAGCAATTAAACTTCCGATAGAAAAAATTGCTAAGCCGTGATGTGAAGCAAAATCATCAAATTCATGGAGTCCAAGTTCTGCACCTATTTCTATCAGAGCAGAACATAATAATATTCCATAAGTGAATAATGCTAATTTAGGATTTTTTTTAAAATCAATCATGCTTGATTATTTATCATTCTTAATTGTAGTGCAAGGTGCGTTCTGTTTCTCGTCCCTTGATTAATAATATACAGAATATAACACTTTTTCAAAAAATTCGTGTAAAACTTCGTGCTGTTCCTAATTTGATATTTGAATTGGATTAACGGTTTCTGTTAGTTAAGGGGCGTTCTGTTGCCAGTTGCCGCGGACAGAAAAAAACTCATTTATTGTCATATAAAATATGGGAAGACTAGAAGACAACTAGAAGATAGAGACGTAAAATAAATTATTTTTACTTATTTAAAACTCTTGAGTATTAATATACTAACAATAACAATAAAAAAAATAAAAATTATCTATATAAGATTAAATAATTATGTATAAAAATTTATTTATAGTCTTTAATTTCTTCATAACTTTATCCTTTTTTTCAATAAATGCTCAATCAGAAATTATAGGTGAATTAATTACTAATAAAGCTGATAAAGTTCAAAAAGGAAATATTGGTCTGGTTGATACCTACAACGAAAGAATTATAGAGATTGACAATAAAGGTAAAGTTATTTGGAAAAAAAAAATCCCTGGAAAATTTAAGAATGCGGAATGGAACGCAGGTGCTGATATAGAATGGCTGCCTGAAACTGACACATTTTTAATTGTTGCACCAAAAAAAGGTTTTTTTGAAATTAATAGAAAAGGTAAAGTATTAAACTCATGTAAGAATAAACATATTAGTCATGATCTGGATAAATTAGATGATGGTTCATTTATTTTTGTAAATGGTTGGGACTTGAAAGGAGAAAAAAATTCAATAATAACAAAAGTTACCAATGATTGTAAAATATCAATGTCAAAATCAGAAGATTTCTTTGATATGGACGAGGCCGATCTTAATCCAAGATATGCAATGGACAAAGCTAACCTGCACTCAAATTCTATAAGAATTCTTGAAGATGAAAGTATTATGGTAAGTGTAAGAAATTATGACCAAGTAGTGGTTATTAAAAATAACAAAATTATAAAAAGATTTAAAAATGCTATAGGGGCACACGATCCTTCAGAAGTTTATAATGAAAATGGTAATAATTTTTTTTATTATCTAGATAGAAATAGACCATCTAATATAAATAAAAGGAATTTTGACAATGTTGAAGATGGTCCAAAAATAATGTGGACTATTCCTGAGCCACATGGAAAAAAGTCACCTTGGATTCCACTTAGAACTCTAGAAAAGCTTGAAAATGGGAATTGGTTAGTTACAGGTTCACAAAGAATCGGACAAGTTACTAATGATGGAGAATTAGTTTGGGAGCTAAACTTACCAGAATTTAGACATCAAAATGATAGAAATAATGATAAAACTTATATCTATAAAGTTGCATTCATTAACTAATAAAAATCATACCCTCAAGAATTATTAAATCTTATTTGGAAATAAACCTAACTTATTGTCCATATAAAATATGGGAAGACTAGGTGCAAACTAGGAGATAGAGACGGAAAATAATTTTTTTACTTCTTTAAAACTCTTGTGTATTAATATAATTTATATTTATGAAAAATTTAAAAACTTTCTTAATTGTATTCATATTATTAATTAATTTTAATACTGCTAAAGCAGCAGAATCTTTAGTTGCAGGTGTAGAAGGTATGTTTTGTCTTATGTGCCAAGAAAAATTAACAAAAGCTTTTAAAGATGAATTTGGATCAGAAGCAACAATAACCGTTTCATGGGAAAAAGGCTTAGGTGTTGTAAGCGTACCTACGAATGGAGTTATAACAGAGGAGGCTTTTAAAAAAGTAGTTGAAAAAACAGGTTTTAAATATTCTGGTATTATTAGATCAGCAACAGCTATTCAAAATTTAGAACAAACTGAGATGTTCATAAATAAAAATCCAGGCATAATTAAACTTAAAACCTTTTAACATTCATAGTTTTAGTTGCACTATCCGTATTTAAATTAGCAATAGTAATTAAGAACTAGGAATGTAAGGGGCGTTCTGTTGCCAGGTGCTTTTAACAAAAAAACTAATTTATTGTCCTATAAAATATGGAAGGACTAGGTGCAAACTAGGAGATAGAGACGGAAAATATTTTTTTTTTACTTCTTCAAAACTCTTGTGTATTAATATACTAACAATAACAATAAAAATAACGACGTGCCCTCGTGGTGAAATTGGTAGACACAAAGGACTTAAAATCCTTGCCCTTTTGGGAGTGCCAGTTCGAGTCTGGCCGAGGGCACCAAAAGCTATCCGCAATATGAATAAGGAAAATATTTTACTCGTATTCAAAGACAGAAAAATAGTTACTAAAAATAATGATTTCTGGTTAGAAAAATTTAAACATAAATATGAGGTAGAAATTTTATTCATAAATGATTATTTAAATTTATCAAATAATGAAATTATCAATCAGATAAATAATTTAATTAATTTAAAAAAAATTCAAACGGTTTTGCTCGAGGGAGATCATGCACATATAATTGATTATCACTTTCTAAAAAAAATTAGTAACAAAGTAAAAAAAGGGATTTTTTTAGGTGACGACATGGTTTGGCACATAGTAAATTTAATAACAGCTCAACAATGTGATTTTGTTTTTTCATCTGAACCTATTTCAGTACTAAAATATAAAGAATTGGGGATAGAAAGTTTCTTTGTTCCAATTGAGGGAGACGGTAAAATATTTAAAGACCATGGTTTGAAAAAAATTTATGAAGTTTTACATTTTGGAAGAGATAAAACTATAAGAAGTGATTATATCAATCATTTAGAAAAAAATGGTATAAAAGTTAAATGTGTTTCTCCATATGATGAAGAGTCCAATACAATGGAAAAATTAGCTAAATTAATTAGCCAATCAAAAATAATTTTAAATTTTGCAGAGTCTGCTAATGGGAATAGAAGTTTTAATCATTTAAAAATATTTAAAAAATTTTATCAAACGAAAGGAAGAATACAGATGGCAGGTATATCCAACGTATTATGTATTTCAGAATATTGCGCTTCATCAGAGCTTATATACAATCAAACAGAACTTCCCTTTTTTAAATCTAAAGAGGAATGCTTAGAGAAAATAAAATATTTTCTTTCTAATGATAAAGAATTAAAGGCTGCCACTGAAAAATTTTATCTTAAAAATTTAGAATTTGAAGATAGCAGGTATATAATAAAGATTAAAAAATTTATTGATGCAGTAATAATTAAATCAAAAGATAAATTTGAAACTCCATATTGGTATAATGTTTTATTCATTAACCAAAG
>CACMOZ010000022.1 GCA_902615435.1 uncultured Pelagibacteraceae bacterium
GAAAGCAACTAGTACTCCACCTATATAAAAACCTAATGAGTTAAAAATATACTGTCCCTCTTGAGACATTGTAGTTTCTGCGAAGCTTTGAGAGCTAATCATTAGAGCAGAAATACAACCTAATAAAATGAAAGTTAATTTTTTCATGTTTCCCCCTTTTTTTTTGAAACTTGATATCAAATTTCAGAGTTTTGAAGCATGAATTTAATGCATACGAGACTTGTAAAATAAATAAGGCCTGTACGGGGGAACCGAAACAGGCCTTATAATTTTTCCCAACTAACGAGGGAGGGAATTTTAATTAGTCTCTTATACCGTAAGCTATTACACCAACTTCTGCTTTGTCGGTTCCTAGTCTTTCAGCTTCTTTGCTTATTCTTAATCCAATTGTACTTTTAATGATTTTGAAAACAATAAACGAGACTATGAATACGAACACCACAACTGAGATAGTTCCTAGGAATTGTGCTCCGAAAGTAACATCTCCATTTGTTAATGGCACTGCTAATGTACCCCATACACCAGCTACTAAGTGTGCTGGTATAGCACCTACTACGTCGTCAATTTTCAATTTGAACAATAGTTTTGTTGAGAAGTACATTAATACTCCTGCTATCGCTCCAATGAAGATTGCAGCTAACGGACTTGGTGTTAATGGTTCTGCCGTAATACCCACTAATCCAGCTATCGCGCCATTCAGCATCATTACTACGTCAGTCTTACCGCCAATTAATCTTGATACAGTTGCAGCAGCTAATACTCCACCACCTGCAGCTAAGTTCGTATTGATATAAATAGTTGCTACTGAGGACACGTCTTCTAGTGTTCCAGCGGCTAATTGCGATCCACCATTAAATCCAAACCAACCTAACCAAAGTATAAATACTCCTAAAGTTGCTAATGGAATTGATGATGCCGCAAAAGGCGCCATCGGCTTAGCTTCTCCTCTACTTGAGAATCTGCCTGATCTAGCTCCTAGAACAATAGCACCAGCTAAAGCAGCAGCTCCTCCAGCAGCATGTACTAGTGTAGAACCAGCAAAATCAGAGAATCCAGCAACCGATAACCATCCGCCACCCCACTGCCAACCCATTGAAATTGGATAAATTATTCCAGTTAAAATTGCGGCAAATAAGAAAAATGGCCAGATCTTAATTCTTTCAGCTAACGTACCAGAAACGATTGACATTGTAGTGGCACAAAACACCATTTGGAAAAACCAATCAGATCCATCTGAATAACCCGTTTCAAGTTTTGATGCATCGCTCCACGGTGTAAATGTACCGATATACCCACCTTCTGGAATACCGTAAGCTAAATTGTAACCAACCAGCCAGAACATTACTCCAGCGATTGAATAAAGACCTATATTTTTTGCGCAGATTGCTGATACGGACTTTGATGTTACTAAACCCGACTCTAACATTGCAAAACCTGCGGCCATCCACATGACCAAGAAACCTGACATCAAAAATAATATAGTATTAAATATGTATTGTACTTCTGCAGACACTGTAGTCTCGGCATAACCTAAACCAGCAAAACCAAAGTAAATGGCTGTTCCTGCTAAAAAGTAACCAATGTATTTTTTCATAAGTTCTCCCTTGTTGAAGGCCTTATAGAATTTATAAATTTAAATTAGTATTGATATGTATTAATTTGAGCTATGCAGTTTTTGCAAGTAGTTAGCCCTTATTTGAGATTATCAAATAAGGGCTAAATAAACGTTTATCGATTAAACATTTCTTTTAAGCTTTTAGCAGGTAAAAACTTTACTTTTTGTGATGCAGCGATTTGAATTGATTCTCCTGTTCTAGGATTTCTTCCTACTCTGGCTTTTCTCTTTGCTACTTTATAAGTACCAAAACCAGCTATCTTTACAGTATCGTCATTTTTCAAAGCATCTAAAATAATAGTCGTTATTGAGTCAAAAGTTCTCTCAGCATCAGCTTTACTCTGACCCAAAGTTGACGATATTTTCGCTACTAGTTGTTTTTTGTTCATTTTATGCCCCTTTTTTAGTTACTTTCTAATCTGCAGAAAAACCCAATAAAATCAATGTTTTTTTGGTGTTTCACGTAAATGTTAACACAATATATTGTGCCTCAAAAAGTGTTGATTTTATTGACTTTTTTAACTTTAAAAAGTGGCTTAAAACAAGCCTAAATCTTTTAAATCATTAAATGTGGTAAAGAACATTAAAGAAAGCAATAAAAATAACCCGATTCGGAAAAAACCTTCCTGAGTTCTCTGAGTTAATGGACGACCTAAAATCTTCTCAAAAGCGTAAAACATTAAATGTCCTCCATCTAGCATAGGAATAGGTAAAAGATTTATAAATCCTAAACTTATCGAAATATATGCCATTATACTTAAAAAGGCTATGAAGCCTAACTTAGCGACCTGTCCAGTGATTTTTGCAATTTTGATAGGTCCACCTAATTGAGTGGTATCACCAGTTCCCTTAAACATTGAAATAATAAAACTCCAAGAGGCATCGATAACAAACCAGGTCTCTTTTACCGCATAAAATAATGCTTTTGCTGGTCCTAATCTTTTTTTGTTAATTTCATCATTTAAAGGAGATACTTTAATTCCGATAATCTTTTTGTTAATTTGATTTCCGAATGCGTCCTCTCCTAGGATAATTTTT
>CACMOZ010000023.1 GCA_902615435.1 uncultured Pelagibacteraceae bacterium
AATTTCATCAACTAAGTTTCTTTCAACTGCATCAGGTTTAATAATAGATAAAGTCTGTTCTTTTTTATTCATAATTTTCCTCTATTAATTGGTTTAATAATCTCACACCAAATCCTGTTGCTCCACCCGAATTTAAAGCACCACCGTATTTTGAAAAAGCCATTCCGGCAATATCTAAGTGTGCCCAAGGAGTTTTGTTTAAAATAAATCTTTGCAAAAATTGAGCAGCTGTTGTTGATCCCGCGCCACCTACATAATTTATATTTTGTACGTCTGCATTTTTTGAATTCATAAGCTTGTCATAGTTTTTATGAAGAGGCATTCTCCATAATTTTTCTTCCGTATTTTCTCCCGCAGCTAAAATCTGTTTCGATAACTTATCATCATTTGAGAAAAGTCCAGCATATTCAGAACCTAAACAAACAATTATAGCACCAGTCAAGGTAGCTAAATCTATAATAAATTTTGGTTTATATTTTTTTTCAGTATAAGTTAACGCATCAGCTAAAACTAATCTACCCTCAGCATCAGTGTTTAATACTTCTATCGTTTTTCCACTAAAAGACTTAACAATATCTCCAGGTCTTTGAGCTATTCCACTTACCATGTTTTCTACAAGGCCTACGACACCTACAGCGTTAACTTTTGCTTTCCTTAGTGCTAAGTTTTTCATTAATCCTACTACCGCTGCTGAGCCTGCCATGTCATACGTCATGTCTTCCATAAATCTCGCTGGTTTTAACGAGTAACCTCCAGTATCAAAAGTTACTCCCTTTCCAACAAAAGCTAATGGTCTAGAATTGTTTTTCAATCCATTCCATTCCATCGTTACAAGATAAGATCCTCTAATGCTTCCCATACCTACTCCAAGTAAAGCATTCATACCAAGCTTCTTTAATTTTTTTTCATCATATATATTTACTTTTAAACCATCTTTCTTTAATAAATTTAACCTCTTTGCATATTCATCTGGATGCAATACGTTTCCCGGTTCAGAAACTAGATCACGTGCATAAAAAGTACCCTCTTCTAAGGCTTTAAATTTTAATTGGTTTTGAGCAGAAGGCTTATTTGTGCTTCCTATAATATTTAAATTAATAATTCTTATTTCCTTTTTTGTTTTATACTTTTTGAATTCATAAGATTTTAATTTAAGACCGTGTAAAAAATGACCTAAAAAGTTTTTATGTTTGCTTAAAATGCTATCAGAATTAAGAAAATATTCACTATTTTTCCCCTGATTTATTCGTCCATAAAGTTCAGCTCCAAGACTTTCTACATCTGATATTTTTAAATTATTTTTTATGGAGATTAATATTATTTTTTTTTTTGAGTTAACCTCAAAAACAAATAAGTTTTTTTTAACATCAATAGTTTTTAATAGATCATTTATGTAAGAAAATTCTGAATTAGAAAGATATTTTTTAATAGCACCTGAGCTGAATTTATCATTGGAAAACAGTATGAGATTAGATGATGATTTACTAAATGTTTTTTTTGCGTAATTTATTCTGACTGTCATAATTTATATAATTTACCAAATTGGGTTGAAAGTTATATATGTTCAAATATACAAGATTTCAACGTTAAATTTACAATAATTAAACCATTGATTGAATTTACTATATGAATGCATTATCTATATACAAAATACAACAATGCTTCAAAACAAAATTTATCAAAATTATTTCTTAGAGATAATTAAATTATTTATTACCATTTTATTAAGCTTATCTCTTATTGCCTGGACTGTGAGAGCGGTGAATTTTTTAGATTTAATTGTTGATAGCGGATATCCCATAATAACTTATTTTGAATACTCAGTTTTGAACTTGTTCGGTATAGTTTCAAAATTTATTCCTTTATCTTTTTTATTAACAATTACAATTTTTATAATAAGACAAATTCAAGAGAATGAATTAATAATTCTGTGGACTTCTGGAGTAAAAAAAATTCAAATAGTAAATTTATTTTTTCAGATTTCAATAATTGTAACTATTTTCCATTTAATATTTTCTATATTTCTGGCGCCAGCAGCATTAAATAAATCAAGGCAGCTTTTAAGTAATGAAAATTTAATTTCTATTCTTCCAACCTTTAAAATTCAAAAATTCAGTGACTCATTTAAAGATTTGACATTTATTATTGATAATAAATATGAAAACAAAATTTCAAATATTTTCTTGCATGATGAGTCGGATAATTTAAAAAATATTGTCACAAATGAAGATGGAAATACATCCACAACAATAATTGCAAAAAATGGAATAGTAGAAGCTAAACAATTAATTTTGTTTGATGGAATTATAATATCAACTAAAGATAATATTGAAAATGATATTGTTACGTTTGAACAAATTAAAGTAAATTTATCTGCATTAACAAATACAACTATTAAGCAACCAAAAATTCAAGAAACTTCTACTCTTAAATTATTAGGTTGTGCAAACAATAATTTTTTTAATGA
>CACMOZ010000024.1 GCA_902615435.1 uncultured Pelagibacteraceae bacterium
AGAGACGATTTAGCCTTATTTTATTTCAGCAAAGGAGCTAATTATGCAACATTAACTACTTCAAATAGCATAACATCTGAGTTTATACCTTGGAACAACAATTCTCATAAAAAAATTATTAAAGGATTATTAGTAAATACTAAAAATGCAAATACATTTACTGGAAAGCAAGGAAAAGAGAGTATCGATATTCTCGCTAAAAATTTATCAAGAGTTTTAACAATTAAAGAGTCCAAGAGTCAAAAAGGAACGTCTGAAACAGTAAAAATTAAAGATCTAATTTTTGCCTCAACCGGAGTAATTGGAGAGGAATTTCCTGTTGATCAAATTAAAGACAGACTATCGGATTTAGTGGATAGATTGAGAATGGAACATAATAAGATGTACTGGATTAAAATGGCATCAGCAATTATGACTACAGATACTAAACCTAAATTAGCATATGAGGAAATTATTGTTGGTGATGAACTAATTAAAATTTGCGGTATAGCAAAAGGATCAGGAATGATTGCTCCAAATTTAGCAACAATGTTATCTTTTATTTTTACTAATGCAGATATTAACTCCAACCTTTTAAAAACATTGTTAAAAAGAGCAGTTGCTAATTCATTTAATGCTATAACAGTTGACAGTGATCAATCTACTAATGATATGGTTTCTATCTTTTCTACAAGATCAATTAAAATTGGTCAGAATATTTCATTAAATGATAAAGTAGTCCAAAAATTCGAAATAGCTTTAAAAAAACTTTGTTTGAATTTAGCTAAACAAATAGTTGTTGATGGTGAGGGAGCTAAGAAATTTGTGACAATTAATGTTATTAATGCAAAGTCTCTAGGTAGTGCAAAAAATATTGCTTTTTCAATTGCAAATTCACCTTTGGTAAAAACAGCTGTAGCTGGAGAAGATCCAAACTGGGGAAGGATTGCTATGGGAATTGGAAAATCAGGAGAAATAGTTGACCAAAAAAAATTAAGAATAAAAATTGGTAATTTTATTGTTGCAGAAAATGGAAAAATTTCAGAAAGTTACGATGAAAAAAAACTTAAAGAATATATGCAGTGGGGCTCAATCGAAATAGAGATAAATTTGAAATTAGGTAGTGATGCATTTAAATGTTATACTTGTGATTTTACACATGACTACATAGATATAAATGCAGATTATAGAAATTAAATGATAAAATATAATTTAAAATGTCAAAACGACCATGAATTCGAAAGCTGGTTTTCTAATTCGGAAGAATTCGATAAATTAAATAAGAAAGGCTTGCTGGAATGTATATTTTGCTCTTCAAAAAAAATTGATAAATCAATTATGGCCCCTATGATTTCAAATTCTAAAATTGATGACAAAACAATTAAAACGCTCAAAAATGAATTAAAGAATGAAAAAAATAAATTATTACAATTAAGAAAATACATAGAAAATAATTTTGATTATGTCGGTAAAGATTTCAGTAAAAAAGTGAGAGAAATTTATTATGATAAAAAAAATAATAAAGCAATTTATGGTACTAGCACCCCCAAAGAAAGGGAAGAGCTTGCAGAGGAAGGTATTAATTTATTTTCGATTCCTTGGGTAAATAAAGATAACTAATTTTTATTACTGCTAATTATATAATTCACAGATAAGTCATTGGATTGTTTCCATTTTGATAACAATGGATTAAATTTAAGTCCCTTTATATCTATTGTAGAAAAATTTTCTTCTAATAAATATTTTTCTAATTCTTCTGGTTTGATGAATTTGTTCCAATCATGTGTTCCAATAGGTAGCCACCTTAATATATACTCAGCACCTACAATTGCTTTTATAAAAGAAGTAAATGATCTATTTAAAGTTGCAGTAAACATTAATCCCTTTTTTTTTAATAATTTTTTACATGATTTTATATATAAATTTACATTTTCCACATGTTCAATAACCTCAAGATTTAAGATTATGTCAAATTTTTCCGGCTCATCAAAATTTTCTGGTGAAGTATTTTGATAATTAATTTTGAGTTTACTTTTTTCAGAATGAAATTTAGCTATCTTAATATTTTTTTCAGAAGCATCTATTCCAGTTACATTAGCTCCTAGTCTGGCCATTGGTTCACTAATTAGGCCTCCACCACAA